>NZ_VITD01000001.1:590908-1056662 GCF_007827755.1 Micromonospora sp. CNZ322
ACCACCCGGATCACGTGCAGCGAGTCCCCACCCAGGGCGAAGAAGTTGTCCTCCGGACCCACCGACGGCACCCGCAGCACCTCCCGCCAGATCCCGGCCAGGACCTCCCGCGCCTTGTCGGCCGGCGTCTGCGCGTCAGTCGCGACCGAGGCGAGCGCGGCGATGGTCGGGTACGCGATGAACTGCGCGGGCGTGATCACCACACCCGCCTTACGGGCCCGGTCCACCACCCGGATCACGTGCAGCGAGTCCCCACCCAGGGCGAAGAAGTTGTCCTCCGGACCCACCGACGGCACCCGCAGCACCTCCCGCCAGATCCCGGTCAGGATTCCCTCCACCGGTCCACGCCGGGCCTCTTCGGTGGCGGTGGCAGCGGCGGTGGCCGGAGCCACGGTGGGGTTCGGTGCCGTCAACGCGGCCCGGTCGACCTTCCCGTTGGGCAGCCGGGGCAGGCGGTCGACGAGCGCCACCGTCGGCACCATGTAATCCGGCAGCCGCTCCCGCAGCGCCGCGCGCAGGTCGTCGGTGGAGAGCGCGGCACCCGGCCGCAGCGCCACGTGGGCCACCAACCGCCGGTCGTCCGCCCCGTCGTCGTCGCAGAGCACCACGCACTCGCCCACGCCGTTCAGGGCGGACAGCGCCGAGGCGACCTCGTCCGGCTCGACCCGGTGACCCCGGATCTTGACCTGGTCGCCGATCCGGCCCAGGAACTCCACGGTGCCGTCCGGCAGCAGCCGCCCCCGGTCACCGGTGCGGTAGAGCCGGTCGCCCGGCGCGCCCAGCGGATCGGGCACGAACCGCTCGGCGGTCAACGCGGCGTCCCCCAGGTAGCCGCGGGCCAGGCCCGCACCACCGACGACGATCTCGCCGGGCAGGCCGGTCGGCACCGGCCGCAGCCTCTCGTCGAGTACGTACAGCCGTGCGCCCGGGATCGGCCGACCGAGCGGCACCACCGCCTCGCGGCCCGCCCGGTCGATGCGGACCTCCGCCACGGCGACGATGCCCGTCGTCTCGGTCTGGCCGTACATGTTGACCAGCCGGGGCGCGGTCCCCGGCGCATTGCGGATGGCCTCGGGAAGTTCGTAGCGCAGCGGCTCGCTGGCGGTGAGCACCACCCGTGGCCGCCACCCGCCGGGCGAGGTGAGCGCCGGCAGCAGGACCCGCAGGTACGACGGCACCAGGTCCAGCACCTGCACGCCGTGCGCGGTGACGAAGGTGAGCAGCGCCAACGGGTCGGCCAGGTGCGCGCGCCCGGCGACGACCACGTGGCCGCCCAGCGTCAGCGGAACGGCGAACTGCCGCACCGACGACGAGAACGCGAACGACGCGGTGTGCAGGAACACCGGCTCGTCGGGCAGGGCCAGCGCGGCCGGCAGCCCCTCCAGGTACGCGGACAGCCCGCCGTGGGTCACCACCACACCCTTGGGGAGCCCCTTGGTGCCGGAGGTGTAGACCACGTAGGCCGGGTGCTCCGGTCGCAGCGCCGGTGTCGGCCGGGGGCCCACCGGGGCCGGCAGGTCCTCGATCGTCACCACCTCGCCCGCGCCCTGGGGCGTACGACCCGCCAGGTCGCGCGTGGTGAGCGTCATCGTCGGCCGGGCGTCCGCCACGATCGCGGCCAACCGCTGCGCGGGGTACGCGGGGTCCAGCGGCACGTACGCGGCACCCGTCTCCAGGACCGCCAACGCCGCCACGACGACGTCGACGCCCCGGTCGAGGTGCAGGGCGATCGTCGTTCCCGGGCCCGCGCCGTGTTCGGCGAGCACCCGGGCCAGGTCACCGCTGCGGCGGTGCAGGTCGCCGTAGGAGAGGGTCGTCTCGCCGCTGGTGACCGCCGGAGCGTCGGGTCGGCGTCGCGCCTGCTCGCCCACCCGGGCGGTGAGCGTGCGGTACGCGGCGCCAACCGGCAGCGCCGGACCGTGCGCGAGCGCGTCGAGACGCTCCCGCTCGCCCGGCAGGAGGGGATCCACGTCGAAGACGCGCTGGTCGGGGTCCCCGACCAACCGGTCCATCAGCACCCCGAGGCGGCTCATCATCGCCTCGACGGTGCCCGCGTCGAACAGGTCGGTGCTGTACTCGGCGTGTCCCTCGATGCCGTCCCCGTTCTCCCACAGGTCGATCAGCAGGTCGAAGCGGGCGGTGCACTGCTCGTTGTCGATCGACGTGAGGGTGAGGCCGGGGCCCGGGTCGGGCAGGCCGCCCGGGGCGTTCTGCAACGCGAAGCGCACCTGGAACAGCGGTGAGTGGCTGAGGCTGCGGGTGGGCGCCACCGCGTCGACGACCATCTCGAAGGGGACGTCCTGGTGGGCGTACGCGCCGTGCGCCGTGCTGCGGACCCGCCGCAGCACCTCGCGGAAGGTGGGGTCGCCGGAGAGGTCGACCCGCAGCGCCAGGGTGTTGGCGAAGAACCCGACGAGCTTCTCCAACTCGGTGCTGGTGCGGTTGGCGACGGGCGTACCGACGGTGATGTCCCGTTGACCACTGAGCTGGGCCATGAGCACGTCGAAGCCGGCCAGCAACGCCATGAACAGGGAGACCTTCTCCCGCCGGGCCAGGTCGGCCACCGCCCGGGATCGCTCGGCCGACCAGCTGATGTCGTGGCGCGCTCCGCGGAAGGTCTGCACCGCCGGTCGCGGCCGATCGGTCGGCAGGTCCAGCGTGGGTACGCCGTCGAGCTGCCGCTTCCACCAGTCGAGCTGGTCGTCCAGCTCGGCACCGGTCAGCCAGGACCGCTGCCAGAACGTGTAGTCCACATAGGTGTGTGTCAGCTCGGGCAACGACGACGGCTGCCCCTGGGCGATCTCCCGGTAGAGCGTCACCAGGTCGTTCAACACGATGTTCAGGGACCAGCCGTCGGAGACGGTGTGGTGCAGCGTCAGCAGCAGCACGTGCGAGTCGGGGCGTACCCGCACCAGGGTGCCGCGCAGCAGCGGCCCGGCGGCCAGGTCGAACGGAGTGCGCCCCTCGGCGTCGAAGAGGGCGGCCAGCCGACCCTCCGGGTCGGCGTCGCCCCGCACGTCCACCTCGGCGTACGCCACGGCGTCGACGGGCAAGAACTCCTGTACCGGTTCGCCGTCCACGGACGGGAACCGGGTGCGCAGCCCCTCGTGCCGGGCCCACAGCGCGCCGAAGGCCACCCGCAGCGCGTCCGCGCGCAGGTCACCGTCGAAGCGCAGCGCGAGGGGCACGTTGTAGAACGCGCTGTCCTCGGCGAGCCGGTTGAGGAAGTACAGGCGTCCTTGCGCGTGCGACAACGGCACCGGGCCGGTCCTCGGGACGGCGACGAGACCGGGCCGGGGGGCCCGCCCGCCGAGCGCCTCGATCCGGGCCCCCAGGTCGGCCAGCGAGGTGGACTCCAGGAACACCGCCAGCGGCAGCTCGATGTCGAGCTTCTTGCGCAGCCGGGCCATGGCCCGGACCGCGAGCAGGGAGTGCCCACCCAGGTCGAGGAAGTTCGCGTCCCGCCCGATCGACTCGACCGGCCGCCCCAGCACGTCTGCCCAGACCTCGGCGATGGCCTCCTCCAGCCGGCTCTCCGGAGCGGCAAGGGTGGGCGCCGGCTCGGCCGCCGTGGGTGCGGGCAGGGCCGCCCGGTCCACCTTGCCGTTGGCGGCCAACGGCAGCGCGTCGAGCGTGACGACGACCTCCGGCACCATGTAGTCCGGCAGTTCCGCGCGCAGCGCGTCACGCGGGTCGTAGGCCACGGAGTCCCCGGCCGCTGTGACGTACGCGACCAACCGCTCCTCACCAGGCCGGTCGGTTCGCAGCAGGACGACCGCCTCGCGGACCTGTGGCAGCCGGGTCAGGGTGGCCTCGATCTCCGCCAACTCGACCCGGTACCCCCGGATCTTCACCTGGGTGTCGATCCGGCCCAGGCAGTCGAGCTCGCCGTCGGGTCGCACCCGGACGAGGTCGCCGGTGCGGTACATGCGCTCCCCCGGCGTCGGGGCGAAGGGGTCGGGCAGGAAGCGCCCGGCGGTCAGGTCCGGCCGACCGTGGTAGCCACGGGCCACACCAGCACCCGCCACATACAGCTCACCGACCGTGCCGGGCGGCACCGGCAGCAGGTTGCCGTCCAGCACGTAGAGCCGCGTGTTGGCGATCGGACGACCGATCGGCACCACACCGGACAGGTCGGTGCCGTCGTGCACCTCGTGCACGCAGCAGCCGACGACGGTCTCGGTGGGCCCATACTCGTTGACGATGCGCAGGCCCGGAGCCCGGCGTCGCCAGGCGGCGGCGGTGGCGCCGTGCAGCGACTCGCCACCGACGATCAGATAGCCGTCCGCAGCGATGGTCCGGCTCGGAACGGCCCGGTCCAGCGCCTCCAGGTGGGCCGGGGTGAGCTTGACCAGCCCGAGGTCCAGGTCGCTGCCGAGCAGTTCGGTGAGGGTCTCCAGCTCGGTGCCGTCGGCGACGAGCACCACCGGACGCCCGGCCAGCAGCGGACAGAACAGCGTCGTCACCGACAGGTCGAACCGCAACGGCGAGACCAGTGGCGCGCCCCCGCCCTCGGCCACCCGGTACGCCCGCAGGCTCCACGCCAGGTAGTTGGTCAGGCCGCGGTGGGTGACCACCACACCCTTCGGTCGCCCCGTCGAGCCCGAGGTGTAGATGACGTAGCAGGCGCTGTCCGGGTGCGGTCGCGGCAGCGGCGGCAGGTCGGTGGTGGCGTCCTCGTCGCCGTCGGGCAGCAGCACCGACACGTCGGTGTCCGGTAGGTCCGCGACCCGGCCCGCGCTGGTGACGACCACCCGCACCTCGGCGTCGGTGAGCATGAACCGCACCCGCTCGGCGGGCTCGCCCACGTCCAGCGGCACGTACGCGCCGCCGGCCCGGAGGGTGGCCAGCAGGGCCGTGACGAGGTCGACACCACGGTCCAGGAAGAGGCCGACGCGGGTCTCCGGTCCCACCCCGTGCCGGCGCAGCCGGGCGGCGAGGGCGTCGGCCCGGCGGTCCAGCTCTCCGAACGTGACAGTCAGGTCGCCGACCAGGAGCGCGGGCGCGTCAGGGGTACGGGCGGCCTGCCGAGCGAACAGCTCGTGCGCGCGCACGTCACCGAGGAGCGGGTCCTCGGTGCGGTTGCCGTCCACGACCGCCGCCCGGGTCTCCTCATCGGACAGGAGGCGGGCCAACCCGACCGGGGCGTCCGGCGCGGCGGTCAGACCGACCAGCAGAACGCCGAGGTGAGCGGCCATCCGCGCCACGGTGCGCTCGTCGAGGATGTCGGTCGCGTACTCGGCCACCCCCCGCAGCCGGCCGTCGGCGTCCGGCCACACCTCGACCGTCAGGTCGTGCTTGCTGATCGGCAGGTGGTGTTCGACGGCCGTGACCCGCAACCCCGCCGCCTCTGCCTCCAACGCCTGGTCCTCGACGAGGGCGAACATCACCTGCGCGAGGGGCGTGTGGCCGAGGTCGCGCTCCGGGTCGACCGCCTCCACCACAGTGTCGAAGGGCACCTCGCCGTGCGCCATGCCCTGCTGCACGAGATCGCGGACCCGTCCCACCAGGGCCCGGAAGGTGGGCGCGCCGGAGGTGTCGACCCGTACGACGATCGAGTTGACGAAGGAGCCGACCATCGTCTCCAGCTCGACCCGGGGGCGGTTCGCCACCGGGGTCACCACCGAGACCTCGTCCTGGGCCGCGTACCGCGACATCAGCGCGGCGAACCCGGCGAGCAGCACCATGAACGGGGTGGCCCGCTCATCCTGGGCCAGGCGGGTCACCGCCTGCCACAGGCCGTCGGGCAGGGCGAAGCGGTGCCGCTCGCCCCGGAAGGACTGCACGGGCGGGCGGGGACGGTCCAACGGCAGGTCGATGACGGGTACCGCGCCCGCCAGCGCGCGCTTCCAGTAGTCGAGGCCCTCGGCCAGCTCGGCGGCCCGGTCGGGACGACTCTCCCAGGCGGCGTAGTCCGCGTACTGCACGGTGAGGGGCGCGAGCGTGGGAGCCAGGTCCTGTGCTCCGGCGCGGTACAGCTCCAGCAGCTCATCGATGAGCAGGCTGACCGACCAACCGTCGCAGATGCTGTGGTGCAGGGTCAGCACCAGCACGTGCGCGGTGGGGGTCTGCCGGAACAGCGCGGCGCGAGCCAGTGGCCCGTCGGAGAGGGAGAACGGACGACTCGCCTCGTCGCGTACGGCGGCCAGCACCGCCGCGTCGTTGACGGGCAGTGGGCGCGGGGTGAGGTCCACCTCGATGTCGGGCAGGATGCGCTGCACCGGGTCGCCCTCGTTCGCCGCGAACACGGTCCGCAGCGCCTCGTGCCTGTCGAGGAGGGCGCGCACCGCGTCGGTCATCACGTCGAGCCGGAGTGCGCCGGTCAGGCGTAGGGCGGTCGGCACGTTGAACATCGCCGAGCCGGGGACGAGCTGGTCCATGAACCACAGCCGGCGCTGTGCGGGGGAGACGGGCAGGTCGCCACCGCGCGGCACCCGGGCGAGCGCCTCGGCCGGCCGGGGGCGCCGGCCGCCGAGACGCTTCTCGAACAGGGCCCGCTTCGAGGGCGACATCGAGTCGAGGCGTGACCGGCCGGGCGAGAGCCCCGCGCCGTGCGGCGCGGGGCGGCTGGCACTCGCGTCGGTGGTCATCAGGCCACCTCCCGAGCGGCGCTCTCCAGGTGCGTCACGAGGCTGCGCGGCCGCATGTCCGTCCACTCGGTGGTGACGTGGTCCAGGCAGGAGGCGCGGTCGGCGGGCCCGTGGGTCACCGTCCACCCGGCCGGCAGGCTGAGCGACTCGGGCCACAGCGAGTGCTGCCCCTCGTCGTTCACCACTACGAAGAAGCGTCCGTCGGGGTTGTCGAGAATGTTCACGTCTTCCTCACTCTGCGCCTGGTCCCAGGACCCGACGGGGAAGCGCTGAACCGGCACGGCGGCCAGGCAGGGACCACGGCGGTCAGACCTGCCAGCGTCGAAGTCGGGACGCGCGTCCCCAGGTCGGGCGTCGTCAACTGTCGTTTGCGGAGACTTTTGCTATGCGTCACTCAGAGGACGTGCGGGGTTTCACCGCCGCGTGTCTCGCTGTCGGATTCCACCACGGCCACGGCCGGCCACCTGCACGTTAATCGGCTATCCGACCCGAAGCCGAGGGCCCTTTGCGGACGCAACCCGGTCGATGTCAAGCAGATTCTGGCAAGCCATGCTGAACCCACGTCGCGCTCCCCCCCGAAGTTTGCGACCCAACAGCGTTCATGAATGTAAACGCAAGCGAGGCACAGAAAACCATCAGACACGGAGCGTGTCAAGACCCTTGCCTGCCGCTGAAGTCCACCATGCCAACCGGGACGTATTTATGACAAATACTCCGCAGGTGGTTGGTCGACCGGGCACGCCGCCAGGCCCGCCGGCGCTCCGTCGGCGGGGCTGCGGGCGGTCGGGCGAGACGACCGGAATCGGCCCGAAATGCGTTGCCGGCAACGCATCTGCGCAGGACAGGGGCATTGCCGCCTACTCCGTGCGGCGTGCAGACCGATCAACGACGACGCCACCGTCCAGGTTGGACGCGGCGCGTCGGAAAAATGACTTGCCCGGACGGGGAGAATCCTTTATCGCGGAACTCGTGGTCAGAATCCGACACGGAGACGAGTTTCACACGACAGTCGGAAAGAACGACCGATCATCCATTGGCCGAGCATCCGATTGGTTGAACGACAGTCAATGTAATGGTTGTTAACGTGCCCAATGCGAGGCACGACAGAGAGCGCCACCGTCGCCGGATCGCAGCTCCCGCGAAGCCGTCGACCATCCGGGCCGACAAGCCGACGCGTGGGCCGCCCGACGATTGCGTCCGATTGCCGGATCCGGTCAGGCCGAGACGTCGCGTCGAGCGCGGGACCTCGTCGCCGCACGGGCCCGCCACCACGCGTGCGCGGCGGGGGGGTAGGCGCCCGGCGTACCCGGAGGCACCCGCACGCCGGGCACCCAGCAGGCCATCGACGCCAGAATTCGGGCGGACGCGTGCGCCGGGGCCATCGACGAAGACCAGTGTACGTACGCGCCGAATCAGGCCCGGTCCGTCGCGTCCCCGCCTTTACCCGAGCGCCGGGATGCCGTGCGCCGGCACCGGCGATTGCCGGCACCGGACGCTCGTGCCACGGGGTTCGGAAAACACCTCGGTCAGCCCTGCAATAGCTGCCGAGCCATCACGATCCGCTGCACCTGGTTGGTGCCCTCGTAGATCTGAGTGATCTTGGCGTCCCGCATCATCCGCTCGACCGGGTAGTCCCGCGTGTAGCCGTAACCACCGAGCAACTGCACCGCGTCGGTGGTGATCTCCATGGCGGCGTCGGAGGCGAAGCACTTCGCCGCCGCGCCGAAGTAGGTGAGATCTGCGTCGCCACGCTCCGACTTGCCGGCAGCCGCGTACGTGAGCTGCCGGGCCGCCTCGAGCTTCATGCCCATGTCGGCCAGCATGAACTGGATCCCCTGGAACTCGGCGACGGCCTTGCCGAACTGGCGACGCTCGGCCACGTACCCCTTGGCGTAGTCGAGCGCGCCCTGCGCGATCCCGACGGCCTGCGCGGCGATGGTGACCCGGGTGTGGTCCAGGGTCTTCATCGCGGTCGCGAAGCCGGTGCCCTCCGCGCCGATCATCCGGTCGGCCGGGATCCGCACGTTGTCGAGGTAGACCTCGCGGGTGGGCGAGCCCTTGATGCCGAGTTTCTTCTCCGGCGCGCCGAAGCTCACCCCGGCATCGGACTTCTCGACCACGAAGGCCGAGATGCCCCGGGACCGGGCGGACGGGTCGGTGACGGCGAAGACGGTGTAGAACTCGGACAGCCCGGCGTTGGTGATCCAGCGCTTCACACCGTTGAGCACCCAGTGATCCCCGTCACGTACCGCCCTGGTGGTCATCGAGGCCGCGTCACTGCCCGCCTCCGGTTCGGAGAGGCAGTACGAGAACATCGCGTCACCGGCCGCGACCGGCGTCAGGTAACGAGTCTTGAGGTCGGCGGAACCGGACAACAACAGCGGCATGGTGCCGAGTTTGTTCACCGCCGGGATCAGCGAGGAGGACGCGCAGGCGCGGGCCACCTCCTCGATCACGATGGCGGTGGCCAGCGCGTCCGCGCCCGCGCCGCCGTACTCCTCGGGTATGTGCGGTGCGTGGAAGTCGGCCGCTCGCAGCGCGTCGTAGGACGCCTTGGGGAACTCCCCCGTCTCGTCGGCCTCCGCGGCGTGCGGAGCCACCTTCGCGGCGCAGACCTCCCGCACGGCTTCCCGGATCGCCTGGTGCTCCTCAGGCAACCGGTAGACGTCGAACGACTCCCCTGCGGCCATCTCGGCCCTCCCCTTCACCACTATCATGCGCAGTCTGTGACGACTCCTGACCGCCGACCGCGCAGACTGAAGACTAGCGACTGCAGTTCAGGTGATGTTACCGGCGCGTAGGTATGGGCAGGACGGTGCACCTAACGCGCTCAGCGATGATGGAGAATTGGAACAGTGAGCCACCCTCCGGTGCCCCGCCCAGGCGCCGCAGCAGAATGCGACGCGACGACGCGACGCCAGCGCGAGCGGAGAAGACAGGCGTGACGATCCCCTACCCCACCATCCAGCCGACCCCCGCCATCGCCGCGGTGACCCCGCCCTCGGGCGCACCCCGGCCGCGGGTGACGTTCCTAGGGACTGGTTACCTCGGTGCGACGTACGCCATCTGCTACGCCGAGCTGGGCTACGAGGTTCTCGGGTTCGACGTCGACGCCGACAAGATCGCGATGCTGAACGCCGGTCAGGTGCCGATCCATGAGCCCGGCCTGGACGAGCTGCTCCGGCGCAACCTCGCCGCCGGCCGCCTCCGGTTCAGCACTGACATCGCCGAGACCGCCGAGTTCGGTGACGTGCACTTCATCTGCGTCGGCACCCCGCAGCGGGCCGACGGCATGGGCGCCGACCTGTCGTACGTCGAGGCGTCGGTCACCAGCCTCGCTCAGCACCTGACCCGCAAGGCGTTGATCGTCGGCAAGTCCACCGTGCCGGTCGGCACCGCCGAGTGGGTCGAGCAGCTCGTCGGGAAGCACACCCCGAACGACCTGGACGTCGAGGTGGCGTGGAGCCCCGAGTTCCTCCAGGAGGGCTTCGCCGTCGACGACGTCCTGCGGCCCAACCGGATCGTGGTCGGCGTCAAGAGCGAGTGGGCCAACGGCATGCTCTACGCCGCGCACAAGGGCGTGTTCGACCTGGCCGCCACGGAGGACCGCGAGGTGCCCCTGGTGGTCACCGACTTCTCCACCGCCGAGCTGGTCAAGGTAGCCGCGAACGCCTTCCTGGCCACCAAGATCTCCTTCATCAACGCGATGGCCGAGGTCTGCGAGGCCTCCGGTGGCGACGTCACCCAGCTGGCCCGCGCGATCGGCTACGACCCGCGGATCGGCAACCGGTTCCTCCAGGCCGGCCTCGGCTTCGGAGGCGCCTGCCTGCCCAAGGACATCCGGGCCTTCCAGGCCCGCGCCCAGGAGCTGGGCGCCGGCGAGGCGCTGCGCTTCCTTCACGAGGTCGACCTGATCAACCTGCGCCGGCGTACCCGGGTGCTCCAGCTCGCCGCGGACCTGCTCGGCCGCCGCTCCGGCCCGGCCGGCCCGGACTTCTCCGGCACCCGGATCGCCGTGCTCGGTGCCACCTTCAAGCCCAACACCGACGACGTCCGCGACGCCCCGGCGCTCGCCGTCGCCGCGCTGCTGCACAAGGCCGGCGCCGACGTGCACGTGTACGACCCGCAGGGCACCGAGAACGCCCGCCGCGCGGTTCCCGAGTTGACCTACGAGAGCAGCATCAACGAGGCGGTCAACGACGCCGACCTGGTCTGCGTCCTCACCGAGTGGGCCGACTTCCGCAACGCCGATCCGGTCGCCCTCGGCGAGTTGGTCAAGGGTCGCAAGGTCGTCGACGGCCGCAACTGCCTCGACCCGGCGCTGTGGGCCCAGGCCGGCTGGGAGTACCGGGGCATGGGCCGCCCCTGACCCAACCGACGCACCACCGGCCGGCCATCGAGCATCTCGGTGGCCGGCCGGTGTCGTTGTTTGCCCCGGACCCGCCGACAAGAGTCGAAATCCGCGCCAGCTTTGGGCATGCTGCGACAGTGGGAGTCCACAGTGCGGGTGGAGGGGTGTCGTGGCGACCTTTCAATGCTCCTCGTGCGGCCGGGAGATCAAGCCGGCCGTCCGATGCCCGCACTGTGGGGCAGATCAACCACAGTGGGTCGAGCACCTGGCCGACATTGAGCGTTCAATCGCGGAGATGAAGGCGCGCGACGCCGCCATCGCCCGCGAGCAGCGGCAGATCGCCGCCAAGATGCAGGCCGCGCTCTTCCAGCGGGACATCCTCGCCCACGCCGGCGAGGAGCGGATCAAGCAGGCCACCCGGCCGCGCCGGGTGCTGCGCCGCCGCCCCGGCCGGCGGCCCCCGACGGCCACCATGGGAACGCCGCCCCGGGTGCCCCGCCAGGGCACTCCGTCCGCCCCGGAGGATCCGCCGCCGCCCCCGCCCCGGGCCGCCTGGCTGGACGCGGACGACCCGGAGCACCCGCCGGAGGCGTCCTCGCGCGAGGTGCAGAACATCCCGCTCGGGCTGGGCGCGCTGCTGCTCGGCGTGGCTGCGGTGGTCTTCGCCGCGGTGGCCACCAGCTCGATGGACGCGCTGGCCCGACTCGGCATCCTGCTCCTGGCCACCGTGCTGATGCTGCTCGCCCCACCGGCACTGGCCCGGCGCGGGCTCACCTCGACCGCCGAGACCATCGCCGCGGTCGGCCTGCTGCTGGTGCCGCTCGCCGGCAACGCCCTCTGGGCGGTGGACCGGATCGGCGCTGGCGGCGGCTCCGGCACGGTCTTCGCCGGGGTGATCTTCGCGGTCACCGCCGCGGTCGCATTCGGGTACGCCGGTTGGACCGGTCTGCGCGCGCCCCGCTTCGCCACAGTGCTCGCCGCGCAGCCGGTGCTGCCTCTGCTGGCGTACGACCAGATCACCGGCCCGGGCGGCTGGGCGCTGGTGCTGGCCCTGGTCGCCCTCGTCAATCTCGGCCTGGCCCGCTCCGGCGTGACCGTCGAACGCCCCGTCCGGCAGGACCTGCCGTCGCCCGGCATGCCGTCCGCGCCCCGCCAACGCGACGCCGAGAGCCGACCGGAGGGCGACCCGGAGGAGGCCGCCGAGCTGATCGACGCCAGCGGGGGCGCCACTGACCCGCGGCCGACCCGGCCGGTGCCCGGCCTGCGTGAGCTGACCTGGTTGCTGCACGCCCTGGCGGTCGCCGTCTCGCTGGCGTACGCGGTCACCGCCCTGCTGCGGGCACAGACCGTGCCGACGGCGACCGGCGCCGGGGTGGTGCTGCTGCTGGCCGCCATGATCGGGCTGGCCGGCGCGTTGGTGCTGCGTCGCCCACCGCTGCCGGACGTCGCGGCCGGCATCGTCACCCTGGCGGTGATCGGCTCGCTCAGCCGAATCGCCTCGGTGGCACTCCCCGGCCGGGCGCTGCTGCTGATCGCGGCGGTCATCACGGTGACCGGGCTGGCGGTGCGCGCGGTCCCGGAGGCGGCCCGGCGTGGCCCACAGTTGGCCTCCGCGGTGGCGCTGACAGTCAGTGGTCTGGTGGTCGCCGGCGGCGCGCTACGCGCCGGGGTGGCACCGGTCCGGGCGGCACTGCCCGCCTGGAACCCCGACCTCAGCCGGTACCCGGGCGAGTTGGCCGCCGCCGTCGGGCCGACCACCTGGCAGCTCGCGGGTGCCGCGTTCCTGCTGACCATCGCGGCGGTGCTGGCCCTGCCCACCGAGATCCGCCGGGAGTTCGCGGTCGCCGGCGCGGCGCTGACCGCGCTCGCCGTCCCTGCCTCGTTCGGTCTCGGCTGGGCGACGGCACCCTGGCCAATGGTGATCACCGCGATCGGCATCGGGGTCATCGGGCTCTCCGCCCGCACCGACCGAGCCGCGGTGGCGCACGCCGTCGGGGCGGCCGTGGTCGGCCTGTTCGGTGCGGGTGCCAGCCTGGCCAGCCCCACCCTCACCGCCGCGGTCCTGATCACCCTGTTTGCGGCCGGCACGCTGGTCACGCTGGCGCCCCGGATCCGGATCGCCTCCGCCGCCTCCGACACGGTCACCGCCTGGGCCGCCGGTGGCGCCGCGTTCGCGCTGCCCGGGGCAGTGGCGGCGTTCGTGGCCGCGACCATGCCGAGCGACCCGACCCCCACCCCGGCGAGCCTCCGCGAGGTGACCGTCCCGATCCTGGCGGCCAGCTTCCTGGCGGTCTGCGTGACCCTGGGCTACGCCGCCGTCGTGCAGGTCTCCCAGCGCCACATCCCCGCGCCGCTGTCGGTCGGCACCGGGCTGGGCGCGCTGATGGTCACCGCCGCCGCGTTCGGGGCGCCCGGCGCGACCGTCGCCGACGCGTGGGTGGGCGCGCTCCTGCTGGTCGCGGCGGTGCTGCTCTTCCTGGCCCCCTCCATCGACGCCGGCCGTCGAGCCGACCTCACCCTCGACGGCTCGGACCTGGCCGCCGCGGCGGTCACCACCGCCCTGATCGCCACGCTGGTACGGATCGGGGCGGTGCTCGCCCCGGGTGGGCAGCTGGCGGTGGCCGCCGCCCTGCTCCTGGTGGTCGCCGTGGGCGCCCGCAGCATGCCGGAGGAGTGGCGACGCGGCCCGATCCTCGGCCTCACCGTCGGCGGTGCCCTGATCGGCGTCCTCGCCGGCTGGTCGGCGGTGCGCGGTGGGGTCGGCGTGCTGGCCACCCCCGGCCCGATCTGGAGGGGCGATCTGAGCGACTGGCCGGCCGCCCCCGTCGGCGGTGCCACCTGGCAGGCGCCGGTCGCGCTGGCGCTGCTGGCCCTCGCCGCCGGCATCCTGCTCCCGCCGCCGTGGCGCTGGGACGTGTCCGGGGTGGCGGTGGTGCTCGCCACGATCGGCGCGCCGGCCGCATTCGATCTGGCCTGGTGGTCGCCGGTCCTGGTCGGCGGAATGGTCGCCACCGTGTTCGGCATGGCCGCGGTGGCCACGGAGGAGGCGCGCGCCGGGCTGTCCCGGGCCACCGTGGCCGGGGTTGTCGCGCTGCACGCCGCCGGAGCCGGACTGGTCCGCCCGTGGACCACGGCCCTGGCGCTGGGCAGCATCGCGCTGATCGGCGTGGTGGTGGCCGCGCTGGCCCGCGTCCTCGCCGATCCACAGGTCGTCGACATCGAAACCGAGGGGATGCCGCCGCACCTGGCGCAGATCGGTGGCGCGGCGATCGGTGCCGCCCTGCTGGCCCTCCCCGGTGCGGTGGCGGCACTGTCCGCCGAGTTCGAACACTCGGCGCAGGTGGTGCTGACCGCCGCGCTGGCCGCGACCAGCCTCGGTCTGGCCGCCGTGGCCGCGGTCCGCCGGCTGGTGCCGCAATATCTGCCCTGGGTCAGCGTGGCGGTGGTCGGCGGGGCCACCATCAGCGCCCTCGCCGCCATCCCCACCGGCCTCGCCGCCGGCGTCTACGCGGCCGCCGCCGCCCTGCTCGGCGTACTGGCCGAGCTGATCCGCGCGGCCACCGTGCCGCCCACCGGCGCGGCCCAGCCGGTCCGGCGCTGGGCGGTACGACTGGACGGCGCCCTACGGCGGTTGCCGGACGACCCGGAGCGACGACGCTGGCGGGTCAACCCGGCCGCGGGTGCGTTGGCCGCGGCGGCGCTGCCGACCGCCCTGGCGCTCGCCTCGATCGCACCCGCGCTGGTCACCGCCCTGGTCGAGCCGCACCGCACACTGACCCGGATCTGGCAGGGCCCGCCGCCGGAGCTGCTCACCCCACCGTCGGACGTGGTGAACCCGACCCACGTGCTGACGGCGTTGCTGCTCACCGCGACCGCCGCGCTGGCCGCCACCGGGTTCAGCGGTGGGCGGCGGTCCCGGGCCGTGCCGGTGGTGCTGCCCGGAGCAGCCGTCACGCTGCTGATCGCGCCCATCGCGCTGGGTCAGGGCTGGCCCGCCAGCACCGTCGCCGCGCTCTCCGTCTTCACCATCGCAATGCTCGGTCTCGCACTGACCCCACCGCCGCCGCTGGTCGAGCGGGCCCGCTCGCTGCGGCTGGCCCGGGTGCTGGTGTTCGCCATCGGTCTGGCCGGTGGCAGCGCCGGGCTCGCCGGCAGCCTGGCCGACCGGCAGATGACCCTGTTCACCCTCGGCAGCGCGGTCGGCGTGGGCGCGGTGGCGGCGCTGTTCGGCACCACCCAGCGGGCGCGCATCCTCGGCTGGCTCTTCGCATCACTCATGGCGCAGCTCTTCGTGCTCACCGCCGGCCTGGTCGCCGGGCTGGCGGCGGTCTGGTCCGCGTTCGGGGTGCTCGCCGTCGGCGCGGTCCTGCAGGTGCTCGCCGCGACCCTGCCCCGGCTGCGCCGCCCCGAGGCGCAGCGGGAGGCCTCCACCGTGGAGTGGACCGGGTACGCTGCCGCGCTGATCGCGTTGGCCCTCGCCTTCGACTCGCCCCGCCACATCGCCGCCCTGCTGGCCGCCTGGGGCGCTGTCCTCGGGGTGGCGGCGACCCGACCCGGTCGCCGGCCGGTGGAACGCCGGATCCTGTTCTGGGCCGTGGTGGTGTGTGAGATCACCGCGTGGTGGATCCTGATGCGAGTCGCCGACGTGGCGTTGCCCGAGGCGTACACGCTGCCGTTCGCCGTGTTGGCACTCCTCGTCGGAGTCCTGGAGCTGCGCCACCGACCCGACATGAGCAGCTGGGTGGCGTACGGGCCGGCGCTGGTCGCGGCCTTCGTCCCGACGCTGGCGATCGTGCTGGCCACCGAGTCCAGCACGATGCGGCAGATGCTGCTGCTGCTCGGCGCGGTCGCGGTACTGATCTTCGGCTCGTCCAGCCAACAACAGGCCCCGGTGATCGTCGGCGCGTCGGTCACCGCGATCACGGCGATCCACGCCCTGTTCAGCCTGGGCCCGTGGCTGGCGCTGATCCCGGTGGGCATCCTGCTGCTGGTGCTCGGCGCGAGCAACGAACGCCGCCGCCGCGCCCAGGAACGCCTACAGACCGCCCTGCGCGGCATGAGGTAAGACGGAGGGTCCCTGCGGCGTGGGTGAGACTAATCGGAGGGCCCCTGCGGCGTGCGTGAGACTAATCGGAGGGCCCCTGCGGCGTGGGTGAGTGGGCGCGGTGAGTGGGCGCGGTTCGCGGGCCCAAGCGATTGCCGCGCGCGATCTTGCGCTTTCTGTTGCGGCATAGGGGGTGAAGGCCGCGCAGCAGCGACCGAAGGTGCAAGATCGCGGGCGGGGTGGGGCGGCGTGCGGGGGGTTAGCGCAGGGTGGCGTGGAGGGCGGCTTCCTTGGTTGCTACCAGCTTCTCCAGATCCTGCTGGTAGGTCGTCATCTTGGCGCGCAGGTCGTCGTCGGCGGCACCGAGGATCCGTACGGCGAGCAGGCCGGCGTTGCGGGCGTTGCCGATCGACACGGTGGCGACCGGGATCCCGGCCGGCATCTGCACGATGGACAGCAGCGAGTCCATGCCGTCAAGGTGCTTCAGCGGCACCGGCACACCGATCACCGGCAGCGGCGTCACCGAGGCCACCATGCCGGGCAACGCGGCGGCACCCCCAGCCCCCGCGATGATCACCTTGAGGCCGCGGTCGGCGGCGTCGCGCCCGTACTCGATCATCGCGACCGGAGTCCGGTGCGCCGAGATCACCCGGACCTCGTACGCCACGCCGAAGTCGTCCAACACCTCGGCCGCGGCCCGCATGGTCGGCCAGTCCGAGTCGCTGCCCATGATCAAGCCAACCGTGCTCACTGCGGCCCTCTCCTCGTTCCCGAAACCGTGACTCACTCGTGGCCCTCGCGCAGCCAGCGCGCGGCCCGCGCGGCCCGCGCCCGCAGGTCGTCCAGGTCGTCACCGAGCACCGTGACGTGCCCGATCTTGCGGCCAGGTCGCACCTGCTTGCCGTACAGGTGCACCTTGGCACCCGGCTCGGCGGCGAAGAGGTGGTGCAACCGCTCGTCGATCGACATCCCGCCCGGCTCACCGCCGAGCACGTTCGCCGACACCACCACCGGGGCGGTCAGCGCCGTGTCACCCATCGGGTAGTCCAGCACGGCCCGCAGGTGCTGCTCGAACTGCGAGGTCCGGGCACCCTCGATGGTCCAGTGCCCGGAGTTGTGCGGACGCATCGCCAGCTCGTTGACCACGATCGCGGGCCGGCCGGCGTCGTCGCGCACCTCGAACAGCTCCACGGCCAGCAGGCCGATCACACCGAGCGCGGTGGCCAGGTCGATGGCGAGCTGCTGAGCGGCGACCGCCAGCCCCTCGTCCAGGCCGGGCGCCGGCGCCAGCACCTCCACGTTGATGCCGTCGCGCTGCACGGTCTCGACCACCGGGTACGCGGCCACCTGACCGAACGGCGAACGGGCCACCTGCACTGCCAACTCCCGCCGCAGCGGCACCCGCTCCTCGACGATCAGCCGGGTGCCGCCGGCGAGCAGCGTGGTCGCCAACTCGGTGGCCTGGGCGGCGTCGTCGACCATCCAGACGCCCCGGCCGTCGTACCCACCCCGGGCCGCCTTGAGCACCACCGGCCAGCCGACCTGCTCGCCGAAGCCGACGAGGTCGGCGGGCTCCCCGACCGGCCGCCAGGCCGGATTGGGCGCACCCAGCTCGGTCAGGCGTTCCCGCATGACCTGCTTGTCCTGGGCGTGCAGCAGCGCGTCCGCCGGCGGGTAGAGGGGCACCCCTTCGGCCGCCAGCGTGCGGATGTGCTCGGAGGGCACGTGCTCGTGGTCGAAGGTGACGACGTCGCAGCCCTTGGCAAAGGTGCGCAGCGCGGCGAGGTCGGTGTGGTCGCCGTACTGGACGTCGGCGGCGACCAGCGCCGCGCCGTCGTCGGGGGCGGTCGCGAGCACACGCAGTGACTGGCCGAGGGCGATCGCGGCCTGGTGGGTCATCCGGGCCAACTGGCCGCCACCCACCATGCCGACAACTGGCAGACCGGTACGGGAATCCATAGCGCGGCCAGCCTATCCGGGCCGCCGACGGGCCCACCGGGAGGGCTGGCGACCCGCCTCGGAAGCGCCGGCGGGACCACCCGGCGGACGACGCGGGCGACTACCGGGCGTGGCCGTACGCTCAGCCCAGCTCGGCGACCAGGTCCTCGACAGAGGTGACCGGCCGCTGGCAGACGAAACCCCGGCAGACGTACGCGGCGGACTGCCCCCCGACCAGCGGACGGCCGGCGAGCAGCGGCACACCCGGCTGGTCCGGACGCCCGGCGACGACCACAGCTCCGGGCGGCGCGTGCCGGCGGGCGGCGGCCACCAGGGGGTCGCCGGCCGGGTCGCCGGTGACCACTGCGATCTCGTACGGCCCGGAGAGCAACGCCTCGCCGACCATGGCCGCGTACCCGGTGAACCGGGGGTGCTTGCCGACGATCGGCGCGACAGTGCCGAGGGCCGCTTCGGCGGCCTCCCGGTAGCGCGTCTCCCCGGTCAGCGCCGAGTACGCCACCAGCCCGGCGATCAACGCCGACCGGCCGGACGGGGTGGCGTTGTCGGTCGGGTCGGCCGGCCGGGCGACGAGCCGCTCCGCGTCGTCGGCGGTGTCGTAGAAGGCACCACCGGGCGCGGCGAAGTGCGCGAGTGCGGTGTCCAGCAACTCGCCAGCCAGGGTCAGCCAGCGGCCCTCGCCGGTGAGCTGGTGCAGCGCGCAGAAGGCCTCGGCAACACAGCCGTAGTCCTCCAGGACACCGGCCGGCTCGCCGACCTTGCCGTTCCGGGAGACCCGGCGCAGCCGGCCGTCCACCAGGTGCACGGTGGCGAGGTGCTCGGCGGCCTGGTGCATAGCCCCGTCGGCGACGATGGTGACGCCGTCCATCAGGTTGGCGTCCTCGTCCTGCGGGGACGCGTACACGGCGGCGACCTGCTGGAACTCGGCGATGGCGGTGATCGCCAGACCATTCCAGGCGGCCACCACCTTGTCGTCGAGGGCCGGCTGGGGTCGGGTGTCCCGGGCGGCGAGCAGCCGCCCGACCACCTGCTGCCAGCGGGCGCGCACCTCGGGGGCGGCATCGTCCACGTCCCGGGCGAGCTTGAGCACGCTCATGCCGTGCTCGAAGGTGCCCTCCTCCGTGACGGTGAACAGGTCGGCGGCGAACCGGCCGTCCTCCTCGCCCAACGCCTCCACGAGTTGGGCGGGCGTCCAGGCGTAGGTGAGCCCCTCGACGCCCTCGGTGTCGGCGTCCAGTGCGGACGCGAACCCCTGCCCCGGCCGGTGCAGCTCGTCGGCGAGGAACCGGGCGGTGTCCCGGGCCACCCGGCGGGCCAGTGGGTCGCCGGTGAGTCGCCACAGCTGGGTGTAGACCCGCAGCAGCAGCGCGTTGTCGTAGAGCATCTTCTCGAAGTGCGGCACCGTCCAGTGCGCGTCCACCGAATAGCGGGCGAAGCCCCCCGCGAGCTGGTCGTAGATGCCGCCCCGGGCCATCGCCTCGGCCGTGTGCCGGGTGATCTCCAGGCTGCGCGGGTCGCCGGTGCGCTGGTGGTGGCGCAGCAGGAAGAGCAGGTTCATGTGCGGCGGAAACTTCGGGGCGCCACCGAACCCGCCGTTCGTGGCGTCGTACTCGCTGGCCAGCCTTGCGGCCGCCGCGTCGAGCAGCGGGGCGTCCAGCGGCGCGGTGGGGCCGCCCACGGCCTGCGCGCCACCGATCGCCTCGACCACGGCGGCGCCCTGGCCCAGCACCGCCTCGCGCTGCTCACGCCAGGCGGTGGCGACCGACTGGAGCAACTGGATGAAGTTGGGTCGCGGGAAGTAGGTGCCGCAGAAGAACGGAGTGCCGTCCGGAGTGGCGAAGACGGTCATCGGCCAACCGCCCTGGCCGGTCATCGCCTGGGTCGCGGTCATGTAGACCGCGTCCACGTCCGGACGTTCCTCGCGATCCACCTTGATCGACACGAAGTTGTCGTTCATCAGGGCGCCGACCTGCTCGTTCTCGAACGACTCGTGCGCCATGACGTGGCACCAGTGGCAGGCCGCGTAGCCCACCGAGATGAGCACCGGAACGTCCCGCCGCTTCGCCTCGGCGAACGCCTCGTCCGACCACGGCCACCAGTCGACCGGGTTGTCCTTGTGCTGAAGCAGGTACGGACTGGTGGCGTCGGCAAGTCGGTTCACCTGACGACCATAGCCAGCCTCGGCGCGGACCGCGCGGGGTCCACCCGGACGGTCAGGACGCGCCGTCGGCGCGGAGCCGGAACACGTTCGACTCTGCCGAGTCGCGCAGCGACCCCAGCACCGCGCTGATCTTGTCCGCCGGCATCGGCTTGAAGAAGTGGTAGCCCTGCGCGGAGGTGCAACCCAACTCGGCCAGGGCCATTCGCTGCTCGGCGGTCTCCACCCCTTCGGCGACCACCCGCAGCCCCAGCTCATGAGCGAGGCCGACGGTCGTCCGGACGATCGCGGCGGCCTCCGGCGAGTCGGCCATCCGGATGACGAAGGAACGGTCCACCTTCAACTCGTCCACCGCGATCCGGGTGAGGAAGGTCAGCGACGAGAAGCCGGTGCCGAAGTCGTCGACCGCGAGCTGCACGCCCATCGACCGGAGCGTCGCCAGCACCTCGTCGATGACCTCCAGCTCGCTCATCACCACCGTCTCGGTGATCTCCAGAACGAGCCGGTGCGGCGGCACCTGGTGGCGGCGCAACGCCTCGGCGATCTCCGCCGGCAACCGGGGGTCGAGCAGGCTGCGCGCCGAAAGGTTGACCGAGATCGGGACGTCCAACCCCTCCCGAGCCCAACCGGCGGCCACGCTGAGCGCCTTGTTCAGCACGTATCGGGTGAAGGTGCCGAGCTGCTCGCTGTTCTCCACCGGCCGGATGAAGTCGGCAGGGTTCAGCCACCCACGCCTGGGGTGCTGCCAACGGATCAGCGCCTCCACCCCGGTGGGCGCACCGGTGGCCAGGTCGACCGCCGGCTGCAACGCCAGCACCAGCTGATCATCGACCTTCAACGCCTCACGCAGCTCGGCCAGCAGGGCGAGCTGGTCGGTGCTGGCCGCGTCACGCGCGCCGTCGTACGCGGCGACGTTGCCGCCGCCCTCCTTGGCCTGGTACATCGCGATGTCGGCCCGACGCAGCAGCTCGGTCAGGTCCGCGGTGCCCGCGGCGGCCACCACCACCCCGACCGAGACCTCGATGGACATCCGTACGCCGGCCACCTCGGTCGGTGCGGCCAGCCGTTCGGCGATCTCGCGGGCCTGACGCAACGCGTGGGCCATCGGGGCGGTCCGGTCGCCGAGCACCGGCACCGCAGTGAGCAGCAGCGCGAACTCGTCCCCACCGAGTCGACCGAGCAGGTCACCGGCGCGGACCAGCGCGTTGAGTCGGTTCGCGGTCAGTCGCAGCAGCTGGTCACCCGCCGCATGGCCGAGGGTGTCGTTGACTTCCTTGAACTGGTTGATGTCCAGCAGCAGCAACGCCACCGGGTGGTCGTGGCTGAGCTGTCGCAGCGACTGGTCGCCCTTGCTCAGCATCGCCGCCCGGTTGGCGAGCCCGGTGAGCGGGTCGTGCACCGCCTCGTACGACGAACGGGCGGTCACCAGCCGCAGCTCGCGGTGGGTCGCGGCGTCGTGCAGCGCGGCGGCGAGGGCGTCGCCGAACGCGGCCACCGCGTCACGTTCCCGGGCCGTGGGCGGGGCCGAGCGGGGGAACCGCACCCGCAACCGACCGACCGGCGTGGCGCCGACCGACAGCGCCCGGCTCAGCTCGTGCTCGTCCGGCTCCGACTGGTCCGGTGAGCCAATCTCCCGGTCGACCAGCTGACCGCCGGCGTCGCCCCGGTAGCGGTGCCACCGCCCGTCGGCCCGGGCCACGTCGACGTCCACCAGTTCGGCGTTGAACAGCGTCAGCGCCCCGGTGACCGCCGCACTCGCCACGCCCCGCTCGTCGAGCTGGTTGAGGGCCGCGGTGGCCTCGGCGAAGGCACGCCAGGTGCGCCGCTCCTGATCGGAGCGCAGCCGGTAACGGTAGGTCTGCTGCAACAGCCACAGCAGCGGCGGCAGCAACAGCAACCAGCGTGGGTCGAGTTCCAGCAGGGCGACCACCACGAGGCCGACCGCCACGTTGCCGACGAACATCAGCAGCTTGCCGCGCAGCGCGGCGAGCAGCGGTGGCCCGATCGGCAACCCGTGCCGCAGACCCAGCGTCACGCCCCCCAGCCAGGCGGTCACCAGGAGGTACGTCACCGAACCGGCGATCACGGCCAGCGCCAGGATCGGGGTGGGTGGCGAGAGCAAGGGCTGCCCGAGCGCGGTGGTCACGGAGACGGCCAGTGCCGACGCGGCGGCCAGCGAAGCGGCGATCCGAACAATCTCCAGGGCCGGACGGCGGTCGTTGTGCAGTGACAGCAACGTCCAGGCCAGCCCGGTGCCGAGCAGCGTGGCGGACGGGAGCCAGCCGGCTGGAGTCAGGTAGAGGCAGACGATCAGGGCCGCCTCGCCCCAGGTGATGCTGACCATGCCCGCGGCCGAACGGAATCGCAGCCGGGCGAGCTGGGCGAGGGCCAGGACGGCGACGGCGATGCCGAAGCGGGCCGGACCGCCGAGGGGATCGTCGGCCGGCAGCCGGACCGGGAGGGTCAACCCGACCGCGGCGGCGGCCAGGGCGGTCAGCGTGACGGCGGCGGTGAGCACGAGCAGCCGGCCCGGTGTGCCACGCACCCCGAGCCGATCGAACGGGTCGTCGGCCGAACCGGAGGTCATCGACCTCCCCCGTCAGCCGACCGACCGACGTCGCGGTGGGCGGCCGGTGCTGTGCTGGTCATCGGCGCCCCCTCCCGCACACGGCTCGGAGACTTTTGGTCCCCCCGGCGGAAGGCTAAGCCAAACCGGGTGGCCGCAACAGGGGGCGACCACCCGGTTCAGCGTGATTCACGCGCGGACTACCCGTTCAGGTGCTGCTGGTGCCCGTTGGGAGCGGGCGTGGATGAATCACGCCCCCCGGTCCCGTCTGTCGGATCGACGACTGCCGCATCGGCCCTGGTCGGATCGGTCGGCGCGGACTGCTGGGGGAAACGGTCCGGCAGGCGGCGCAGCCGAGCGTTCATGTTGCGGATCAGCAGGATGGTCGCGGTGGCCAGCAGCAGGATGAGGAACAGGCCCATCGGCCCGGCCAGACCACCCGTGCGGGTGTCCCCGAAGTTGTTCTCCGCGAGCACCTGGGCAGCGGTCAGCATGGCGTTCCTCCGATGTGCGGTTGGTAACCAGGGTAGCCCCGCCGGGAATCAGCGCGCGTGCGCCGTCTCCCGCACCCCGGCGAAGAGATCGGACTCGGGCAGTGGGCTGTCGACCATCGAGCGGGCCAGCTCGTAATCCTCGGTCGGCCAGGCCCGCTGCTGGAGCTCCATCGGCACGTGGAACCAGAAGCCGTCCGGGTCGACCTGGGTGGCGTGGGCGCGCAGCGCGTCATCGCGGACCGGGAAGTATTCGGCGCACTCGACCCGGGTGGTGATCCGCGGGCCCTTGTCGGGGCGATCCTCCCACCGCTTGAGCCACTCCTCGTAGGGCGACTCCAGACCGGCGGCCAGCATGCCCTCGTGCAAGGCCATGATCTTGCCCTTGGAGAAACCGATGTCGTAGTAGAGCTTCAGCGGCTGCCAGGGCGCGCCCAGCTCGGGGTAACGCTCCGGGTCACCGGCGGCCTCGAACGCGGCCACGCTCACCTTGTGGCACATGATGTGGTCCGGGTGCGGGTAGCCACCCTCCTCGTCGTACGTGGTCACCACGTGCGGACGGAACTCGCGCATCAGCCGCACCAGCGGGCCCGCGGCGACCTCGACGTCCTGGAGGGCGAAACAGCCCCCGGGCAGGGGCGGCAGCGGATCGCCCTCGGGCAGGCCCGAGTCGACGAAGCCCAGCCAGGCCTGGTCGACGCCGAGGATCGCCCGCGCGGCGTCCATCTCGGCACGCCGGATCTCGCCGATGTTGGCCCACACGTCGGGTCGGTCGAGCTTGGGGTTGAGCACGCTCCCGCGCTCGCCGCCGGTGCACGTCACGACCAGGACGTCCACCCCCTGAGCGACATATTTCGCCGTCGTCGCCGCGCCCTTGCTCGACTCGTCGTCCGGGTGCGCGTGCACGGCCATGAGACGCAGTTGCTCTGCCAACTTCGGCGCTCCTCGTCTGTGCCGGACGGTGGACCCGACCGGGCTCGACCGGCTGACCTGCCGGGATCTTTCCTCACCGCACCCTGTCACCGGCCACCAGCGCCGGGCATGACCTGCCATTCCTGCCGCTGGACCGGGTGGGAGGATGGTGCTCTGTCATTCTTGCCGATGCCGCCGACAACAACGCCAGGAGATACCCGCCGGTGACCGAGACGCACGCCACAATTTCACCAGGCGCGCCGGTATTCCCGGCCGGGCGCTACGGCCGCCGTCGGGCACCGGGCGGAAAGCGCCGCCGTACGCTGCTGGCCGCGCTGGCGCTGTTGGCGCTCGTGGCGACGCTGACCGTGATCTCGGTCCGGCTCTACCGCCAGTACGGCGACCCGGTCTACGACGCCCAGGTGATCACCTACACCGACATCACGGACAAGCAGGTGCTTGTCGACTTCCGGGTGACAGTCCCGCCGGGTGGGTCAGCGGTCTGTGTGCTGCGCGCCCGGGACCGTGCCGGCGCCGAGGTCGGCCGCGAACAGGTCACCGTGACCGCCGATCCCGGGGATCGGCACGTCACGACGCAGCACCGCCTGGCCACCACCGCGCGGCCGTTCATCGGTGAGGTCCTGCGCTGCCGACCACCGTCCTGAGCTGCTCGAACAGCACCAAGAGCGGAGCTGGCGGGGCGCCTACCGCCGGTGTCGGATCCGGACACCGGCGGTGATGGCCGACACGCTGTGTCGTACCGCACTGGTAACTTGGTAGTTCACCTGTCAGCCAGCCACGCACATCTGAGGAGAACGCCTGTGTCCACTGGCAACGAGGCGCCCGCCACCTGGCTGTCCCAGGACGCGCACGACCGCCTCCAGGCCGAGCTCGACGAGCACATCGCCAACCGTCCGGCGATCGCAGCCGAAATCAACGCTCGGCGCGAAGAGGGCGACCTGAAGGAGAACGGCGGCTACCACGCCGCCCGCGAGGAGCAGGGCAAGGCCGAGGGTCGCATCCGTTACCTACAGGAGCTGCTGCGCACCGCGAAGGTCGGCACGGCGCCGACGGCGGACGCGGTGTCGCCCGGCATGGTCGTGACGATCTACTTCGACGACGACACCAACGACACCGAGACCTTCCTGCTCGGTTCCCGGGAGATCGCGGCCACCACCGACCTGACCGTCTACAGCCCCGAGTCCGCGCTGGGCAAGGCGATCCTCGGCGGTCGAGCCGGGCAGACCTGCACCTACACGGCGCCCAGCGGCGCCGACATCAAGGTGACAGTGGTCAGCTTCGAGCCGTTCTCCGGCTGACCGTCGCCGGTCGCGCCACCCGCTGCCGGCCGGCTCGACCGACCCCGGCACCACCTGTCGAAACACCGCGCATCCGAGGCGTGGCACCCACCGGTGTCACGCCTCGGCCGCGAAGACCACCTGGTAGCCGCTGGCCCGTAGGGCGCTGATCAGGGTGTCCGAGTGCTCGACGCCCCGGGTCTCCACCGACAACGCCACCTCCACCTCGCCGAGGCCGAGGTGCGGGTTGGCCCGCTGGTGCTCCACGTCCACCACGTTGGCCCGGTGCTCGGCGATCTGAGTGAGCAGCGACGCGAGCTGCCCCGGCCGGTCCGAACAGCGGACGGTCACCCGCAGGTAGCGACCCGCCGCGGCCAACCCGTGCTCGATCACCCGCAGCATCAGCAACGGGTCGATGTTGCCGCCGGAGAGCACCGCGACCACCGGGGTCTCCACCTCGACCACCCCGGCCAGCAGCGCGGCCACACCGACCGCCCCGGCCGGCTCGACCACCTGCTTGCCCCGCTCCAGCAGCATCAGCAGGGCCCGGGAGATGTCCTCCTCGGAGACCGTGACGATCTCGTCGACCAGCTTGCGCACGTGGTTGAAGGTGATCTCGCCCGGCCGGCCGACCGCGATGCCGTCGGCGATGGTGGAGAAGATGGGCAGCCGGACCGGTTCCCCGGCCACCAGTGAGGGCGGGAACGCCGCCGCCCCGGCCGCCTGCACGCCGATGATCCGGACGTCCGGGCGCAACGCCTTCGCGGCCACCGCCATGCCCGAGATCAGACCGCCGCCACCCACCCCGGTGATGATCGTCTTCACCTCCGGGCACTGTTCGAGGATCTCCAGCGCCACAGTGCCCTGCCCGGCGATCACATCGGGATGGTCGAACGGGTGGATCAGCACCGCGCCGGTGCGCTCGGCGTACGTGTGCGCCGCGACCAGCGACTCGTCGACGGTGTTGCCGGCCAACTCGACCTGCGCGCCGTACCCCTTGGTGGCGGCCACCTTCGGCAGCGGCGCGTTGACCGGCATGAAGACTGTGGCGTGCGTGCCGACCAGGCCGGCGGCGAGAGCCACGCCCTGCGCGTGGTTGCCCGCGCTCGCCGCGACCACGCCGCGCTCCCGCTCCGCCGCCGACAACCGGGAGATCCGCACGTACGCGCCCCGCACCTTGTACGAGCCGGCGCGCTGGACGTTCTCGCACTTGAGCCACGTCGGCCCGCCCAGTGCCGCGCTGAGCGGCCGGGAGGGCTCCAGTGGGGTGGTGCGGGTGACGCCAGCGAGCAACTCCCGTGCGGCCCGCACGTCGTCGAGACCGACCAGTTCCGTCATGCCCCGATCGTGCCACCCGACTCCGGAGCCCTCGGCGGCGACACCGGAGTGCCCGACAGCGCGCACACCGTCGACGGTCAGGCGGTGGCCGGCGACTCCGTGCCGACCCGCGGGTAGCCGGGGGCGTGACGCGTCCACGGGGCGGCCATCTCGAACTGACCGGCCACACCGAGCAGCAGCAGCTCCGAGCCGGGCGGACCGACCAGCTGCACGGCGACCGGCAGGCCGTCCGGGCGGCGTCCGACCGGTACGACGACCGCCGGCAGGCCCGCGATGTTCCAGGGTGCGGCGTACGGGGCGTACCGGATGTTGGCTGTCATGTTCGCCCGCCAGGACCGCTCCGACCAGCGGGCCGCCTCCGGTGGCGCGCTGGCGAGCGCCGGGGTGAGCAGCAGGTCGACCGAGTGGTCGGTGAAGAAGTCGACAGACCGTTGCCGCCAGGCGGCCCGGTCCGCCTCCCGCACGTAGCCGCGACGCTGCGCCCACTCGCCCAGCGCCACGTGCCGCCGGGTACGCCGTTGCAGGCCACGCCGGTCCAGACCGGAGGCCCGGACGTCGGTGGCGGCTGCCGCGAACCAGGTGGCGATGCCCTGCAGGCCGAGCGCTGTCGGGTAGACCGGATCGGCCGGCACCGTGTCGTGCCCGGCGGCGGCGAGGAGCCGACCGGCGGCGGCGACCGCGTCCCGGTTGGGCGCGTCCGGTGCGACACCGCGCACCGGGGAGCGCAGCGAGACACCAACCCGCAGCCGCTGCGGGGGAACGAGCTTCTCGGGACGCCGGCCGGCGAGCACCGAGAAGCCGACCGCCGCGTCGGCGACAGTGCTGGTCAGCATGCCGTGCTCGGTGAGGCCGAACCAGTCGTCCGCCCCGAGCTGGCAGGGGACCACGCCCCGGCCGGGCTTGAGCCCGACGAGTCCGCAGCAGGCAGCGGGAATCCGGATCGAGCCGAGACCGTCGTTGGCGTGCGCGATCGGCACCAGCCCGGCGGCGACCGCGGCGGCGGCACCACCCGAGGACCCACCGGGGGTACGCGTGCTGTCCCACGGGTTACGGGTCACCGCGCTGTCGTCGTCGGTCAGCGCCCACAGCCCCAGCTCCGGCATCCGGGTCACGCCGAGGATCACCGCACCGGCGCCGCGCAGCCGACGCACCACCTCGTGGTCGGCCTCCGCCACGTCGGTGCGGGCGGCGGCCGACCCGTTCCAGGTGGGCAGGCCGGCGACCGGGGTGTTCTCCTTGACCGCCACCGGAACCCCGGCCAGCGGCAGGTTGGCCAGGTCCTCCTGCTCGTCGACCTTCTCCGCCTCGGTGATCGCCTCACCGCCGCGAACGGCGCGGAACGCGGCCAGCTCACGGTCGGCTCGGGAGATGTACTCGAGGTGGTCGGCGACGACCTGGGTCGCCGAGACGTCACCTCGGCGTACGCCCCGGGCGATCTGCTTTGCGGTCGCTCCGACCCAGGTCGCCATGATGTCCTGCACGGCCATCCTCCCCCAGCGGTCAGCCCAGCGCCTGCTCCAGATCGGCGAGTAGGTCGTCGACCGTCTCGATGCCGACAGACAGTCGCACGAGATCGCCGGGAACTTCAAGCGGCGAGCCGGCAGCACTTGCGTGTGTCATCCGACCCGGGTGCTCGATCAGGGATTCCACACCACCCAGCGACTCGGCGAGCACGAAGAGCTTGGCCCGGTTGCAGATGTCCACGGCGTGGTCCTCACCACCGGCGGCCCGGAACGAGATCATGCCGCCGAACCGGCGCATCTGCTTGGCGGCCACCTCGTGACCGGGGTGCGAGGGCAGCCCCGGATAGAGCACCTGGGCGACCTTGGCGTGACCGTCGAGGTACGCGGCGAGCCGCTCGGCGTTGTCGCAGTGCCGGTCCATACGTACCCCGAGGGTCTTGATGCCCCGCAGGGTGAGCCAGGCGTCGAACGGGCCGTTGATCGCACCCATCGCGTTCTGGTGGTAGCGCAACTCCTCGCCGAGCCCGGCGTCGGCGACGACGAGCGCGCCACCGACCACGTCGGAGTGCCCGCCGACGTACTTGGTGGTGGAGTGCACCACCACGTCCGCGCCGAAGGCGATCGGCTGCTGGAGGTACGGCGAGGCGAAGGTGTTGTCCACCACCAGCAGGGCGCCCGCGTCGTGTGCCACGGCGGCCAGGGCGGCGATGTCGGCGATGCCGAGCAGCGGGTTGGTCGGCGTCTCCACCCAGACGATCTTCGTGCGGCCTGGCTGCACGGCCGCACGGACCGCGTCCGGGTCGGAGACCTTGGCCGGGCTGAATTCCAGGCCCCAGCGCTGGGCGACCCGGGCGAAGAGCCGGTACGTGCCGCCGTACGCGTCGTCCGGGATCACCACGTGGTCGCCGGGCTGGCACACGGCCCGCAGCAGGGTGTCCTCCGCCGCCAGGCCGCTGGCGAAGGCGAGCCCCACCGGCCCACCCTCCAGCGCCGCCAGGCACTCCTGGAGCGCATCACGGGTCGGGTTGCCGGAGCGGCTGTACTCGTAGCCGAGGCGAGGTGCGCCGACGGCGTCCTGGGCGTACGTGCTGGTCTGGTAGATCGGTGGGATCACCGCGCCGGTGCGGGCCTCGGGGTCCTGACCGGCGTGGATGGCGAGCGTCTCGAAGCCGTGACTCATTCTGGTGAGGCTAGTGCCCCGTCCCGCAGGCTGGAACGGAACCCGCGCTCCCGGGCGAGGGTCGGACCGACCGGCCCGGCCCTCGCGCTCCGCAGGCCCGGTCAGGCGGCCGGGACGGGCAGGACGTGCAGGGTCGCCGGACGGGCTCCGGTCCAGTCCGAGGTGACCGCGTAGACCCGGGTTTCGTTCGGCGCCCAGGCCAGCCCTCCGGCACTGAGTTCATCGCCCAACTCGTAGCGGGCCTGTTCGGTGCCGTCCGCGGCGAAGACGAAGACGTCCGGGGCGTAGGCGGCGTCGGCGCCGGCGGCGATCCGGGTGCCGAGACGCGACAGCTCGACGGCCCGCGGGTAGGGACCGGTGGCGTACGTTGCGCTGGGGGTGGCGATGTCGGCGAACGGGAACGCCTGCACCAGCGGCGGGGAGCCGGCAGCCGTGTAGAGGGTGGTGCCAGTCGGGTCGAGGGCGATGTCGCGCAGGTTGCTGCCGACGGCCGAGAACTGGTTGGTCCGCAGCATGGTCAGCGCTCCTGCGGCACCGATCCCGTAGGCGTACACCGACGCCGGGCTCAACCCCGGCTGACCGGCGAGCAGCACCGCCCGGTTCTGACTGGCGGCGGCCAGCAGCGGAGCGTAGTAGAAGTCCTCGCTGACCAGGCCGGTGCTGAGGCGGGCCGGCTGGCGTCCCAGGTCGATCCGGCCGATGTTGCCGCCCCACTGGTCACAGCCGTAGCCGAACCACAGGTACCGGCCGGTCAACGCCAGCGACGACGGGCACTCGCCCGCGCCGGTGTCGTACCGGGCGGACTCGAGCAGCGAGCCGGTGTCGAAGGCGGCGATGGCGTTGGCGGTGGGCAGCGCCACGTAGAGGGTCCGCCGGTCGGCGCTGAGCAGCAGGTCGGTGGGGCCGGGCAGGCCCGACAGCGTGCCGACCACAGGGCCTGTCGCGCTGGTCACCACGACATCAGTGGCGGAGCTGCCACCACTGACGAAGACCCGGTCACCCGCCGACACCACGTCGGCCACAGTGCTCAGCGGCAGTGGGGTGGCGGTCGGCGCGGCGGCCGCCTGGGCGTGGCCCGGGGTCGCGCCGGTGAGCAGCCCGGCGGTGAGCGCGGCCAGCGCCAGGGTGAGGCCTCTTCTGATCTGCAAGCTTGGTCCTTTCGGAGCATCGACGCGCACGCCGATGGCCGGGATCGCCCCGCACTCATCCATTCACGTAGATGAGTACCACAGTCGGTTCACGCGTGGGGGGCACCGTGACCCGCGAGGCCGCCGGCATAGCCTGGCCCGATGAGCGGTTGCGTGTTCTGCGGGATCGTGACGGACGAGGTGCCGGCGTTCCGGGTGGCCGACACCCCGGACGGGGTGGCGTTCCTGGACACCCGGCCGGTGTTCAAGGGGCATGTCCTGGTGGTGCCCCGGGTGCACCTGGTGACCCTCGCCGAGTTGCCGGCCGACCTGCTGCCCGACTACTTCGCCATGGTCCAGCGGCTGGCGGTGGCGGTGGAGACCGCTCTCGGTGCCGGTGGGACGTTCGTGGCGATGAACAACAAGGTGTCCCAATCGGTGCCCCACCTGCACACCCACGTGGTCCCGCGCACGAAGGGCGACGGGTTGCGGGGCTTCTTCTGGCCACGCACCCGGTACGACGACGACACCGAGGCCCAGACGTACGCGGACCGGATCGCGGCGGCTCTCCCCGGGGGGCCTGACTCACCCTCACGCGGGTAAGAAAGCCAGACCCTCCGGTGTTACACGCTGGGAGAGGTACGAGAGGAGATCCCCACGTGTTTTTGCGCCGTATGAACGCCGATATGGTCTCGCCCGACCAGGCCCTGCCGGGCCGTCAGATCGCCATGCCGGTCGCCGACCGCCACGAGGTGCTGGGCACCCCGTTGAAGGGCCCGTTCCCTGAGGGCCTCCAGGTCGCGGTCTTCGGCATGGGCTGTTTCTGGGGCGCCGAGCGGCTGTTCTGGACGCTGCCCGGCGTCTACACCACCTCCGCCGGCTACGCGGGTGGCATCACCAAGAACCCGACGTACGAGGAGACGTGTTCCGGCCGAACCGGGCACGCCGAGGTCGTCCAGGTGGTGTACGACCCCAGCAAGATCAACTATGAGGATCTGCTGAAGGTCTTCTGGGAGAACCACGACCCGACCCAGGGCATGCGCCAGGGCAACGACGTGGGCACCCAGTACCGCTCGGCGATCTACACGACCACGGACGAGCAGCGGACCATCGCGGAGTCGTCCCGGGACGCGTTCCAGCCGATCGTGACGCGGGCCGGCAAGGGTGAGATCACCACCGAGATCGCCCCGCTCGGCAGCTACTACTTCGCCGAGGACTACCACCAGCAGTACCTGGCGCCGACCAAGAACCCGAACGGGTACTGCAACCACGGCCCGAACGGGCTGAGCTGCCCGGTGGGAGTCGCCCGAGTCGGCGGCTGACCACCGCCACCCGCACATGTGTGATGCCCGGCCGCCGATGAGGTGGCCGGGCATTCCCGTTCGGCCCTGTGATCGAAATCCGTTGCCGAGCTCGACGAGAACTCGATAACGTGGCCGTACACGTGAAAGGAGGTGGTCCAGACTTGTATAGCAATCGGACTCGTGAGGTGGCTGTCAGCTAGCCGCTGTCCTCGACAGTGATCGGCCTGCCGCGAGGCGGGCAAAAAGCACCATCGTCGAGACCGTGTGGCAGCGGTGCGGCGAATCCACGACAGCCACCCGACCCCCGGGGTGCCGGCCAAGTCCAGCCGGCCCGCGCACATGCGCGGAGCGCCCCGGGGGTCGCTCCATATCCGCGGGAGTGGCGATGTCCATGCGCGAGCTGGTGGTGCTGGGGACGGCCAGCCAGGCACCGACCCGTCAGCGCAACCACAACGGGTACGTGTTGCGCTGGGACGACGAGGTGATCCTCTTCGACCCGGGCGAAGGCAGCCAACGTCAGCTCCTGCACACAACGGTCACCGCCACCGACCTGACCCGGATCTGCGTCACCCACTTCCACGGCGACCACTGCCTGGGCCTGCCCGGCACCATCCAGCGACTCTCCCTGGACCGGGTTGCGCACCCGGTCGCCGTGCACTTTCCCTCCGGCGGCGCCGAATACTTCGCCCGGCTGCGGTACGCCACTTCCTTCTACGAGACCGCCGAGCTGCGGGTCGAGCCCATCGAGGCGGACGGGCAGCGGATCGCCCTGCGCTGCGGCACGCTGGAGGCACGCCGGCTCCGGCACCCCATCGAGACGTACGGCTACCGGCTGGTCGAGCCGGACGGGCACCGGATGCTGCCGGAGAAGCTGGCCGCGTACGGCATCGCCGGGCCGGCCGTCGGCGAGCTGATCCGCGTCGGGCACCTGGACCTCGACGGACGCCGCGTCACCCGGGCCGAGGTGAGCGTGCCCCGGCCGGGGCAGCGGTTCGCGTTCGTGATGGACACCGGCCTCTGCGACGGGGTGTACGCCCTCGCCGAGCACGCCGACCTGCTGGTCATCGAGTCGACGTTCCTGGAGTCGGAGGCCGCGCTCGCCGCCGAGGTCGGCCACCTGACTGCGGCGCAGGCCGCCCGGGTGGCGACCGAGTCCGGCGTACGCCGACTCGTGCTCACCCACTTCTCCCAGCGCTACCCGGACCCGCGCCGGTTCCACGACGAGGCGCGCGCGCACTTCGACGGCGATCTGATCATCGCCGAGGATCTGACCACGGTGCAGCTCCCGCCGCGCCGGGTAGCCTCGGCCGGGTGACCGTCACGCTCCGCCCCGCGACCGAAGGCGACCTGATGGCGGTGGGTGCCCTGCACCAGCGCTCCCGGGTCGCCGCGTACTCCGCCTTCCTGCCGGCCGAGGCGCTGGCCGACCCGACACCGGAGGCGATGGGGCGGTACTGGGTCGAGCGGTGGATCTGGGAGCGGGACACCCACCGCATGACGGTGGCCGAGCGGGCCGGTGCGCTGGTCGGGTTCAGCCACCTGGGCCCGGACGACGAGGACGACCCCGCCACCGGGCTGCTCAACGCGATCCACCTCGACCCTGCCGAGCAGGGCCGGGGCGTCGGCCGCACCCTGATGGTGGACGCCCTGGACGCCATGCGGGCGCAGGGCTGGCGGCGTGCCGCGCTCTGGGTGCTGCGGGACAACGCCCACGCCCGCTCGTTCTACGAGCGTGGCGGCTGGGCCCCGACCGGAGCGGAGCGTGAGGAGCACATCGGTACCGCCCTCACGCCCCAACTCCGCTACACCCGGCTGCTGGATGCCTGAACGAGGCCTCCAGCAGGCTCAGTGGGCGCCCAGGTGGGACAGGAGGTCCTGGCGGGTTAGGACGCCCTTCGGCTTGCCGTCGACCAGCACCAGGGCGGCGTCGGACTTCTCCAGCATGCCCACCGCCTCGCTCACCGGCTGACCACCACCGATCATCGGCAGCGGGTCACCCATGTGCCGCTCGATCGTGTCGTGCAGGTGAGCCTGGCCGGTGAACAGCGCGTCGAGCAGGTCCCGCTCGGCGATCGAGCCGGCGACCTCACCGGTCACCACTGGCGGCTCGGCCTTGAGCACCGGTAGCTGCGAGACGCCGTACTCGCGCATGTAGTCGATCGCGTCGCGGACGGTCTCGGTCGGGTGCACGTGCACCAGCTCGGGCAGCCCGCCCGGCTTGCTGGCCAGCGCGTCGGCCACCGTCGGCTCTGCGCCGGAGTTGTCGAGGAAGCCGTACCGGGCCATCCACGAGTCGTTGAAGATCTTGGAAAGGTAGCCACGACCGCCGTCGGGCAGCAGCACCACCACCACGTCGTCCGGGCCGGCCCGGCGGGCGACCTCCAGGGCGGCGACCACCGCCATTCCGCAGGAACCGCCGACCAGCAGCCCCTCCTCGCGGGCCAGTCGCCGGGTCATCTCGAAGGACGCCTTGTCGGAGACCTCCACGATCTCGTCGGCGACACCCCGGTCGTACGTCTCCGGCCAGAAGTCCTCGCCGACGCCCTCCACCAGGTACGGGCGGCCGGTGCCGCCGGAGTAGACCGAGCCCTCCGGGTCGGCCCCGACGACGCGCACCCGGCCGTCGGACGCCTCCTTGAGGTACCGGCCGATGCCGGAGATGGTGCCGCCGGTGCCGACGCCGGTCACGAAGTGGGTGAGTTCGCCGTCGGTCTGCTTCCACAGCTCCGGGCCGGTCGTCTCGTAGTGCGAGCGCGGGTTGGCCGGGTTGCTGTACTGGTTGGGCTTCCAGGCGCCGGGGATCTCCCGGGTCAGCCGGTCGGAGACGTTGTAGTACGAGCGCGGGTCCTCCGGCGCGACGGCGGTCGGGCAGACCACCACCTCGGCGCCGTACGCCCGGAGCACGTCCTGCTTGTCCTGGCTGACCTTGTCGGGGCAGACGAAGACGCACTTGTAGCCCTTGAGCTGGGCCACCAGGGCCAGCCCGACGCCGGTGTTGCCGCTGGTCGGCTCGACGATGGTGCCGCCGGGCTTGAGCAGGCCGGCGGCCTCGGCGTCCTCCACCATCCGCAGCGCGATCCGGTCCTTCACCGAGCCGCCCGGGTTGACGTACTCCACCTTGGCCAGCACTGTGGCCTGGATGCCCTCGGTGACGTTACGCAGACGCACCAGCGGGGTGTTTCCGATCATGTCGACGACGTTGTCGTAGTACTGCACGGTGTGCCCTTCGTTGCGGCGCCGGCGGTGGGCGGCCGGGAAGACGTTTGCTCACCGCCCAGCGTACGTGTCGTCAGGGCACCAGCCCCCCGGGGATGACCGAGCTGCGGCGGGCCTCCCACTCCAGGAACCGGTCGGTCTCGGCGAGCACGCTGCCGGCCAACCAGGTGACCATGACCGCGTCGTCGGCCAGCCCGAAGATCGCCAGCGGGATCTCCGGGAGCAGGTCGATCGGCGAGACGATGTACGCCGTCGCCGCGGTCATCAGGGCCAGCCGAAGGCCGCCGTCGTACTCCCCCTTGGTGGTGGCCCTGATCATCCGGGGCAACGCGGCCAACCGCGTGCCGATCGACGGCCCGTTGCGCGCCCCGGCCGCCAGGGCCCGCGCCAGCGCCGTGAACGCCGCGCTGCGCTTCAGTGTCTTACCCATCGTCGCGCTCCTCTCCGCCGGATCAGCGTGGCGGGTCGGCGCAAGTCGGCCGGCCTCACCCACCCAGGTACCCCGTCGCGTCGGTTTCCAGGCACCCGGGTGCCGTCACGACGACAGCGGTGTGTCGGGCCAGCGCGATAATGTCGCGGTATGGGGGTGGCACATTCCGTCGTACCCGGTGGTGAGCGCTGGCGGCAGGCCCGGCGGTTCGTCCGGCTGGCCGCCATCGGGACAGGCGCCACCGCGGCTGCCGCGGTTGCGACCGGCGGGGTGCTGGTCGGCCAGGCCCGCCAGGCTCGACGGACCATCCCGATGGCCGAGGCGCCGCCGCCCCGCTGCGATGGGATGTACGGCGCGAAGTTCCCCGGTCCGGCGCTCACCATGGTCGTGCTCGGTGACTCGTCGGCGGCCGGCTACGGAGTGCACCGCCGTCGGGAGACGCCCGGGGCGTTGCTCGCCACCGGCCTGTCCCGTCGGCTGCACCGGCCGGTGCGGCTGCACCGCTTCGCGGTGGTCGGCGCCATTTCGGCGGCGCTGCGCCACCAGGTGGAGGCGGCGCTGGAGTGCCGACCCGACATCGCGGTGATCCTCATCGGCGGCAACGACATCACCAACCGCACCCCGCGCGGTCTGGCGGTGCGCTATCTGGTCGAGGCGGTGCACACCCTGCGCGACGCGGGGTGCGAGGTGGTCGTCGGCACCTGCCCCGACCTGGGCGCGATCCGTCCGATCCAGCCACCTCTGCGCTGGCTGGCGCACCGCTGGAGCCGCCAGCTCGCCGCCGCCCAGACGGTGGCGGTGGTCGAGGCGGGCGGGTGGACGGTCTCCCTCGGTGACCTGCTCGGCCCCCGGTTCGCGGCCGAGCCGACCCGGATGTTCGCCTGGGACCGGTTCCATCCCTCCGCCGAGGGGTACGCGATGGCCGCTGCCGCGCTCCTGCCCACGATGCTCTCCGCCCTCGGCGCGACCCCGGAACGACGGGCCACAATGACGCGCGGCGACGGCGTACGGTCGCTGCCGAAGGCTGCGCAGGAGGCGGCTCGACACGCCGGCACGGAGGTCAGCGGCGTCCAGGTCCGGGGCCGCGACCGAGGGCCGGCCGGCCGGTGGGCGCAGCTGCGCCGACGGGCGTTCTTCGGTGTTGGCGCGGTGCCGCAGCGCGGGTCCGCCTCGGACACCTCGACAGTGGAGGGACTGGCATGAACGAGCGCAGCGCGCGGAGCGTGACCTCCGGCCTCGCCGGCCGACTGGGTCGGGCGGCGGCGATCTCGCTGTTCGCCGGCACCGTCGGGGGCGCCGCCGTCCTCGCAGGTGAGGCGTTCATCGCCCGGCACCGACGCTACGCCGAACCGGAGCTCGGCCTTGCCCTGCGCGCGACGATCGGCCGGGCGGGCGCCGCCCCGCTACGACTGGTGTTGCTGGGCGACTCGTCGGCACTGGGCGTCGGTGTCGACCGTCTGGAGGACACCATCGGCGGGCAGTTGGCCAACCTGCTCGCCGAGGGCCCGACGGGCGGACGGGTCCACCTGTCCAGCGTCGGCGTCTCCGGGTCCCGCTCGACCGACCTCGCCACCCAGGTGGCCCGGGCCCTGCTGGGTGAGCGGCCCGACGTGGCGTTGATCCTGATCGGCGCGAACGACGCCACCGGGCTGCGCCGACCGTCCGACGCGGCGGCCTATCTCGGCGCGGCGGTGCACCGCCTGCGCGAGGCGCGCGTCGAGGTGGTGGTGGGCACCTGCCCCGACCTCGGCGCGGTGCGGGCCATCGCGCCTCCGCTGCGCCAGGTGGTCGGCTGGTCCGGGCGTCGGGTGGCCCGCGCGCAGACCACCGCCGTGCTGGAGGCGGGCGGCTCGGTGGTCGACCTGGCCACCGAGACCGGGCCGGTGTTCCGGGCCGACGCCGGGACGCTCTGCCAGGACGGTTTCCACCCCTCCGCCGACGGCTACCGGGTCTGGGCACACGCGCTGCTGCCCGCCGTCGTCGCGGCGGCGGCGGCCACGACCCGGCGCTAGATCGTCCCCGGCCAGGGTGACATTTCCCGCCGCGCCGGCTTCTTCCGCGCCATGTTACCGGCGGGTTAACGTTGGTCCATGCCGATTGAGTCGTCCCGCGACGCCGTCATCGTCGCCACCGCCCGCTCCCCCATCGGCCGGGCGCACAAGGGGTCCCTGCGCGACGTCCGCTCCGACGACCTCGCCGCGACCATCGTCCAGGCCGCGCTGGACAAGATTCCCTCGCTCGATCCGACCACGATCGACGACCTCTACCTCGGGTGCGGCCTGCCCGGCGGCGAGCAGGGCTTCAACATGGCCCGGGTGGTGTCCACCCTCCTCGGTCTGGACACTGTCCCCGGCGCCACGCTGACCCGCTACTGCGCCTCCTCGTTGCAGACCACCCGGATGGCGATGCACGCGATCCGGGCCGGCGAGGGAGACGTGTTCGTCTCCGCCGGCGTGGAGATGGTTTCCCGCTACGCCCGGGGCAGCTCCGACGGGCTGCCGCCCGAGGCGCAGGCCCTGGTCGGCGGCGGCTGGGAGAACCACCGCTTCGGGCCGGCCGGTGAGCGCTCGAAGCGCCGCGCGCAGGGCGGCGCCGAAGTGTGGACCGACCCGCGTGAGGCCGGCGAACTGCCCGACATCTACCTGACCATGGGGCAGACCGCGGAGAACCTGGCCCAGGTGTACGACGTCACCCGCGCCGACATGGACGAGTTCGGCGTACGCAGCCAGAACCTCGCCGAGAAGGCCATCGCCGACGGTTTCTGGGCCCGGGAGATCACTCCGGTCACCACGCCGGACGGCACCGTGGTGAGCACCGACGACGGGCCCCGGGCCGGCGTCACCCTCGACGCGGTCGCCGGCCTGAAGCCGGTGTTCCGCCCGGACGGTCGAATCACCGCCGGCAACTGCTGCCCGCTCAACGACGGCGCCGCCGCCGTGGTGGTGATGAGCGCCCAACGGGCCGAGGAGCTCGGGCTCACCCCGCTGGCCCGGATCGTCTCGACCGGTGTGACAGCCCTGTCGCCGGAGATCATGGGTCTCGGGCCGGTCGAGGCGTCCCGGCAGGCACTGCGCCGAGCCGGCATGACCATCGACGACGTCGACCTCGTCGAGATCAACGAGGCGTTCGCCGCGCAGGTCATTCCCTCCTACCGCGAGCTGGGCATCCCGGAGGAGAAGCTGAACGTGATGGGCGGGGCCATCGCGGTCGGCCACCCGTTCGGCATGACCGGCGCCCGGATCACCGGCACCCTGCTCAACGCACTGGAGTGGCACGACAAGACCATCGGTCTGGAGACCATGTGCGTGGGCGGTGGCCAGGGCATGGCCATGGTGCTCGAACGGCTCAACTGAGCCGAGCTGCCTCAGAGCGCGCTGCGGGTCGCCGTCACCTCGGCGGCGGCCCGGCTCAGCGCCTCGTCCCCCGGGTCGGCGGCCAGCAGGTCCGCCGTGACCACCCGCAGTTGGTCGGGCAGGGCCAGGTCGTTGTCGAGCCGGGGCACCACCCGGCGCGGCTTCCCCTCGGCGTCGGCGGCCAGGTTGGCCACCTCCTGCACCAGGCGGTGCACCAGGTCGGCGCGGGACACGTTGCCGGCGGTCGCGACCGCCGCCCACCGGGGCTGCTGCCAGTGCGCGATCTGACGGACCAGCAACTGCACGGCCTTGTCCAACTCCGCTGCGCTCATCGCCGCCGAGTCTACGGCCGACACCGACCGCGCCGGGTCGGGCCGGTCAGCGGCGCAGGTAGCTGAGCAGCCGCAGCAACTGCCAGTAGAGGAAGACCAACCCGGTGAGCAGGCCGAACGCGCTCAGCCACGCGTACCGACGGGCTCGACCGTCGCGCACCGAGCGTTCGACGAGATCGAAGTCGAGGATGAAACTGAACGCCCCGGCGATGATGGCCACCACCGAGAAGGCGTACGGCAGCCAGCCGACCTCCCCGCTGACGCTGTAGACCGCCAGGCCCGGTCGCCCGGTGATCAGGTACGACACCAGGTTGACCACGCTGAGCACGGCGATGCCGAGCAGAGTGCCGATCACCAGGCGGGCCAGCCGAGGCGTCGCCCGGATCACCCGGGCCCGGTAGAGCGCCGCCATGCCGAGGAAGACACCGAAGGTGCCGGCCACCGCCTGCACCACGATGCCCGGGTAGACCTGCTCGAAGGTGCGGCTCGCCACCCCCAGCAGCAGGCCCTGGAGGACCGCGTAGCCGACGATCGGCACCGGGTTGGTGATCGCTCGCAACGAGATGACCAGGACCAGCGCTATCGAGGCGAGCGCGGTGCCGGCCAACGCGGCGCCCAGCCACACCGCGTCGGGGATCACCGCCCAGGACACCGCGGCGGCCGCGCCGGTCACGAGCAGCAACCCGACGGTACGGACCACCACGTCGTCGACGGTCATCGGCTCGACGTCGCGGGCGCCGAGCACCCGTGCCTCCACCCGGCTGGGCTCGTCCAGCCGGTTGAGCACCGGGTTGTTGCTGCGCACCGCCGCCTCCTTCGCCCGCGTACCCCCCGAAGTCACTCTGCCCCGGGCGGACCGGCGGCGGCGGGCAAACGGCGCGGACGACGGCGCCCGCCCCCACCGGAGTGGGGACGGGCGCCGGTCGGCAGTGCGGACGAGGTCAGTCGTCGCCCTGGAAGTAGCTCAGCAGGCGCAGGATCTCGATGTAGAGCCAGACCAGGCTGACCAGGATGCCGAACGCGGCCACCCAGGAGTAGCGCTGCGGCAGGCCCATCCGGACGCCGTCCTCGATCTCCTTGAAGCTGAGCACGAAGCTCAGCGAGGCGACCACGATGCAGACCAGGCTGAACCCGATGGCGAGCGGGCTGCCGTCACGCAGGCCGGTGTTGACGCCGAACAGCGCCAGCACCAGGTTGATCATCATGACGGCGAAGAGGCCGACCATCACCGCGATCATGCCCTTGACGAAGGCCGGGGTGGCCCGGATGACCTTCGCCTTGTAGAGCATCGCCATCAGGAAGAAGATGCCGAAGCTGGCCACGGCGGCCTGGAGCACGATGCCGTCGTAACGCGTCTCGAACGCCTTGCTGACCATGCCGACGAAGACACCCTCGACGACCGCGTACGCGATCACGAGCGCCGGGTTGGCCATCCGGGAGAACGAAATGATCAAGCCGAGGACCAGGCCGACCACCGCCGCGCCGATCCACGCGGTACCGACCAGCGCGTCGGGCACGAGCACCCAGGCGGCCGCGGCGGTGATGCCGAGGATGCCGAGCAGAGCGACCGTCTTGACGACCACGTCGTCGACGGTCATCGGCGCCACGGTCGGCGGCGCGGCCGGGTAACCGGCCTGGGACGGGTACTGCTGGGGAATGCCGGGCTGTCCGTACGGCCCGGCCGGGGCGTACCCGGCGGAGCGCTCCCGCTCGGCCGCTTGGCCGAGCCGGGCGAGCACCGGGTTCGAGGTCTTCACTGTCTGGCCTCCCTCAGGGGGTCGTTTGCACGTGAACGTGCCCTCCAAGAGTAAACGGCAGAGCCAAGTCCTGGAGATCACGAATGAGAATGTGTGAGTCGACCGGTGCCCGGGGCGGGGGTCGAACCCGCACGCCTTTCGGCAGCCGCTTTTAAGGCGGCCGTGTCTGCCTTTCCACCACCCGGGCGAGTGGCACCGGCGCGCCGACACGCCTGATGCATTGTCACCGTAGCCGGTCTGCGGCGACCCGGCGTACCCCGCCGGCCTGGCCGCATTAGGGTCGATGCCGTGAGCAGCGCAGCCCCCACGGCCCCCGACGCCGCCCCTGAGCAGGCATTCCGCCTCGCCGATCAGGTCAACCGCCGACCCCGGGCCACCCGGCTGCTGGCCGCCGTCCGCCGCCACCGGGCAGATCTGCTGGCCGCTCTGATCTTCGCGGTGCTGGCCGGCTGGCTCACGCACGGGCTGTGGCCCGACCCGGGCGCCCGCATCCTGGCGCTCAACCCGGAGGACCAGACCCTCTACGAGTGGTTCCTGGCGGTGGACGCCCGCGCGCTGCTCGGCGACTTCGACCTGCTCACCGACCGGCTCAACGCTCCCGACGGTGTGAACCTGATGGCCAACACCACGGTGATCGCCCTCGGCGTCCTCTTCGCGCCGGTCACCCTGCTGCTGGGCGCACCGGTCACCTTCGCGCTGCTCGCCGCCGGCAACCTCGCCGGCACCGCACTCGCCTGGTACCTGCTGTTCCACCGGACGCTGCGCGTCCGCCGGGTGGCCGCCGCACTCGGCGGCGGGCTGTGCGGATTCGGACCCGGCATGATGTCGCAGACCAACAGCCACCTGCACATGACCGCCCAGTGGCTGGTGCCGGTGATCGTCTGGCTGGTGGTCCGGCTGCTGCGGGCGGCCGACCCGGGGCCCGATACCCCCGACGAGGCGGGCCGTACCCGAGCCACCGGGCCGGACCGTCGTCGGCTGTTTACCTCCGCGGCGGGGCTGGCCGGCGCGATCAGCGCGCAGGTCTTCATCGGCGAGGAGGTGCTCTTCCTCGCCGCGATCACGCTGCTGGTGATGGCGATCAGCTACGCCGTGGCGGACCGGGACCTGGCCCGCCGGGCGCTCCCCGGGTTCGCCGGCGGGTTGGCGATCGCCGCCGCGCTCGCCCTGCTGGTGCTCGGCTATCCGCTGTGGTTCCAGTTCGCCGGGCCGCAGGGAGTCGCCGACGGGATGTTCACCCCGGCCTACTTCTCCGCCGACCTGAGCAGTTGGTGGGCGCTCTCCCCGCTGTCGGTGGCCGGCAGCGACGAATCCGCCCGGCTGACCACCGGCCCCGCCGAGTACAACACGTTCCTCGGCTGGCCACTGCTGCTGGTCGCCGGGGTCTGCGCGATCTGGGCCGGGCGACGCCGGCTGGTCAACGCCAGCGTCGCGGCGGGCCTGGTGATGGGGGCGCTCTCGCTCGGCCCGGAGGTGGTGCTCGGCGGCACCAGGACGGCGATCCCCGGCCCGTACGCCCTGATTGGAGGGCTGCCGGTGGTGGACGGGGCGTTGCCGATGCGGTTCGCGCTGGCGTTGCTGCCGATCGTCGCGACGCTGCTGGTGCTCGCTGTCGACCGGGCCCTGCGCAACTCCGGTCCGGCGCGGCGGCTGGTGCCCGTGGCCGTCGGAGTGGCGCTGCTGCCGATCTTCCCGACCCCCCTGCCGACCGCGGGACGGCCCGCCGTGCCGGAGTTCATCACCGGCGGCCACTGGCGGCAGTGCGTACCGCCGGGCGGAGTGCTGGTCCCGGTGCCACTGCCAACCCCGAAGGAGCCTTGGCCGATGCGCTGGGCGACCGCCGCCGACGCCGGCTTCGGGCTGCCGGAAGGCTTCTTCATCGGCCCGTACGGAAGGGGCGGCACCGCGGCGATGGGCACCTTCAAGCAGCCCACCTCCGCGCTACTGGCGGATGTCGCCCGCCGCGGCGACCAACCGGCCATCGGCGACGAGCAGCGCCGACAGGCCGCCCGCGACGCCGACTTCTGGGGCGCCTCCTGTGTGGCGTTGACCGACGACGCCCCCCACGCCCAGGCCCTGCGCGCCACCCTGGAGCAGCTCTACGGCCCACCCACCCGCATCGCCGACGCCTGGACCTGGCGGGTCTGAACACGCCTTGACGCCGCGCGCGACCGGTACCGGCTGCGACAAAGGGCCCCTGCCCTACCAGAAACGGTAGGCAGGGGCCCCTTCGTGCAGTTGGTGGTCAAACGCGGGGCGCGCCGACCGGCTGGGATGCCTCGACGAACTCCTCGCGCGGGTCGTGCAGCTGGCCCAGGGCGACCACCTCACGCTTGAGGAAGAACGCCAACGACCAGTCCACCACCACGCGGACCTTCCGGTTGAACGACGGGATCCGGCTCATGTGGTACGTCCGGTGCATCACCCAGGCCGGCCAACCGGTCATCTTGATCCCGTACACCTGGGCCACGCCCTTGTGCAGGCCGAGGCTCGCCACACTGCCGACGTGCTTGTGCTTGTAGTTCACCGGCTCGCGACCCCGGATCACGGCCGCGATGTTGTCGGCCATCCGCGCGGCCTGGCGCACCGCGTGCTGAGCGCTCGGCGAGCAGAAGTTGCCCGGCTCCTTGGTCAGGTCCGGCACGGCGGCGCAGTCCCCGGCGCTCCAGGCACCCTCGAGCACCTGGTCACCGTCGACCACCTGGAGCGTGGGCAGGCAGGTGATCCGTCGACGGTCGTCGCGCGGGAAGTCGGTCGAGTCCAGCATCGGCGACGGCTTCACACCGGCCGTCCAGACGATCGTGTCCGAGCGGAAGCTGTCACCGTCGGAGAGCTTGACCACCCCGTCGACGCAGGACTCGAGGCGGGTGTCCAGCCGGATGTCCATGTTGCGCTTCATCAACTGCTGCACGGTGTAGGCACCCATGTCCCGGTCGACCTCGGGCAGCACCCGCTGGGTCGCCTCAACCAGCACCCAGCGGACCTCGTCCTGCTTGAGCTCCGGGTAGTAACGCAGGGCGTCGCGAGCCATGTCCTCCATCTCGGCGAGCGCCTCGATGCCGGCGTACCCACCGCCGACGAAGGTGAAGGTCAGCGCCGAACGGCGGACGTCCGGATCCGGCGTGGCGGCCGCCACGTCGAGCCGATCCAGCACGTGGTTGCGCAGGTAGATCGCCTCGCCGATGGTCTTGAACCCGATGCCCTGCTCGTGCAGACCAGGGATCGGCAGGGTGCGGGAGACCGAACCCGGAGCCACGATCACGTGGTCGTAGGTGATCTCCCGGGCCGGGCCGCTGATCGGCTGCACGGTGGCCACCTTGCGGTCGTGCTCGATCCGCGTGACCGTGCCGGCCACCATCTTGCACCGGCGCAACTCCCGCCGCAGCGGCACCACGGAGTGCCGCGGGGAGATGTTGCCCGCCGCCGCCTCCGGCAGGAACGGCTGATAGGTCATGTGGGGTTGGGGGTCAACCACCATGACCTCAGCCTCACGGGAGCTGAGCTTCTTCGACAGGCGCAGGGCCGCGTACAGACCGACGTGCCCGGCACCAACCACAAGGATCCGCTTCGGATTCACGTTGTCTATCTTTCCCCGGCCGGCTCAGGTAATCCCGCTCGCGCCCCCCATCTGTGACGGAGCACAACCCATGTGACCTGCGTAACCCTCCGGTCGCAGTGGTCACCGACGCCGCAGAAGCCAGCCCAGCAACACTGCCATTCCCACCGCCACCAGCAGCCCCAGCACTGTCACCCACTGGTATCCGGCGCCCCCACCCGTCCCCGTCGCCTGCAGCATCAGCACGCCGAGCACGGCGGAACCCAACAGCACGGCGGCCGACCGCACCAACCAACGGGTGATCAACTCGGGGTCCACCATCGCGTCATAGGGCAACAGTGCGGCCAGCGCGCAGAGGGTGTGACCCAGGTAGAGCAGGGCCGCGACGGCGAGAAGCCGCCAGAGGGCGACCGGACGGCCGTACCCGTCGGTGGCGAGCAGCCAGCCGCCGACCGTGACCAACGCCGTGAAGGTCGTCCAGACCTTGCGCGGCCCGAACGCGGGCAACAGGGCGGCCACCGCCAGGAAGAAGATCGGCCGGCCGGAAAGCACCTCCGCGGGGAAGGCCAGGGCGAACCCGGCAAACACGATGACGAAGATCCCGGCCCGGACCAGCAGCGGGGCCACGCTGACGCGGGCGACGGCGTACTGCGCCGCCCGAACCCGCTCCACCACAGCGTTCACCGCACCCGCCTTCCGTTCGCGACTGCGGGGCTCGCAAGCTCACTCCTCGCGCTCACCGCACCCGCCTCTCGTTCGCGACTGCGGGGCTCGCAAGCTCACTCCTCGCGCTCACCGGCCACCTACCCTTGGGGCCGTCGCCAACCGGGCCACGTCCCGCAACACCTGGTCCAGGCTGCCGGCACCGGCCCAGCGCACCACCGGTACGCCGTGCTCCCGGAGCTGCCCGATCATGATCTCCCGATCCAGGCGCCACAGCCGGTACGCCACCTCGGCCCAACCCCGGTCCTTCGGTGACGCCAGGTCGGTCGGCAACGTGTCGACCGCCACCACGAACCTCCCGCCGCGGGCCAACCGGGCGAGCATCTGCGCCGACCGTTCGTCCAGCAGCGGGGTGAGCACCACCACCAACGCGTCCGAGGAGAGCAACTGCGGGCCGAAGACCTGGTCGTACGGTTCGTGCGCGGACACGTGGACCCGGACGTCGAGCAACCACTCCAGCACGGTCAGGTACTGCCGCCGCCCGGCGGCCGGCCGGAGCCGGCGGGCGGCCGGCCCGTACTCCAGCAGCGAGACCCGATCACCACGGTGCAGGTAGTGCTCGGCGATCGCGGCGGTGGCCCGGACGGTGGTGTCCAGCACCGAGGCGGCGCCGTCCACCCCACCGGAGCGGCCCGCCTCGGCGAGCACGTCGAGCAGCACCACCACCTCCGCGTCCCGGTCGGAGAGGGTGGCGGCCACGTGCAGCTGCCGGGCCCGCAACGAGACCCGCCAGTCGATCCGGCGCAGCCGGTCCCCGGGGGCGAAGACGCGTACGCCGGCAAGCTCGCCGCCCTCTCCCGGTCGGCGAGAGTGGTGCGCTCCGACCAGCCCGGCCGCGCGGGGCATCGCCTCGACCGCCTCGAACGGCTCGGTACGGGGGTACACCCGCACCCGCACCGGCTCGGTGATCACCGCCCGGGAGACCAGCAGACCCCCGGCCGTGGCGACCCGGGCACCGGCGGGGCCGACCGGGTGCCGGCCCCAGCGCAGGGCCTTGCCGACCAGCTCCAGGTCCACGGCGGCGCCGATCGGCACCGACGTCACGAACGGCCGGTCCGCGACGGAACGGCGCCCGCCGTTGCCCTGCGCCGTCGCACTGGTTTCCGCTGTGGCGCTCGGCGCCCCGTCGTCGACAACCTCGTCGCGGGCGAAGCCGGCCCGGTCGATCCGCAGCCACGGCGACACGCGGGTACGCATCACCACCAGGTCGTAGTCGACAGTGTCCGGGTTGCCGACGCTCACCGCCGCCGCCACGTCGCCGCCCTCGACCAGCGGCCCACCGTCACCCTGGGTGATCCACACCTGCGGCAGCGCCGTGGGCCGTCGACGCAGCGCGTACGCGGTGCCCAACGCGAACGGTGCGGCGAGCACGATGAGGTCCACCCGGCCCAGCAGCACCCCGGCCACCAGCAGCAGGCCGGCGAGCAGCACCGCGCGGCCGAGCGCCGGGGTGGGCGCCCAGCCGGCAGCCGGTTCCGCTTCGGTGGCCGTCGGCACTGTCGGTCCGGACATCAGTGCCGGGGCCCGCCGGCGGCGTAGCTGGGCAGCGCGCCACTGGCCGGGGCGGGAGTCGCCTCCAGTACCTCGCCCACCACGAACGCCGGGTCGACCCGACGCAACCACATCTCCGGGCGCAGGGTGATCCGGTGGGCCAGGGCGGGCGCCGCCACCGACTTGACGTCCTCCGGTACCACGTAGTCCCGTCCGCCGAACACCGCGCGGACCCGGGCCAGCAGCAGCAGCGCCAGCGAACCGCGAGGTGAGGCGCCGACCAGCACCGACGGGTGTTCCCGGGTGGCCGCGGTGAGCGACACGATGTAGCGGCCGATGGAGTCCTCCACCACCACGTCCTCCAGTGCGGCCTGCATGGCCCGCAGCGTCGCCGCGTCGACAACCGCCTTGATGTCCGCCTCCTCCCGGCGACGGCTCATCCGACGGCGCAGCACCTCCCACTCCTCTTCGTGCTGCGGGTAACCGAACGAGACCCGCAGCAGGAACCGGTCCAGCTGCGCCTCCGGCAGCGGGTAGGTGCCCTCGTACTCGATGGGGTTGGCGGTGGCCAGCACGTGGAACGGCTCGTCGAGCTTGTAGGTGACACCCTCGACCGACACCTGCTTCTCCTGCATCGCCTCCAGCAGCGCGGACTGGGTCTTCGGCGGTGTCCGGTTGATCTCGTCGGCGAGGAGCAGGTTGGTGAAGACCGGGCCGGCCCGGAAGGTGAAGTCGCCGTTGCGCTGGTCGTACAGGAAGGAGCCGGTGACGTCGGCGGGGAGCAGGTCGGGGGTGAACTGCAACCGACGGAAGTCCAACCCGAGGGCCTGGGCGAACGAGCGGGCGGTGAGTGTCTTACCGAGCCCCGGCAGGTCCTCCAGGAGCACGTGCCCGCCCGCGAGGATGCCGGCGAGGACCAGCTCCAACGCGTCCCGTTTGCCGACCACGACGGTGCCGACCGCGTCCAGGACCGTCCGAGCCAGCTGCCCGACCTCGGCGGGGGCAATGCTCCGGTCCACGTCGTTCATCAGATGTTCTCCAGTTCGGCGACGATCACCGCGAGGTCGCGCGGCGACGGGGTGCGGCGAGGCGGGGTCTCCAGGAACGTCCACAGGCGGTCACCCAGCAGGACGCGAGCGCGGGCGGGATCCGATTCACGGGTGACGCCGTGTTTCAGCCGCATCCGCTCGTCGGCCAGTTCACCGATCCGGGGCAGGATCGTCCCGGTGAACCGTTCGGGTCGGGACGAGGACCAGTCCAGGGGCCATTCCCACCGGTTGATCGCGCTGCGTAGCGCGTCCCGGGCACCCCAGTTGTAGCTGCCGTCCTCCTCGCCCGTGCCGACCCGACCACCGCCGGGCGGCGGGGGCGGCGGCGCCAGCAGGGCGGTGACCCGGCGGACCGCCAGCACGGCGAGCACCCCGGCGATCAGTACGGGCAGCGAGACCTGGAGGCCCACCGCGCGGAGGCCGACCAGCAGGACCGCGACCAACGCGGCGGCCCACGCGAGCGAGCGCAGCACGGGACGCCACCGGGACGGGCGCGCCTGCGGACCGACCGGCGCGGCCTCCTCCTCGAACGCGAGCAGATCGTCGATGCTGGTGCTGCTCATGAGGTCACCGCCGCGGTGAGCTCTCCGCGCAGCCGGCCGAGCGCGGCGCGGGCCTGGTCCCGGGTGCGTTCGCCGACCGGGTGGGTGGCGTACCGGGCCTCCCGGTAGACGTGCGCGAACTCGGCGAGCACGTCGGTGCTGGCGATGGCCGGCACGCCCGCCGCGGGGTCACCCTGCAACAGCCGGCTGACCAGATCGGTGGGGGTGTCTCCGGCGAGCCTCGGCACACCGGCCGCGGCGGCGGTCTCCTCCAGGCGCACCCAGCAGGCGATCACCGCCACCCGGGGGTCGGTGTCCCGGTCGTCGAGCTCCACCAGGCCGGCGTCGAGGGCGGCGACCACCTCGCGGGCGGTGCCCTCGGCGGTACGACGGGCCCGCTGCGCGGGTAGCGCCCGGGTGGTACGGCGCAGCGCACCCCGGATCAGGACCCAGCTGAGGTAGCCGAGCGCGGCGAGGATGGCCAGCCCGAGCAGGACCACAGCCACCGTGCCGACCCACTGCGGGATGTGCGCCTGGGTGGCCTCGCCGGCGTCGCGGGGCTCGATCGGGATGGACGGCGATGGCTCAACGGTCGGGTACTCGGGGACCCAGGGAACGTTGTCCGCGGCCGGCGGGATGCGACTGGCCCCGATCGACGAGTGAGCGGACGCCAGCGCGGCACCGGCGAGCAGGGCGGCGACCGCGCCGACCGGCCACCACCGGCGGAGCAGGCCGAGGACCGGCCGCAGCGCACCGGGATCGGCGGACGGTGCCGGTGTGGGCGGGCGTGTTCCGTCTGTCATCGCCACCACCCCACGCGTCGTCTCAGTCCACTCCGGCCAGCTGTTTAGCCTGGCCGAAGACGTCGTCCAACATCCCTGGTGTCAACCGCCCCGTGAAGGTGTTCTGCTGACTGACGTGGTAGCAGCCGAGCAAGTCCGGGGCGTTCGTGCCGGACCAGTGTGCCCCATGCCCGAACACCGGTCGCGGGCTGGGCGGGGGCTGCGCGTACACCGCGCGGAGCACCGGCCACCACGCGGCCCAGGCGAACGCGCCCAGCGCGACCACGACCCGCAGCGTGGGCCGGATCAACGTGACCTCGCGGTGCAGCCAGGGTGCGCAGGTGTCCCGTTCCACTGGGGTCGGCTTGTTGTCCGGAGGCGCACACCGGACGGCCGAGAAGATCCGCAGATCGCGCACTGTGAGCCCGTCGTCGGCGGCGACGCTGGTCGGCTGGTTGGCAAGCCCGGCCCGGTGCAGCGCGGCGAACAGCACGTCACCCGACCGGTCACCGGTGAAGATCCGGCCGGTGCGGTTGCCGCCGTGTGCGGCGGGCGCCAGCCCGAGGATGGCGATCCGGGCGTCACCCGTGCCGAGGCCCGGCACCGGCCGACCCCAGTACTCCTGGTCGCGGAAGGCGGCCCGCCGGGTGCGGGCGACCTCCTCCCGCCACTGGACCAGCCGCGGGCAGGCGAAACAGTCGCTCACCGCCGCGTCGAGGTCGGCCAGGTCGGTCGCCCGCGCTGCGCGGGCGACCACCTGTGCGGGGGTACGCGTCTCAGCCAAGCTTGGCCCGGAAGAGTTCCAGGGTGCGGGCCCAGGCGCTGGCGGCGGCGCGCTGGTCGAACGCCTCCGGCCGGTCGTCGTTGAAGAAGGCGTGCGAGGTGCCCGGGTAGTCGTAGAGGTGGCAGTCGCCGCCGGCCTCCTCGATGGCCCGCCGGGCGGTCTGTACGCCGTCGTTGGCCGAGGTGCCGTCCTCTTCGGAGCAGTGGATGACCGCTGCCTTGCCGGCGTAGTCGGCCCAGTCGGGGCGCATCGACTCCCAGGGCAGCACGGGATAGAAGCCGGCGGTCGCGACGATCCGCTCGGAGATGGTGGCCGACCAGAGGGCCAGGCTGCCACCGGCGCAGAAGCCCACGGCACCGACCTTACCGGTGACCTCGGGCCGCCCGGCGAGATAGTCGGCCGCTCCGGCGATGTCCTTCGCCGCCTCGTCCATCCGCATGGCCAGCAGGAGCCGCTGCGCCTCGTCCGGCTCGCTGGTCGTCTCACCGTGGTAGAAGTCCGGGGCGAGGGCGACGAAGCCGGCCTCGGCGAACCGGTCCGCCACCGACCGGATGTGCGGGACCAGACCCCACCATTCCTGAATGACGATGACGGCGGGGCTGGCCGTGCCGCTGGCGGGTATCGCGAGATACCCCTCGCTCGTGCCCCCGTTGCTGCGGTAGCTCACCATTTCGCCCATGGGCCGTCCTCCTAGCGGTCAGTCATCGTTGGCTGGTCGCCCAGTGGTCCTACGTGCCGGTAGCCTGCCACGCCACGCGGCCGTCGGGAAGACGCCGGAACAGTGGCATTCACCTCCTGTTCGCCCCCCGGTGACTCCGGGTACGCCGACGGCGGCGGGGTCTGCTCCCGCCGCCGTCGATGCCGAGCTACCGCTGTGGTCAGACCTTCTTGGTCAGGCAGAGCACGTAGCCCGTCTTGCCCGGCTCGATGCTGGAGAAGACGTACCCCTCCTCGCCCTCCTTGAAGAACTGGGTGCAGGTGGTGTCGGCCTTGGCCTGCGCCTCGCTCTGGCCGTCCACCCGACCGACCACGCTGTACGCCGCGTCGGTGGAGGTGCACTCGACGACCTTGGCGCCGTCGACCTCCTCCTGCTCGGTGCCGGTGATCTCGGGCAGCTCGGCGATGCAGTCGCCGGTCTTGGCGGCTGCGGTCTCGTCCTTGTTGAAGTAGTTGCCGATCGCCGAGGCGACACCGAACTTCAGGCCGGCGATGACGACGACGGCGAGGACCGCACCGACGATGCCGATGGCCTTCTTCGCACCGGACTTCTCCGCCTTCGGCTCGGCCGTCGGCTGCTGCTCAGCGGCCGGCTGCTGCTCGGGCGTCTGCGGCTGCTGCGCGGCAGACTGCGGCGCGGCCGCTTGCGGCGTCTCGACGGCCGGCTCAGGGGTTGCGGCGTCGGGCGCGGGGGGCGGTGCGACCTGCTCTGACACGGGGGTTCCTTCCGAGGGGTTGATGAGCAGACGACACCGTAACGATCATTGATTTCCGGTGCCGTCCCGCTCGCCTCGTCCGTTCAGCTATTTCCCAGCTTCATCAGCATGATCCAGTTCACACCGTGGGTTCAGCGCGTCGGGGTGGGAGTGGGCGTGGGGGTTGGCGTTCCGCTCGGCGGCAGGCCGGTGGCCGTACCGGTCGGCAGCGGCGTCCCGGTCTCCCCCGGTGTGCCGCTCGGGTCCGGCGTGCTGGTCGGGTCCGACGTGCTGGTGGGCGACACAGGCGGTAGGGGCGCGCCCGGTGCGCGGGGCACGAAGGGCGCCTGCTCCGGGCAGTACGGGTACGCCCGCAGCGTCTGCTTTTCATAGGCGTCTTCCGAGCAGTCCGGGTAACCGAGCCGGATCGGGTTGCCGTTCTGGTCGAAGAGCCGGGCGTTCTCCACCAGGCGGCCCTCGCTGTCGTAGACGAAGACGTCCCGGACCCGGTCGTACTGGCTGTCGACAGCGGTCTGGTCGTAGCCGTAGTCGCCGTAGCGCATCCGGTCCTCGGCCTGGATCAACGCGGCGAACGCGAAGACCACCAGCACCACGCTGGCGACCTGCACGACCGAGCGCGGCCAGCGGGTCAGCTGGGCCGAACGGCGACCGATCCAGATGGAGCCGAGTACGAAGCCGATCAGCATGATCAGGCCGGCGAGCAGCTCACCGCCGAACCTCGGCAGTAGCCCGAATTCGCCACCGGTGGTGATCACGGTGACCAGCATCGCCGCCAGATAACCGCGCAGCACCCACCATGCCGGGCGCAACAGTCGGAGGAAGTCGCTGGCCGTCTCGTACCCCAGGGGTGGGCCGAGCCGGGTGTCCATGGCGCGCAGCCGGCCGCGGACCCGGGCCATCCCGCTCGCCACCCGCTGGTCGAGGTTGCGCCCGCTGCCCGGCGCGGCGCCGGCCGCGGCGCGCAGCTCGGCGGCGTACGTCTCGGGCTCACCCAACCGCTCGACCAGGGTGCCCTCGGCCTCGGCGGCGACCTCGGTGAGGTGGTCGGCGAGATCCTCGGTCAACTCGTCGCGTTGCCCGGGCGGCAGGTCGGCCAGAGCGGCCCGGACCCGCGCCACATAGTCGGTGATCTCCTGCTCCGCGACGGTCATGCCGCCACCCCCCGATCGTCGAGCAGAGTGTCCATTGTGGTGGCGAACGAGCGCCAGAGCTTGCCGGAGCGGGTCAACTGGTCACGCCCCGCGGCGTTGAGTGAGTAGTACTTGCGGTGCGGCCCGGATTCGCTCGGCACGACGTAGGTGGTGAGCAGGCCGGCGGCGAAGAGGCGGCGCAGCGTCCCGTAGACCGAGGCGTCACCGACCTCCTCCAGGCCGGCCTCGCGCAGCCGGCGCAGGATGTCGTAACCGTAACCGTCCTCCTCTCGGAGCACGGCCAGGACGGCCAGATCAAGCACGCCCTTCAACAACTGTGTGGTGTCCACGCATTGCACACTACTGCGTAATGCGAAGTAGCGTCAACGCATCCGCCCCGACACGCCGCCAGTGAGGCGCCGGGGGCGCTGATCGACTCGGTTTTCAGGAAATCGGGGCATCAGAGGCACCTGGGCACCACGACTTCAATGAAGGCGAGTTGATCAAGCTCCGCGCGCGCGGTGGCTTACCGGACGCTCCAGGCGATGCCGTCGAGGATGTCGTGCTCCGAGGCGACCACCGACGGCATCCCGGCCCGCTCCATGATCACGCGAAGCACCAGGGCACCTGCGCCGATCACGTCGGCGCGACCCGGGTGCATCACCGGGTTCGCCAACCGCTGCGCACGGGTCTGACCCAGCAGCTCCGCTGTCACCCGGGCGACCTCCTCGTACGACACCCGGGCGTGGTGGATGCGCTCCGGGTCGTACTCCCGCAGCCCCTGCGCGAGCGCGACCACTGTGGTGACCGACCCGGCGAGGCCGACCAGGGTGGCCGCCTCGCGACCGGGCACCACGGTGAGCGCCCGGTCCACCACCGCAGCGATGTCGGCCTGCGCCGCCTCGATCTGCTCGGCCGTCGGCGGGTCACCGGGCAGGTGCCGCTCGGTCATCCGGACGCAGCCGATGTCCACCGAGATCGCCGACCGCACCCCGGTGGCCCGGTCACCGACCACGAACTCGGTGGAACCACCACCGATGTCGACGACCAGGAAGGGCTCCTTCGCGTCGGCGGGCAGCCCGCGCACCGCGCCGGTGAACGACAGCCGGGCCTCCTCATCGCCGCTGACCACCTCGGGCGCGACACCGAGGGTGGCCCGCACCATCTCGGTGAAGTCGGCGGCGTTGGCGGCATCGCGGGAGGCCGAGGTGGCACACATCCGCACCCGCTGCGCGCCCAGCTTCTCGATGTCGGCGGCGTACGACGCCAACGCCACCCGGGTCCGCTCGATCGCCTCCGGCGCCAGTCGGCCGGTGCGGTCCACGCCCTGCCCCAACCGGACGATCTCCATCCGCCGGGTCAGGTCGACCAGCGGCGCCTGCGGCCCGGCCGAGGCGTCGGGCAGGTCGGCGACCAGCAGTCGGATCGAGTTGGTCCCGCAGTCGATGGCCGCCACACGCGTCGTCACGGCGGCAACCTTACGGCAGGACGGGCGGCCACCCGGCGGCTTGGTTGGCCGTAGGCCACGACTCGCCCAGGTCGCCCGACCGGCCCCGCAACAACCCCAACCCGAGCGCAGTCAGGTGATGTCGGACGGCCCCGCCCTCCCGCTCGCTGGTCACCAGACCGGCGGTCCGCAGCGCGCGGGCGTGCTCCGAGGCCGAGGAGAGACTGATCCCGACCGCCCGGGACAACACGGTGGTGGTCAACCCCCCGTCGGTCGCCAGCCGGCGCAGCACCAGCGCCCGGGTGACGCCGAGCAGCCGACCGAGGGCATCGTCGTCGGCGGGAGCCCCGCCCGCGGGCATGACCACCGGGTAGACGAGCAGGATCGGGTAACCCTGCTCGACAAGTACCCGGGGCCGCGGCCCGGCCAACGGGGAGGGCAGCAGGATGATCCCGTGACCGGTGCCGGGGAGATCCCCGTCCCACCACGTGCGTACCTCCAGCACCGGCTCCCGCCACCGGATCCCCGGGTGCAGACCCGCGAGGAGTGCGGCCAGTCCGTGCTGCGCCAGCCGCCGGCTGGCAGATGCCATCTGCTGACGGTACGCGGACACCAGCTCGGCCCAGTGCGGTTCGAGCACCGCGTCGAACCAGGTCCGCACGGCCCCGCCGAACAGGTCCAGCACCTCCGGGTCGGCCGCCGCGAACCGCCGCCGCAGCAGGCTGGCCGACGTGTCCGCGTACGCCAGGGTGACCTCGGCGCGGACCCGCCGCGCCGGGGTGGCCCGGATCGCCTCCAGACCGGCCTCCACCGACTCCAGGCCGTCGAAGGGAGTGACGAAGTCCGGCAGACGTCCCCGGTCGGGCAGCAGATGGCGCAGGACCGCTGTGGCAGCCTGGGCAGCAGCCGTACCCTCGGCCGCCACCGCCCGCTCGGCCAGGGTCGGCGCCATCGCCGCGACAGTGGGATCGCGCAGCCACTGACCAGCCAGCAGCGCGATCCCGACCGGATGCAGTCGATCGGCGAACCGCACCCGGCACAGGTCGGCCGACCCGAGCTGGAGGCGAAGCATGGCAACAGCCTGCCTGCCTTCGCCCAGGACCGAAAGGGTTGATCCGCGGCCGAACGCTCTCCAGTGTGGACTGCGGGGTCGACGGGGGGTGGCCGGCGTGCGGCGAACAGTGGCGGTGTTGACGGGGCTCTGCCTCATGGTCGTTGCCGCAGCTTGTGGTGAGCGGGGGCAACCCTCGTCGGCCCCGCCAGCCGCACCGTCCGCGTCAGGCGAACGACCGGCGGCCGGTGACCACCATCTCACCCTGCACCACAACGGACTCGACCGCACCTACCTGCTGCACGCGCCCCCGGGGTACGACCCGGGCAGGCCCTCCGCGCTGGTCATCGGGCTGCACTTCTATCCCGGCCTCGGATCCTCGATGCGGGAGTTGGCGGGCCTGGACGTCAAAGCCGACAAGGACAACGTGCTGGTCGCCTACCCCGACGGGCAGGGCGGCGGCTTCAACGCGCTGGTCTGCTGCGGCGGCGCGGACGACGTCGGCTTCCTCAACGCCCTCACCGACCATCTGGTGCAGACCTGGCACGCGGACCCGAACCGCGTGTTCCTCACCGGCATCTCGAACGGCGGCGACATGAGCTTCCGGACGGCGGTGGAGAGCACTGGCAGGTTCGCCGCGATCGGGGTGGTCAGCGGTGGTTACAGCGGAAATCTGACCACCGCCGACAGTTACGTGCCGAAGAGCTCGGTCTCCGTGATCACCTTCATCGGCGGCCAGGACCGCTACGCCTCGATCTTCCAGGCCGGCATGCGGACCTGGCAGCAGCGGCTCGGCTGCCGGCCGAGCCCGAAGGCGTCCGGGGTGCCGGGTGTGACGCACACGGTGGCGGGCTGCGCGGACGGCAGCGAGGTCAGCGTCTACACGATCGCCGACATGGGCCACAGTTGGCCGGGAGCGACAACGGGCCAACTCGCCGCATCCTCCGCGGGGCTGTCCGCCACCGACCTGATGTGGGAGTTCTTCGCCGCCCACCCGCGCAAGGCCTGACCTACAGGCGCAGCAGCATCCGGGTGTTGCCCAGCGTGTTCGGCTTGACCCGCTCCAGGTCGAGGAACTCCGCGACACCCTCGTCGTACGAGCGCAGCAGCTGCTCGTAGACCGGCTGCGGCACCGGAGCGCCGTCGATCTCCTGAAAACCGAACGCGCCGAAGAACTGCGTCTCGAAGGTGAGCACGAAGATCCGCGCCACGCCCAACTCCCGGGCCGCGTCGATCAGCTCGCCCACCAGCCGGTGCCCGATCCGCCGGCCCCGACAGACCGGGTCCACCGCGACCGTGCGGATCTCGGCCAGGTCCTCCCACATGACGTGCAGCGCACCGCAACCCACCACGACGTCGTCCTCGGCCCGGACCGCGACCCGGAACTCCTGCACCTGCTCGTAGAGGGTGACTGTCGCCTTGCTCAGCAGCCGCCGGTCGTCGGTGTAGGTGTCGACGAGTCGTCGGATGCCCCGCACGTCCCCGGTGCGGGCCCGCCGTACGAGGATCTGACTCTCGGGTGTCTCGGACCCGGCCTGCGTGCTCATTCGGCCGCCGGCACGTCCACGCACGGCCCCGCCGACCACCAGGGCTCGACCAGGCCCAACGTCTCGTCGCCGAACGGGTTCACCCCGGGGCCGGCGCCCAGCGCGTGACCCAGGTGTACGTGCAGGCACTTCACCCGGCCCGGCATCCCGCCGGCCGAGATGCCGGCGATCTCCGGCACCTCGCCGATCGCCTCCCGGCGGGTGAGGTAGTCCTCGTGCGCGGCACGGTAGTGGGCGGCCAACTCCGGGTCCGTCGTCAGCCGATCCGCCATCTCCTTCATCAGCCCCGCCGACTCCAGTCGGCTGCACGCGGCGGTGGCCCGGGGGCAGGTCAGGTAGAAGAGCGTCGGGAACGGGGTGCCGTCGGCGAGGCGGGGGGTCGTCTCCACCACGTCGGGAAGGCCACACGGGCACCGGTGGGCCACCGCCCGGGTGCCCCGGGGCGTCCGGCCGAGTTGCGCGGCCACCGCGGCCAGGTCGGCCTCGGTGGCCGGCTCGCGCTGCGGCAGGGGAACGGAATCCGCCGCCGGCTCCGACGGTGGTACGACAGTCACGGTGCCCATCTCTCCTGGTGTGCTGGTCGGTGGATCACTGGCCCGGCTGCTGGCTGTCCGCCGCCCGCACGCTCGACCAGAGCGTGTCGTACCAGGTCACCGGCCCGGTTGGCGGGGCCGTACCGGCCGACTTGCCGGCGTCCCGGGCGGCGCCCTCCGGGTCGTGCAGCACCACCATCATCTTCTCGCCCGGCTCGCCCATGAAGAACCGCTCCCGAGCCTGCGTCTTGATGAACTCGTCGTCTTTCCAGTTGGCGGCCTCGGCGGCGAGCTTCGCGATCTCCCGCTCCTGCACCGCCTGGGCCGCCTCCATCCGCTCGATGTCGGCCTGCTGGTCCAGGTAGACCCGAACCGGGTAGGTGTAGGCCAGAGCGAGCGCGATCAGGACCGCGAACAGCACTGTGGCCCGGCCGGTGAAGCGACGGGGGTGGGGTGCGGCGAGCCGCTTCACGGAACCAGCGGCAGCGGTACGCCGAGCGGCGGCGGGACGATTCGCGGAGCGCACGCCTTCGGCGCCGCGGGCAGCACCCGGCGCGCGACCGGCTGCGCGCGGCTCGGCGCGTACGCCAGCCTCCCGGACCGATCCCCGCGTGGCACGCCCGCCGCCCGGCCGACCGGACTGACCGGGCCGGCGGGCGGGACGCTGACCACCCGGTGTGCGGCGCTGCTGCATCGTCACACCCCTCCCCCGAGGCTTCGTGCGTCTCAGGCCGAACGGTAGCGCGGGAACGCGCCAGCGCCGGCGTAGCGCGCCGCGTCGGCCAGCTCCTCCTCGATCCGGAGCAACTGGTTGTACTTGGCGACACGGTCCGAGCGGGCCGGGGCGCCGGTCTTGATCTGGCCGCAGCCGGTGGCCACCGCCAGGTCGGCGATGGTGGTGTCCTCGGTCTCGCCGGAACGGTGGCTCATCATGCACTTGAAGCCGGCCCGGTGGGCCAGGTCCACCGCGTCCAGGGTCTCGGTCAGCGAGCCGATCTGGTTGACCTTGACGAGAACGGCGTTCGCCGCCTTCTCCGCGATGCCGCGGGCGATGCGCTGCGGGTTGGTCACGAACAGGTCGTCACCGACGATCTGCACCCGGTCGCCGATCGAGGCGGTCAGCGTCTGCCAACCGCTCCAGTCGTCCTCGGCCAGCGGGTCCTCGATCGACACGATCGGGTACTCGTCGGCAAGCTTCGTGTAGTAGGTGCTCATCTCCTCGGCGGACTTCGAGGCACCCTCGAACGTGTAGGTGCCGTTGTCGAAGAACTCCGTGGCCGCCACGTCGAGCGCGAACACGATGTCGGTGCCGAGCCGGTAACCGGCCTTCTCGACCGCCTCGGCGATCAGGTCCAGAGCCGCCGCGTTCGTCGGCAGGTTCGGCGCGAAGCCACCCTCGTCGCCGAGCCCGGTGGAGAGGCCCTTCTTCTTCAGCACCGACTTCAGCGCGTGGTAGACCTCCGCGCCCGAGCGCAGCGCCTCACGGAAGGTGGGCGCGCCGATCGGCGCGATCATGAACTCCTGGATGTCGACGTTCGAGTCGGCGTGCGCCCCACCGTTGAGGATGTTCATCATCGGCACGGGCAGGAGGTGCGCGTTCGGGCCGCCCAGGTAGCGGAAGAGGCTCAGCTCGGCGCTGCCGGCAGCGGCCTTCGCCACCGCCAGGGAGACCCCGAGGATGGCGTTCGCGCCCAGCTCCGACTTGCTCTCCGTGCCGTCGATGTCGAGCATCTTCTGGTCGATCAGCCGCTGCTCGCTGGCCTCGTACCCGATGATCTGGTCGACGATCTTGTCTTCGACGTTGGAGACCGCCTTCTCCACGCCCTTGCCCTGGTAGCGGTCGGCGTCACCGTCGCGCAGCTCGATCGCCTCGAAGGCGCCGGTGGAGGCGCCGGAGGGCACGGCGGCGCGGGCTACCGTGCCGTCGTCCAGACCGACCTCGACCTCGACCGTCGGGTTGCCCCGCGAGTCGAGAATCTCCCGGGCGACGATTCCCTCGATGGTTGCCACTAAGTCGCTCCTCGTTGTTGTGATCCGGTCCGTGGGTGGGCCGCGACGGTGCGGCTGAGGCAGGTGTTGAACGCAGCGTATCGGGCGACGCGAACGGGCACGGCGTCGCCCGCGCACCCGGGTCACCCCGCGTTGACGGACATTCCCGGATTTCCGGGCGTCAACCGGCAACGGGTTTGCGCTGCGCGGACCAGATCCACCAGGCTGGTCGCCATGCCCGCCGCCTCGACCACCCTCCGCATGCTCGCCGTGTCGGTCATCGCGTCGCTCACGGTCACCGGCTGTCAGACATTCGAGGACGCCGGAGTCGCCATGGGCCGCTCGGAACTCGTCAACGACCTCGCCGCCCGGCTCGATCGGGCACTGGAGTTGACCTACTCGGCCGACTACCAGTTGCCCGGCGGCCAGCGCGCCGCGATCGCGCAGGCACAGGACCCGGCGCGATCCACCTACACCTATCCGGGCGGGCAACTCACCGTCACCCCGGAGGCCATCACCCGGTGCACGACGACCGGCGCCCGCCCGCAGTGCACGCTGATCACCCCACCCACCCCGGGCAGCAAGCCCACAGTGACGCTGTTCGGCGAGGCCAACCAGCAGGGCCTCGTCACGCCGCCGGTGGTGGTCGGGCTGCTCACCGCCGCCGCGCTCGACCCACAGGCGGTCATCAAGCAGAGTGACACCACCGTCGCCGGGCACCACGCCGCCTGCGTCGCGGTGCAGAGCTCGTCGTCCGGCGACTTCACCGCCTGCGTGACCACCGAGGGCGTGCTCGGCAGCTTCACCGGGCCGGTCGACGGCAAGCCGATGGAGCTGGCACTGAGCAACTACTCCGCGACCGTCGACGAGGGCGCGTTCGAACCGCCCGCCGGCGCCGATGTCGTCGACCGCCGCCCCGGCGGCTCGTGACCGACCGGTCGAGCCCCCAACCGTCGCGCCGCCCGGTGGGTCCGCGTCCGGAACGCCGCTCGGCGGGATCACGCCCGCGCCGCCCGGCGGGTTCCTGCCGGGAGCCGATCGGAGCCTGCCTCCCGGCCCCGGCGACCTGGCCCTGCCGGTGACCGGCGCGAAGCTGCTGACCGGCGTCGACGGCCAACTCCTCCGCGTCGCCGACCTGCCCGCCGACACTGACTGGGTGCCGCTGGGCACGCTCGACGGAGTGCCCGCCTGGGGCGCCGACCTGACCACCACAGCCAACGACCTTCCCGGTCCGGCGCGCGCCTGGGCGTCACTCGCCGCCGAGGTGCCGGAGCCGCACGCCACGCTCGCCGGCCGGGCGCTGGCGGTGCTGACCTGGCGGCGTACCCACCGGTGGTGCGGCGCCTGCCGAGCGGAGCTGACCGACCTGCCCGGCGAGACCGCCCGACAGTGCCCCGGCTGCGGCCTGTACGTGCCGATGCAGCTCTCCGCCGCCGTACTGGTGGCGATCACCCGACCCGGCCCACCCGGGCACGTTGACGAGCTGCTGCTGGTCCGGCACGCCACCGGTCCGACCGGGCTGTGGGCGCTGGTGGCCGGCTTCGTCGAAGCCGGCGAGACACTTGAGGCGGCGGTACACCGGGAGGTCGGCGAGGAGGTCGGGCTGCCCGTCGACCGGCTGGCCTACTTCGGCAGCCAACCGTGGGCGATCTCCGGCCCGGGCGTGCTGCTCGCCGGCTTCACCGCCCGTGCCGCCGACCCGCACGCCGAACCGGTGGTCGACGGGCGGGAGCTGACCAGGGCTCAGTGGTTCGGCCTGGATGCGCTGCCGGCGCAACTGCCGCCCGCGTACTCCATCTCGCGCTGGCTCATCGACGCGACGATGACCGCCGGGCGGCGCTGAAACCCGCGCGGCCCGCGCTTTCTCCTCAGAGACCGAGCAGGGTGCGCAGGTGGCGCGGGGGCGGGCAGTCGTGGGCGAGCATCGAGTCGTGCCAGCCGCGGACCGACACCCCGTCGGGGCGGGCAGCGGCGATCTCGGCCACCTCGCTGTACCCGACGAAGTAGGTGGAGAGCTGGGTGGAGGTCAGCTGCGCGCGCCGCCACTTGCCGGCCGCCTCACCCTCCTCCTGGAAGCCGCGCCCGGTCATCAACGCCATCGCCTCGGCCTCGGGCAGGTCCTCGGCGTGCACCAACTGGTCGAGGAGCGCGTTGATGGTCATTCGCAGTTGCATCTTGAGCTGCTGCAACCGCACCGGCAGACCGCCGAAGCCGAGCCCCGTCATCAGCTCCTCCGCGTAGACCGCCCAGCCCTCGATGAACGGGCCGGACTCGGCCAACGCGCGGACCCGCGTCCCACCCACGTAGCGGCGGGCGTGGGCGAGTTGGAGGAAGTGCCCCGGCATCGCCTCGTGCACGGTGAGGTTGCGGATCATGTGGTCGTTGTATTCGCGGTAGAACGACTCGACCCGCTTTGCCGGCCACTCCGACGGGGTGGGCGCGATGCAGTAGAAGGTCGGCACGGCGGCGGTCTCCAGCGGGCCGGGCGCGTCGCAGTACGCCACCGCGACCCCCCGGGCGAACTCCGGCATCTCCTGGATCACGCAGCGGTCGTCGACCAGTGTGACCAGGTCGTGTGCGCGGACGAAGTCGGTCGCCTCGTCCAGGGTCACCCCGGCCAGCTCGACGATCGTCGCGTCGTTCGGGTGCTCGCCGGCGAGCAGGTCCAGCGCCCGACGTACTGTCGCGTCGTCGGCCGGACCACCGACCAGCTCGACGGCCGCCTCGCGGATCTCCCCGGTGACGCGGTCCAGGTTGGCCCAGGCGCGACGCTGGATCTCGGCGGCGCCCAACTCGGTGTCGAGGGTGTGCCAGAGCCGTGCCTCCCAGCGACGCCGGCCCAGTCGCGGGTCACGGCCGGGGCCGGCATCGGCGGCCAGGCCGGTGCGCAACCAGGCGACGAACTCCTCCAGCGCGGCGATCGCGGCGGTGGCCGCCGGCTCGACCCGGTCGAGGTGGCCCGGCGCCTGGGCGAGCAACGGCGGCAGCTCGTCGCGGATCAGCGCGGCCGTGCCGGTGAACTGCCCCACCGCCGTCTCCGCGTGGATGCGCGGCATGTCCCGCAGCGTCGCGCGGGCGGTGGCGAGGGCGTCCGGTACGGCGGCGAGCCGGCCGGCCAGTTGGGTCAGCCGCACGTCCGCGGGGGCGTACGGGCGGGCCAGCAGCGGGTGCAGCAGCGGGCCGGGGTTGTGCCGCAGCGGATCCCACTCGTGCGAGCGGATCTCGGTCAGCTCGAACAGCTCCCGGTCCACGAATGAGGTGAGCAGCGCGTGGTCGACCTGCTCATCGACGTCGAGCGAGTCCGGGTCCAGTTCGGACAGTGCGTTCCCCGCGTCGGAGAGCATCGCCCGATCGGCGGTCAACCCGTCGGCGGACAGGTCCGGCAGTCGGTCGTCGAACCGGTGGTCCCCGGCGGCGGTGGCAACCCCCGGCCGTGACTCCAGTAAAGCCTCGACAACCCGCTCAGCCAGCACCCCAAACGCTTCCACCGCCCCACCCTACCGACCGCCCCACCCCAGGCCGCCGGTTCCGCCCACCGCCCCCGCACCGTCGGGTTGATCAAGAGGTTTACGGCAGGCTCGAGCCGAATCCTGACGCAAACCTCTTGATCACCGCGGGCTGGCGGGCGCGGGTGGGGGTTCGGCTTGGCGGATGGCTTCGGCGTAGGCCAGGGTGGCGCGGCGGAGGGCTGCCTCTGGGTCGATGCCTGCCTCGCGGGCCGCGGCGACCGTTGCCAGCAGGCTGGCACCCAGTCGCGCTTCGGCGTCCACCTGGGTGTCCGCCAACGGGGGCGGAACCTCGATGCCCCTGCGGGCGGCGCGGTCGAGGATCTGCGCTGCCAGGGCCAGCGCGGGCTGACTCAGGGCCACGCCGTCCAACACCGAATGCCGTGCCTTCTCCGCCCGCTTGATCCGCTCCCAGTTCTCGGTGATCTCCTCCAGGGTGCCCGCCTCAGCACCGGCGAAGACGTGCGGATTACGCCGGATCATCTTGTCGACCAGACCACCGGCCACGTCGTCGATGGTCCACCGCTCGTCCTCGGGCAACTCCTCGGCAAGCCGCGCGTGCAGCACCACCTGCAACAACACGTCGCCCAACTCCTCGCGCAGCGCGTCGGTGTCGTCGGCGCTGATGGCGTCGTACGCCTCGTAGCTCTCCTCCAGCAGGTAACCGGCGAGGCTGCGGTGCGTCTGCGCCCGCTTCCACGGGTCGCCACCCGGAGAGGCCAGTCGATCCAGCACGGCCACCGCGTCGAGCAGCCGAGCACCCGGCGGATCCCACGAGCCGTACATCAACTCCATCTCGGCCAACCCGGGCTGCCGGGCCAGCCGCAGACCCAACTCCCGGGCCAGCGCCTCGTCACCCGCCGGACCGGCCAGCCACACCACAGTGCCGTGCGTCGCCACCGCGTCCAGCAACGGCTGCGTCGCCGGACCGTCCACCACGGTGACCTCGGCGCCCGCCTGGCGCACGGCCGTGGTCAACTCGCTGTCCGCGCCGGTCAACACCGGGTGCTGGCGTACGACGTCCCAGGCCGCGGCCGTCAACAGACCGGCGGGCAACCGAGGTGAGGTGACCAGGAGGACGATCCGTGCGGTCATGCTCAGCTGGCCGTGCCCTCGGCCTCCGGCGTCCCGGTCGGCCCCTCCGGGGTGGAAATGTCGGTGACCGCGTCAGAGGCGGGCTCACCCAACGGCACACTCACCGCGGGTGCGTCACCGGCGAAGCTGAGAAGCGGGAACTCAAGCGGACGGTACCGAGGGCTGACGGTGACGTCGTAACGACCGACCGCCTCGGCCAGGATCCGCTTGGTCGCCAGCGCGCCGCGTAGCTGCTCGCCGTCGAGCTGCTGGGCGGCGTCCGCATCGGTCACCTCAGCTGGGATCTTGCCGGCCGCACGCCCGGCGGCGATCACGTCGGCGATCTCCTCCTTGGTCGGCTCGACCGGCTCGGCCGGCAACCCGGACAGGCAGGTGAAGAGCTTCGCCACCTCCCGCACGTGCCCGGTCTCCGGGGCGAGACCGAGCTGCTGGGCGGCCTGGTCGGCCGCCACCTGGCCGCGCGGCTGGTAGTTCTTCTCGGCGGAGAGCTTCTCGCACACCTTGGTCAGCACCATGGTCCGAACCACGTCGGCCACCTTGGGCAGGGTCGGTTGCGCCGCCTCGGGCTGCCCACTGGCGGATGACTCCGGCGCCGGGTTCTTCGTCCGCAGGTCCTTCATCGCGGTGGTGACCTGAACGTCGGTGATGCGCTGGTCACCGATGTAAGCGGCGATACCAGGCTCAGCACGGCAACCGGAGAGGGCGACGAGGCCGAGCGCCACAGTGGCGACGGCGGCAAGACGGCGAGCACGCATAGCCGTCACTCTCTCACGCCGTCACCCGGGGTTGTGACGCCCCCCACCTCCGCTCATCCCACGACCAGGGACGGCGTCGACGCGACCGTCCCTGGTCGAGAGCACACCGCAGGTTCAGGCGCTCGCGGCGACGGTGATTGGGGCGGGAGCACCGAGCACATCGGAGAGCAGTTGCGCGCACCACTGGAGCAGCGCCTGGTCACGCAGCGGCTCGCCGCCGATCCGACGGGTGGTCGGTCGGGGCACGCTGACCTGGTCGGTGGCCTGCTTGTAGACGGCGTCCGGGTGGTAGCGCTTGAGCCGCATCTGCTTCGAGTCCGGCAACGGCAGCGGGCCGAACCGCACGTGCTTGCCCTGCATGGACACGTCGGTGAGGCCGTAGCGGCGGGCCAGCAGACGGAACCGGGCCACCTCCACCAGGTTCTGCACCGGGGCCGGCGGCTCGCCGTACCGGTCCTTCATCTCGGCGACCACCTCACCCAGCCGCTCCTCGTCGCGCGCCTCGGCCAGCTTGCGGTACATCTCCAGGCGCAGTCGCTCCACGCTCACGTAGTCGTGCGGCAGGTGCGCGTCGATCGGCAGGTCGATCTTGACGTCGGGCTCGTCCTCCGACCGCTCACCCTTGAACGCGGAGACCGCCTCGCCGACCATCCGCACGTACAGGTCGAAGCCGACGCCCTCGATGTGCCCGGACTGCTCGCCGCCGAGCAGGTTGCCGGCGCCCCGGATCTCCAGGTCCTTCATCGCCACGTACATGCCAGCACCCAACTCGGTGTGCTGGGCGATGGTCGCCAACCGCTCGTGGGCGTGCTCGGTGAGCGGCTTCTCCGGCGGGTAGAGGAAGTAGGCGTACGCCCGCTCCCGGCCCCGGCCGACCCGGCCCCGGATCTGGTGCAGCTGGGCCAGGCCGAGCAGGTCGGCCCGCTCCACGATCAGGGTGTTGGCATTCGGGATGTCGATGCCCGACTCGACGATCGTGGTGCAGACCAGGACGTCGAACTCCTTCTCCCAGAAGCCGACCATGACCTTCTCCAGGGCGTCCTCGCCCATCTGGCCGTGCGCCACCGCGACCCGCGCCTCGGGCACCAGCTCCCGCAGCCGCCGTGCCGCCCGGTCGATCGACTCGACCCGGTTGTGCAGGTAGAAGACCTGCCCGTCGCGGAGCAGCTCACGGTGGATGGACGCGGCGACCTGCCGGTCGTCCTGCGCGCCGACGAAGGTGAGCACCGGGTGCCGCTCCTCCGGCGGGGTGGCGATGGTGGACATCTCCCGGATGCCGGTGATCGCCATCTCCAGGGTGCGCGGGATCGGGGTGGCCGACATGCTGAGCACGTCGACCGACGCGCGCAGCGTCTTCAGGTGCTCCTTGTGCTCGACACCGAAGCGCTGCTCCTCGTCGACGATCACCAGACCGAGCTGCTTGAAGCGGGTCGCCGTCTGGAGCAACCGGTGCGTGCCGATGACGATGTCGACGGTGCCGTCGGCGACCATCTCCAGCGTCCGCTCGGTCTCCTTCGGAGTCTGGAACCGGGACAGCTGCCGGATCTCGACCGGGAACTGGCTCATCCGCTCGGCGAACGTGTTGTAGTGCTGCTGAACCAGCAGGGTGGTCGGCACCAGCACCGCCACCTGCTTACCGTCCTGCACCGCCTTGAAGGCCGCCCGGACCGCGATCTCGGTCTTGCCGTAGCCGACATCACCGCAGATCAGCCGGTCCATCGGGACGGTCTGCTCCATGTCCCGCTTGACCTCGTCGATCGCGGCGAGCTGGTCCGGCGTCTCCTGCCAGGGGAAGGCGTCCTCCAGCTCACGCTGCCACGGGGTGTCCGGGCCGAACGAGTGCCCCTTGGACGCCTTGCGGGCGGCGTAGAGCTGGATGAGCTGCGCGGCGATCTCCCGGACCGCCTTGCGGGCCCGGGCCTTGGACTTCTGCCAGTCCGAGCCGCCCATCTTGTGCAGGGTCGGCTGCTCGCCGCCCACGTAGCGGGAGAGCTGGTCGAGCTGGTCGGTGGGGACGAACAGGCGGTCGCCGGGCTGACCACGCTTGCTGGCCGCGTATTCGATCACCAGGTATTCGCGGCTGGCCCCGTTGACTGTGCGCTGCACCAGCTCGACGTAGCGGCCGATGCCGTGCTGCTCGTGCACCACGTGGTCGCCGGCCTTCAACTCCAGCGGGTCGATGGTGTTGCGCCGCCGGCTCGGCATCTTGCGCATGTCCCGCGTCGAGGTGCCCCGACCGCCGGTCACGTCATTGCCGGTGAGCAGCACGAAGCGGGACGCCTCGTCGACGAACCCGCTGCTCAGTGCGCCACAGGTGACCACCAGCTCGCCGGGGACGGGCGCGGTCGGCACCTCCTCGGTCAACCGGGCACCCAGGCCGGCGTCGCGCAGCACCTCCACGGCGCGCTGGGCGGGGCCGTGCCCCTCGAAGACCAGCGCGATCGACCAACCCTCGCCGGCCCAGCGCTTGAGGTCGTCGACCACCCGCGAGGTCTCGCCGTGATAGAGCGGCGCCGGTTGGGCGGACAGGGTCACCGCGATGGCGTCGTCCGGAGTGACTGCGGCCTGCTCGGGCGCGTCCTCCCAGGGCTGCCGCGTCTCCGCGGTCTCCCCATCGACCATAATTCGGCCTCCGCGCCGGGAGCCGGCACTCCGGACCGAATGAGGGTCGTCCACCAATCCGAACGGGGACAGCGTCCACCACGGCTGGCCGAGCCTGCCTGCGGCGGCGCGTACCTCGCCGAGGGTGCGGAAGGCGGCTGCGCCGACGTCCACCGGGGCCTGGCCGCCGACCGCGGCGGCGGCCCAACTGGCCTGCAGGAACTCCTCCGAGGTACGCACCAGGTCGTGCGCCCGCGTGCGGATCCGTTCCGGGTCGCAGAGCAGGACGTGGGTGCCGGCCGGCATGGCGTCCAGCAGCAGCTCCAGTGAGTCGGGGCCGACCAGCACCGGGGCCAGCGACTCCATCCCCTCCACCGGGATGCCCTCGGCCAGCTTGTCGAGGATCTCGGCCAGCTCGGGGTGCTGCTCGGCGAGCGCGGCGGCCCGGTCGCGGACCGCCGGGGTGAGCAGCAGCTCGCGGCAGGGCGGTGCCCAGAGCAGCGGAACCTGCTCGATGGTCCGTTGGTCGGCGACGGCGAAAGTGCGGATCTCCTCCACCTCGTCGCCCCAGAACTCGACGCGGGACGGGTGCTCGTCGGTGGGCGGGAAGACGTCCAGGATGCCGCCGCGCACCGCGAACTCGCCGCGCTTGGTGACCAGGTCGACCCGGGCGTACGCCATGTCGATCAGCCGGCGGGCGACCTCTTCCAGGTCTGCCTCCTCGCCGGCGGCGAGCTGCACCGGCTCCAGATCGCCGAGCCCCTTCAACTGGGGCTGGAGCAGCGAACGGACCGGGGCCACGACCACTCGCAGTGGCCCGGTGCCGCCGTGCGCGTCGGTCGCCTCCGGGTGCGCCAGCCGGCGCAGCACGGCCAGCCGCCGGCCGACCGTGTCGGAGCGGGGGGACAGCCGCTCGTGCGGCAGCGTCTCCCAGGAGGGGAAGACCACTACCTGCTCGGCCGGCAGCAACCCGCCCAGCGCGGCGGCCAGGTCGTCGGCCTCCCGGGTGGTGGCGGTCACCGCCAGCACCGGTCGCCCGGCGCCGTCGTTGTCCGCGGCGACCGCCGCGACGGCGAACGGGCGCAGCGCCGCCGGGGCGGTGATGTCGAGGCCGTCGACCTGGGCGGCACCGGAGCGCGCCAGGTCACGCGCCCGGGTCAGCCCGGGGTCGGCCAGGGCGGCGGTGAACAGACCGGTGAGCAAGGGAAATCCTTCCCGGGGAGTCGACGCACACGACGGCGGCCCCTCGTCCAGCCGGACGGGGGGTGCACCCGGCAAGCCTATCTCCGCGGGTCAGCCATTTCCCGCTCCCCGGCCAGCCGAGACGCCAGCGGGACCCCGACACCATCCCGCTCTCCTGACCGGCAGGGCGCGTCCCGGTCGATTGGACCACGGTGACGTCGCTCATGAGATGCCCAACTCCAACTTGAGTCGACCACCGTCGCCTCGTGGTCGACCAGCCAGGCCGAGCACTGTCGACGCACTCGATCAGCTGAACGCGCCGAGGCTCCGCGCACCTGCGATGGCCGGCCGAATTCCACCTCGCCGACAGTGGCAGCCACGAAAGAAAAGGTCGGACCCGTACCGCCTGCATCTTTGCGCAGCACAATTGCGCAAATCAATAGTCGATCCTCGATAGCCGTATGTACCGTGAAGGAAGTCGTCGCGATGACATCGACCATTGAGCCCACAAGGGCTCGGGAGAGGGGATGAAAAGCGTGAAGAAAATGCAGACAAGGGTGATGGTGGTCGCGGCCACCATCAGCGTCGCCCTCGCGGGCCTGGCCGGCCCGGCGTCCGCCGCTGGCGGCGAGTCCGACCAGACGGCGACCACCGGAGCGAGGTCAGCGACCATGGCGGCCGGATGGCTGGGCATGTGCTACAAGCTCCCGAACCCCGCCAACTCGCGCAGCGGCGGCGGGTGGTGCGACGGCAACGGGCCAGACGCCCGCTACCAGGGCTGGGTCGCCTGCAGCAACAGCCGCACGTACTACGGGCCGGAGCGCTGGGCCGGCGATCGGCGCTACTCGTTCGGAACCTGCCCGAGCGGAACGTCACGGACCTCGTGGGGCGTGTACGGCTACTACGTGTGACCCTGTCGACCAGGGGGGCGCGTGGTGACGACGCGCCCCTCTGGCGATCGGCCGCTCCGATCGGAGTTTGCCAACGACTTCAACAGCCAGGCGAGCTGGAACCTGCTCCCGGCACCCATCCGCACCATCAACCCTCGCACGGCATAGCAGACCGTCCGTCGACTGATCTCCAGCTCGCGGGCTGCCGCCTCGTCCGTATAGCCTGCGGCCAGCAATTTCACGATGCGGCGCTCCCGAGGCGTGAGAGGAATGTCGCTGACGTCGGCAGCCGCCGGCGCAACGACGTTCCCAGAATGCTCTTTCGCGCGCATGCCCTTCTCCATGACAATCCCCCCGTAACTTGCTGCACCTATCCTCGATCACCTTTACCCTTGTCCGACCATTACGGACGTCACTGTATTAGATCGACGCAGCACATGTATTCCCACGTTGACCCGAGTCTGAATGGCGACACCAGGCGACCATTCCTGCCGCCGCCCCGGGCTTTGTTGATCCAGTCGACTTCAAGGAAATCGGGGCATCCTCGGCACGTCGACACCGCGCTTTCCTTGAACCCGAGTGGATCTTCCGCCACGCGACCGCTTGTCGCGCCATCCTGGCGGATCTTGACCACTGACGGCGGGCGTGGTCGGGTTTCGGTATGGGTGACAGTGGCGGGCACAGTTCGACGCGGAGGTCAGCTTCGCCAACGGCGGCGGGCTGCGTACCGAGGGGTTCCGGCTGGACATTCCCGGTCGGGAGATCACCGACGGCGACCTGGCGGCGTTGTTCGTCCGGCACTTCGGGCTGCTGATGGTCGCCGACGTCCGGATCAGCGCCAAGACGATCATCGAGGAGCCGCACAAGGGTGGCCGGGGTGTCGCGGTCGACGGATCCGGCGCCGGTCGTCGGCTGGTCGAGTTGAGCCACGTGATCAGCGACGGGATGACCACCCTGCCGGATTGGCCGGGCCCCCGGATCACCGACTGGCTGACCTTCGCGGCATCCCGCGAGCGGTACGCCCAGGACACCGAGTTCCATGTGGCCCGAATCGACATGATCGCCAACACCGGCACGTACCTGGACACCCCCGCCCACCGCTGGGCCGGCCGGGACGACCTGACCGGGGTGCCGCTGGACCGTCTCGCCGATCTACCGGGGGTGGTGGTCCGGGTGCCGGCCGGCATCCGCGCGGTGGACCGGCTGATGCTGGCCCCGTACGAGGTGACCGGCCAGGCGGTGCTGCTGCACACCGGGTGGGACGCGCACTTCGGCACCGAGAGGTACGGCGCCCCGGACGCGCCGTACCTGACCGGGGACGCCGCCCAGGCGCTGGTCGACGCGGGGGCGGCCCTGGTCGGCATCGACTCGATCAACATCGACGACATGAGCCCGGCGGCCGCTGGCGTACGCCCCGCGCACAGCACGCTGCTCGCCGCCGGCATCCAGATCGTCGAGCACCTGACCGGCCTGGACGCGTTGCCGCCGAGCGGGTTCCGGTTCACCGCTGCCCCGCCGATGGTGGCCGGCATGGGCACCTTCCCCGTTCGCGCCTTCGCCGTCGTCAACCCCTGACGCCACCCGCGAGGCCGTCGACGCACGGCCGGCGGCCGGTCTCTGCCGCACCGTGGGGGCGCGCGGCCAACTGGTTCCACCCTGCGGTCTGCAAAACGGACCATAGGCTGACAACGTGGACAAGGACTCGCACGGCACAGCTCGCGACTGGGCGCCGCGCAGCATCGGACTGCTCCTCGGCACCCTCGTGCTGGCCACGGCGTTCATCGCGGCCTACGTCGGCGCGTTGCACCAGCCCACACCCCGCGACGTGCCGATCGGCGTCGTCTCCGGCGACCAACGCGCCCGGGCGACGCTCGACGCCGTGCGCGGCCAGACCAACATCCTCAAACCCATCGAGTACGACGACCCGGGCGCCGCCGAGCACGGACTGCTGAGCCGCGCGGTGTACGCCGTGCTCAGCACCGGACCCGACAACGGCCTGGTCCTCACCGTGGCGAGCGCCTCCGGCCCCTCGGCCACCAGCGCGATCAAGGAGGTCCTCGGCACCGCCACCACCCGCACCGGCACCCCGCTCCAGATCGTCGACGAGGTGCCGGTCACCCCGGCCGACCCGCGCGGGGTGGTGCCCTTCTACCTGAACGTCGGGTACGTGCTCGGCGGCTACCTGGGTTCGACCGTGCTCGGGATATCCGCCGGCACCACCCCCCGAACGGCGCGACGGGCCGGACTGCGCATCGCCGCCCTGGCTGTCTACAGCGTGCTGCTCGGCATCGCCGGCGCGGTAGTGGTCGGACCCGTCCTGGACATCTGGCACCACGACGTGCCGACGATCGCCGCCATCGGCGCGCTGGCCGTCTTCGCCGCCGCCATGTTCGCCAGCGCCATCCAGGGCTGGCTCGGCGTCGCGGGCACCGCGCTGGTCATCCTGCTGTTGGTGGTGCTCGGCAACCCGGGGTCCGGCGGCATCTACGCGCCCGAGTTCCTGCCCGGGGTGCTGCGCGGCATGCACCGCTGGAACATCCCCGGGCTCGCCAACGATTTGACCAAGGCCGCCGTGTACTTCGACTGGCGGTCGGCCGGCTGGCCGGCTTTCGCCCTCGGGATCTGGACGGTGCTCGGAGCGCTCGGGTTGGTCAGCGCGAGCCTGGTCCGGGGTCGCCGGGCCGCCCCCTCCGGCCCCTCGCCGGACCGCGACGGTGGTTGAGATCACCCCGGAAAACACCCTCCCGAGGGCAGTGGATCACCAGGGGGCCCTCCAGACATCCCCGGCGCGCGGATACCATCCAGTAAGTCGGACAGCGCTGTCCTTCGTACCCACGTAAGGGAGCGCATCGTGACCGACCAGCACGACCACGACGGCCCGGACGCCGCACTGCGCGCCGACATTCGCCGACTCGGCACCCTGCTCGGCCAGACCCTGGCCCGCCAGGAGGGTCGCCCGCTGCTCGACCTCGTCGAGGAGATCCGCGCCCAGGTTCGCTCCGACGCCCCGGCGGCCGCCCAGCGTCTCGGCGGGCTCGACGTCACCACCGGCACCAAGCTGGCCCGCGCCTTCTCCACCTACTTCCACCTGGCCAACATCACCGAGCAGGTGCACCGTGCACGGGATCTGCGCCGTCGCCGCGCGGTGCAGGGCGGCTGGCTGGACCAGGCCGCCAAGATGATCGCCGAGCGCGGGGTGCCGGCCGAGGAGATCGCCAACGCGGCTCGCCGGCTGGCGGTGCGACCGGTCTTCACCGCGCACCCGACCGAGGCGGCCCGTCGCTCGATCCTGTCCAAGCTGCGGGCGATCGCCGACGAGTTGGACACCGAGACCGCCAACGCGATCCTCTACGGCGCCAGCGACGAGGGCCCGGCCAACCGTCGGCTGGCCGAGTTGTTGGACCTGATGTGGCAGACCGACGAGCTGCGGCTCGACCGGCCGGACCCGACCGACGAGGCCCGCAACGCGATCTACTACCTGCGCGACCTGTACGCCGAGGCCGCCCCGCAGGTGCTCGACGACCTGGCCGACACGCTGCGCACGCTCGGCGTGGAGACCTCGCCGACGGCCCGGCCGCTGAGCTTCGGCACCTGGATCGGCGGCGACCGCGACGGCAACCCGTTCGTCACCCCGGCGGTCACCCGCGAGGTGCTGACCATCCAGCACGAGCACGGCATCGCGGCCACCGAGAAGGCGATGGACCACCTGATCAACGAGGTCTCGGTGTCCCGCCGACTGCGCGGGGTGTCCCTGGACCTCTCCGCCAGCCTCGCCGCCGACCTGGACGCGCTGCCCGAGGTGGCGCAGCGCTTCCGCCGGGTCAACGCGGAGGAGCCGTACCGGCTCAAGGCACGCTGCGTGAAGGCGAAGCTCGCCAACACCCGGCTGAGGTTGCGCCAGGGCACCGCCCACGTACCGGGTCGGGACTACCGGGGCTCCGCCGAGCTGATCGCCGACCTCGACCTGCTGCGCGCCTCGCTGGCCCGCAACTCCGGGCAGCTCACCGCGGTCGGCCGGCTGGCCTCCACCATCCGTACGGTCTCCGCGTTCGGCCTGCACCTGGCCACCATGGACGTCCGGGAGCACGCCGAGGCGCACCACGCGGTGCTCGCGCAGCTCTACGAAGCGGTCGGCGAGGTCTCCGACTACCCGGCGCTGACCCGGCTGGAACGCACCAAGCTGCTCGCCGACGAGCTGACCGGTCGCCGTCCGCTGTCGACGGTCGACACGTCGCTGTCCGAGCCGGCCCGCAAGACGTTCGACGTGTTCGGGACCATCCGGGAGGCACAGGACCGGTTCGGCGCCGAGGTGATCGAGTCGTACATCATCTCGATGACCCTGGGTGTCGACGACGTGCTGGCCGCCGTGGTGCTGGCCCGCGAGGCCGGTCTGGTGGACGTGCACAGCGGTCGGGCCCGGGTCGGGTTCGTGCCGCTCCTGGAGACCCCGGCCGAGCTGAACTCCGGCGGCGAACTCCTCGACGAGCTGCTGTCGCTGCCCGCGTACCGGGCGCTGGTGACGGCCCGGGGTGACGTGCAGGAGGTCATGCTCGGCTACTCCGACTCGAACAAGGAAGCCGGGATCACCACCAGCCAGTGGTCGATCCACCGGGCGCAGCGCGCGCTGCGCGACGTGGCCGCCCGGCACGGTGTCCACCTGCGGCTGTTCCACGGCCGGGGCGGCACGGTCGGGCGCGGCGGCGGGCCGACGCATGAGGCGATCCTGGCGCAGCCGTACGGCACCATGGACGGCGCGATCAAGGTGACCGAGCAGGGCGAGGTGATCTCCGACAAGTACACCCTGCCCTCGCTGGCCCGGGAGAATCTGGAGCTCACCCTCGCCGCGGTGCTCCAGGCGACCCTGCTGCACACCGCACCCCGGCAGCCGGCCGAGATGTTGGAGCGCTGGGACGCGACGATGGATGTGGTCTCCGAGTCGGCGTTCCGGTCCTACCGGTCGCTGGTCGAGGACCCGGACCTGCCCGCGTACTTCTGGGCGTCCACCCCCACCGAGCTGCTCGGCGCGCTGAACATCGGCTCCCGGCCGGCGAAGCGCCCGAACACCGGCGCCGGGTTGTCCGGGCTGCGGGCCATCCCGTGGGTGTTCGGTTGGACGCAGACCCGGCAGATCGTGCCGGGCTGGTTCGGCGTCGGCTCCGGGCTGGCCGCCGCCCGCGAGGCGGGGCTGGCGGACGTGCTGGCCGAGATGCACCGCAACTGGCACTTCTTCCGCACGTTCCTGTCGAACGTCGAGATGATGTTGACCAAGACCGACCTGAGCATCGCCCGCCGGTACGTCGAGACGCTGGTGCCGAAGAAGCTGCACCCGATCTTCGAGCAGATCGAGCAGGAGTACGAGCTGACCAAGCGGGAGGTGCTGGCGGTGACCGCCTCACCGGCCCTGCTGGAGAACTCGCCGGTGCTCCAGCGCACCCTGGCCGTCCGCGACACCTACCTGGAGCCGCTGCACCACCTCCAGGTGGCGCTGCTGCGGCAGTACCGGGAGTCGGGCGCTGCCGGGAGGGCGATCGCCACCGCACCGGGCGGCCGACGCGCACCGAGCGACGGCACCGCACTGGAACGCGCGCTGCTCACCACCGTGAACGGCATCGCCGCCGGGATGCGCAACACCGGCTGATCGACAGGTACGAAAAACGGGCCCCGGTCGCTGCGACCGGGGTCCGTTTCCATAGGTCTGAACGACGGTCAGAAGTCGCCGCCGCCGAAGTCCCCGCCCCCGAAGTCGCCGCCGCCGAAGCCGCCACCACCGAAGTCGCCACCACCGAAGTCCCCACCGGCGTAGTCCCCGCCGCCAAAGTCCCCACCCTGGTCGCCGCCGCCGAAGTCGCCGCCCTGGTCACCGCCGTCGCCGCCCTGGTCGACACCGTCACCGAAGCCCTCCTGGTAGCCGGCGTCGTAGCCGTACCCCGGGTCGGCGAAGGCGGGAGAGAAAAGCGCGTCGGCGATCAGGATGCCGCCGAGCACACCGGCGCCGGCACCCAGCGCCGTCTTCCACCAGGGCGTCGAATACCAGCCGGCGGGCACCGGGCGACCCTGATAACGCCCACCGGGGTAGTAGTAGGGCGTTTCCCGGCCGGGTTGCGGCCCGGCCCGGAAGGTCTGCCCCTGCACATCGACCTCGCGTTCCTTGGTGAGCTGTCCCACGCCGCGGGCGGCGGCCAGGGTCGGCACCTCGGGGCCCGGATCGATGCCCAGCGCCGTACGCGCCGCCCGGATGTACGCCAAACCCTCCAGCGCGGTCTCCCGGGCCAGCCCGAACTGGTGCGGCGTGGACGCCTGCTCCAGCTGGGAGCCCGCCGCGTTGTACCGCTCACCGGCGTCGGCCAGCGCCTGGCGTACCGCTGGTTCCTCGCCGTGCAGGTTCATCAACTGGCCGCCGAGGCGCTCGTACCACCGCTGCGCCTCCGCGCGGGCGTCGCCGAGCTCGGTGCGCCGACGGGCACCGGCCTGAGCGCGGATGAGCGCGGCGGCGCCCAGCGCGCCGACCAGCACAACGGCGAGGCAGAGCACAAGTTCCATGTCATCGAACGTACCCCCGGGTCGCCCGTCGTATCCGTCTGGCAAGCTCCGGTGATGGACGTCTCGACCCTGCTCCTGGTGATCGTGTGCCTCGGCGCCGGCGGGGCGGTGGGCTGGCTCGCGGCCCGGTCCCGGTCGGCCGCCGACATCGCCCGCCTGGATGCCACCCTGGCCGCCACCCGGGAGGGTGAGGGTCGGCTGGAGCAGTCCATGCGGGCGTTGAGCTACGAGGCGACCGCGCAGTCCCAGGAGGCGGTGGCCCGGGCGGTCGCGCCGCTGCACGACACCCTGCGCCGCTACGAGCAGCGGGTGGCCGAGCTGGAGCACGACCGCGTCGACGCGTACGCCGAGCTGCGTGAGCAGGTCCGCTCGATGAACGCGGTCTCCGGTGAGCTGCGCACCGAGACCAAGCAGTTGGTGGCGGCGCTGCGCGCACCGCAGGTGCGGGGCCGGTGGGGCGAGCACCAGCTGCGCCGGATCGTCGAGGCTGCCGGCATGCTGGAGCACTGCGACTTCTCCGAGCAGGTCACCGCCGCCACCGACCAGCAGGTCGTGCGCCCGGACCTGGTGGTCCGCCTGCACGGTGGTCGCTCGGTGGTGGTGGACGCCAAGGCCCCGTTCGACGCGTACCTGACAGCCATGGAGGCCCGCGACGAGCGCGGCCGGGACACCCACCTCGACGCGCACGCGCGGCACCTGCGGGGGCACGTCGACGCCCTCGCCGCCAAGTCGTACTGGTCGGCGTTCGACAACTCACCCGAGTTCGTGGTGCTGTTCGTCCCCGCCGACCCGTTCCTCGACGTCGCGCTCCAGCGGGACCCGACGCTGCTGGAGCACGCCTTCACCCGCAACGTGGTGCTCGCCACGCCGGCCACGCTGGTCGCCCTGCTCCGCACCGTGGCCTACTCCTGGCGGCAGGAGGCACTGGCCCGCAACGCGCTCGCGGTGCACACCCTCGCCCGGGAGCTGTACGGCCGGCTCTCCACCCTGGGCGACCACGTTGGCAAGCTGGGGTCCTCGCTGGCCGGCGCGGTGACCGCCTACAACCGGGCGGTCGGCTCGCTGGAGGCCCGGGTGCTGGTCAGCGCCCGCAAGCTCGCCGAGTTGGGCGTCTCGGACGACGAGTTGGCCACGCCGGCCCAGGTCGAGTTGGCGCCCCGGCAGCCGCAGGCACCCGAGCTGACCGATCCGGCCGACGAGGTCTCGGCCCGCTAGCCATCTATGTGACAGTGTGTGTGCCCGCGTGTCACGAACTGGTCACAAGGGACTGACCAGTAGTGACAGTGCTTGTCGACACCCCGAAAGATTCTGCTCACCCGAGCGCCCTTCTCTGAAGGGCCCTGTTCTCTGGAGGTAAAGAGAACGTGAGCAGACTTCGAAACTTGAGCCGGCGCACCGCAGCCGCGCTCTTCGCGTCGGTCCTGGCGGCGAGCGCCATGACGACCATGGGTGGCGCCGCCACCGCGGCCGCCGCTCCCGCCACCACACCGGACGCTTCCCCGGCCACCGCCGCCGAGACGTTGGGCGCCCACGACGCCAAACTGCTCAGCGAGGCCCGCGCCAAGAAGGCCCCGACCGTCACGTTGATCGTCGCCACCGAGAAGGGTGAGGCAGGGGACGTCGCCGACAGCCTCACGAAGCTCGGCGGCACTGTCAGCCAGCGGCAGGACCGGGTCGGCTTCGTGTTGGCCAAGGTCCCGACCGACCGCGTCCTCAAGGCGGCGCGGCTGCCCGGCGTCTCGGCCGTCGACCTGGACGAGGTCATCCAACTGCCGGACCCGGCCCCGGAAAACACCCCCACCGGCACCGCCGGCGCGCGGCAGGCCACCGTCGGGGCGCCGGGAGAGACCACCCCGGCCGACAACCCCTACATGCCCACCAACGAGACCGGCGCGGTGGCGTTCACCGCGACCCACCCCGAGTGGGACGGCCGGGGCGTCACGATCGGCATCATGGACTCCGGTGTGGACCTTGCCCACCCGGCGTTGCAGCAAACCACCACCGGCGAGCGCAAGATCGTCGATTGGGTGACCGCGACCGATCCGCTGGAGGACGGCTCGTGGCGGCGGATGCAGGCCGAGGTCGCCGGCCCGTCGTTCACCATCGCCGGCGGCACCTGGACGGCACCGGCCGGCACGTACCGGTTCAACCTGTTCAGCGAGTCGGTCACCGCCGCGAGCGACGCCCGGGGTGACGTCAACCGCGACGGCGACACGACCGACACCTGGGGTGTGCTCTTCGACCCGGCCACCAACAACATCCGGGTGGACGCCAACCAGAACCTCAACTTCACCGACGACCCGGTCATGCGGCCGTACAAGGAGAAGTACGACATCGGCTACTTCGGCACCGACAACCCGGCGACCCCGGTCGCCGAGCGGCAGCCGTTCGTCGTCGAGTTCCGCAAGAACGTCAACACCACGCCGATCGGGCTGCCGGGCACCTACGACTACGTGAACATCGGCATCGTCGAGAGCACCCACGGCACCCACGTCGCCGGCATCACCGCCGCCAACGACATGCTCGGCAACGGGGCCTTCGACGGCGCCGCGCCCGGCGCCAAGCTGGTCTCCGCCCGCGCCTGCTCCTGGGGCGGCGGCTGCAGCGCGGCGGCCCTGACCACCGGCATGATCGACCTGGTGGCCAACCGTGGCGTCGACATCGTCAACATGTCGATCGGTGGCCTTCCGGGCCTGAACGACGGCAACAACGCGCGGACGAACCTCTACAACGAACTGATCGAGACGTACGGCGTGCAGTTGGTCATCTCGGCCGGCAACTCCGGCCCGGGTCTCAACACCATCGGCGACCCGTCGGTGGCCAGCAACGTGATCAGCGTTGCCGCCAACATCAGCAAGGACACCTGGCTGGCCAACTACGGCTCGGTCGTCAAGAAGAAGAACGCCTTGTTCAACTTCTCCTCTCGTGGCCCGCGCGAGGACGGCGGCTTCAAGCCGAACATCGCCGCCCCCGGCTCGGCCATCTCCACCGCACCGACCTGGCAGCTCGGCGCCCCGGTCCCCGAGGCCGGATACGCGCTGCCCCCGGGCTACGCGATGCTGAACGGCACCTCGATGGCGTCTCCGCAGACCACCGGCGCCGGCGCGTTGCTGCTGTCGGCCGCCAAGGCCACCGACCGGGGCGTCAGCCCGGCGGCACTGCGGCGGGCGCTGTTCACCTCCGCCAAGCCGATCGCGGACGTGCCGACGTACGCGCAGGGCTACGGCATGGTCAACGTTCCGGGCGCCTGGCAGCTGCTGCGCCAGGGCGTCGAAACCCGGTCGTACGTCTCCGACGCGCCGGTCTGCAGCCCCCTCGCGGAGCAGCTGACCATCTGGAACGGTGTGAAGTTCGTACCGAACCCGGGTCGGGGCACCGGCGTCTACAACCGTTGCACCTCGTCCGAGGGTGGCCACAAGGTCGGCCAGAGCAAGACGTACCCGGTCAAGCTCACCCGCACCAGCGGCCCGGCCGGCACCATCAAGCACAACATCACGCTCCAGGGCAACGACGGCACCTTCAAGGCACCGAAGACCGTCGCGTTGCCGCTCAACAAGGCCGTCACCATCAGCGTCACCGCCAAGCCGGCCACCGAGGGTGCGCACGGCGCGATCGTGCGGATCGACGACCCGGCCACCAACGTCGTCGACTTCGAGGTGTCGACAGTGGTGGTGGCCTCGAACGACGTGAAGAAGCCCAACTTCTCGTACACCAACGAGGGCTCGGTCGACCGCAACGGCTTCACGTCGTACTTCGTCACGGTGCCGGAGGGCGCCAAGGCCCTCCAGGTGAACCTCTCCGGGATCGCCACCGGTTCGCAGACCCGGTTCATCGCGATCAACCCGTTGGGTGTGCCGGTGGAGGCCACCACCAGCACCGTCTGCTACACCAACTTCTCCGACGTCAACGTCTGCAAGCCGCAGGAGCGTGACTACCAGAACCCGCTGCCCGGGGTCTGGGAGATCGAGGTGGAGTCGCGGCGGACGTCCCCGGCGCTGAACAACCCGTTCAAGCTCCAGGCGCGGGTGCAGGGCCTGACGGTCGAGCCGGCGCTGGTCGAGCTGCCCAGTGTCGAGGCCGGCGAGCCGACCCCGGTGAGCTGGAAGGTCACCAACGCCTTCGGTCCGGTCTCGATCAGCGGCCGCAGTGGCGCGCTGACCGGTGTGCGGACCGAGCGTCCGACCATCACTGAGGGCGGTCCCAACCAGGAGTGGACCGTCGAGATCCCGGCGGGTACGTCGACGTTCACCGCCCGGATCGGCAACCCCGCCAACGCGGGGGCCGACCTGGACCTGTTCGTCTACCGGGGTACCACCGAGGTCGGCCGGGCCGCGGACGGCGACTCGGAGGAGGCGGTCACGCTGACCAACCCGCCCGCTGGCACCTACCGCGTCGTGGTGGAGCCGTACGGGGTTGACGGGCCGGGGACCAGCACCGCCTACGACTACTACGACGCGTTCGCGTCAGCGTCGCTGGGCACGATCACCGCTCCGGCCGCGGCGGTGCCGCTGATGCACGGCGAGTCGGCCACCATCACCGGCACGGTGACCGCGGTGGCCGTTCCGGCCGACGGGCGTCAACTCTCCGGTGAACTGGCGATCGTCACCAGCGAGGGTGCCATCGTGGGTCGCGGCAACGTGTCCATCGGTGCCGTGAACTGATCCACTCGTAACACCAGCAGGAGCCCGTCCCCACGTTCGGGGGCGGGCTCCCGCGTGTCAGGGGTGAGTGGTCAGGATCGGTGGGCGGCCGTCACGACGAACGGGGTGCCCTGCTGGCAGGTGGTCATCATGCCGGGCTCCACCCGACCGGTGACCTCGACCCGGGCGCCCGGCGTCAGCACCTCACGCGGGCCGCCGAGCAGCAGGTAACCGTCGAGCAGTACGCAGCCGGGCTCCACACCGCCCTGCACGGTGCCGCTCAGGGTGGTGGCCCCGACGCCCGGCGGCGTGCTCGGGCCGCCCGGTTTCGGAGTCTTCAGGCCGGGCGGCACGGACCGGGTGCCGGTCTCTGGCGAGGGCGTCGGGTCGGGCGTGGGCTGGCTGGTCACCGGCTGCGCTCCCGTCGGTGTCGGGGTGGGTGTGCCGCCCCCGACACCCTGGCCGCCGCAGGCGCTCAGCGCCACGCAGACGGCCAGCGCGGGGACGGCGAGCCGAAGAGTCCTCATGCCGAATCTGACGTACGCCGACCCGAGTTCGTTCCCGCGCTTCAGCCGCGCGCCGCAGCGGCCTTCATGTCCCGCCTCAGCTCCTGCGGAAGCGAGAACGTGAGCCGCTCGTTGGCGGTGGTGATCTCCTCGACGTCGGCGAAGCCGCGGGCGGCGAGGTGGACCAGCACCTCCTGGACCAGGTCGTCCGGGACGCTCGCGCCCGAGGTCAGGCCGACCGTGGTGGCCCCCTCCAGCCAGGCGTCGTCGATCTCGTGCGCGAAGTCGACCAGGTGACCGGCGCGGGCGCCAGCGTCCAGGGCGACCTCGACCAGGCGGACCGAGTTGGAGGAGTTCGTCGAGCCGACCACGATCACCACGTCACAGTCGGCGGCGATCTCCTTGACCACGTGCTGCCGGTTGGAGGTGGCGTAGCAGATGTCGTCGCTGGGTGGGGACTGCAACAGCGGCAGCCGCTGCTTGAGGCGGGCCACCGTCTCCAGCGTCTCGTCGACCGAGAGCGTGGTCTGGGAGAGCCAGACCACCTTCTCCGGATCACGTACGGTGATCTTGTCGGCGCCGTCCGGGCCGTCCACCAGTTGGATGTGCGCGGGGGCCTCACCGGCGGTGCCGATGACCTCTTCGTGCCCCTCGTGGCCGATGAGCAGGATGTCGTAGTCCTCGGCCGCGAAGCGCCGCGCCTCGTGGTGCACCTTGGTGACCAGCGGACAGGTCGCGTCGATCGCCTTGAGCGACCGCGCCTTGGCCTGCTCGTGGACCTCCGGCGCCACACCGTGTGCGGAGAAGACGACGGTGGCGCCCTCCGGCACCTCCTCGTTCTCCTCCACGAAGATCGCGCCCTGGGCCTCCAGGGTCTGCACCACGTGCTTGTTGTGCACGATCTGCTTGCGCACGTAGATCGGAGCGCCGTAGAGCTTCAGCGCCTCCTCCACGGTCTGCACCGCGCGGTCGACACCCGCGCAGTAGCCGCGGGGCTTGGCCAGGAGCACGCGCTTGCCGGTCCGGTGAGTCGCCTGAGCCTCAGTCACCACCCCATCGTACGTGCCACCCCGCAGCCCGGCACCGGCCAGCAACCCACCACCAGCCCCCGGTGATCAAGAGGTTTGCGTCAGAAACGCGCCCAGCGCCGACGCAAACCTCTTGATCACCGGGGAGGTCCGTAGGGTGGGCGGGTGAGCGAGGGTGGGCGGGTGGGAAGCGGCGGGGGCAGCGGCGGGGCCAGCAGCGCTGAGGAGCCTTGGCCGGTACGGGTGGTCAGCCAGAAAGTGGGGGCCTGGATCGCCAAGCTGGGCTGGGTGTGGGTGGACGGGCAGGTGGCGCAGATCAGCCGTCGCCCCGGGGCCAGCACTGTCTTCCTCACCCTGCGTGACCCGTCGGCCGACCTGAGCCTGACCGTCACCACCAACCGGGACGTCCTGGACTCCGGCGCGCCAGAGCTACGCGAGGGCGCACGTGTGGTGCTGCACGCCAAGCCTGAGTTCTACGCCGCCCGGGGCACGCTGAGCCTGCGGGCCGACGAGATTCGCCAGGTGGGGCTCGGGGAGTTGCTGGCCCGACTGGAGAAGCTCAAGAAGCTGCTCGCCGCCGAAGGGCTCTTCGACCGCGCCCGCAAGCGTCGACTGCCGTTCCTGCCCGGCCGGATCGGGCTCATCACCGGCCGCGCGTCGGCGGCGGAGCGGGACGTGCTGACAAATACCCGGCGGCGCTGGCCGGCGGTGGAGTTCCGGACTGTCAACGTGGCCGTGCAGGGCCCGTCCGCGGTGCCACAGATCGTCGACGCGCTCAAGGTGTTGGACGCCGACCCGAGCATCGACGTGATCATCATCGCCCGGGGTGGCGGCGGCATCGAAGATTTGCTGCCCTTCTCCGACGAGGCGCTCTGCCGCGCGGTGTTCGGCTGTCGTACGCCGGTGGTCAGCGCGATCGGCCACGAGACGGACGCGCCCTTGATCGACTACGTCGCCGACGTCCGTGCCTCCACCCCGACCGACGCGGCGAAGCGGGTCGTCCCCGACCTCACCGAGGAGGTACGCCTCATCGGTCAGGCGCGGCACCGCCTCGAACGGGCGGTGCGCAACCTGGTCGACCGGGAGACGCACCGGCTCGACGGGCTGCGTTCGCGGCCGGTGCTGGCCCGACCCCAGGTAATGGTGGAGCATCGGGCCACCGAGCTGACCGCGTTGCGTCAGCGGGCCGGCCGCTGCCTGGAGCACCGGCTCGCGGCCGCCGAGGATGACCTCCGGCACACCCTCGCGCGGCTGCGCGCCCTCTCCCCCGCCGCCACCCTCGACCGGGGGTACGCGATCGTGCAGCGCGCGGACGGCCACGTGGTCCGCGCGGCGGCGGAGGTCGGTAAGGGCGACCCGCTGCGGGTACGACTGGCCGACGGCGAGCTGGCCGCCACGGTCGATGGCTGAGTGGCGACGCGGCGCGGTGGGGAGCGGTGTGCTGAGATGAACGCGATGACTGACGACACGAAGGCCGGGCCGGACGAACGGCTCAGTTACGAGCAGGCCCGCGCCGAGCTGGCCTCGGTGGTGGAGCGGCTGGAGGCCGGCGGCACGTCCCTGGAGGAGTCGCTGGCGCTCTGGGAGCGCGGCGAGGCGCTGGCGGTGATCTGTCAACGCTGGCTGGATGGTGCGCGGGCGCGGATCGACGCCGCCCGGCAGGAGCCCACTTCCTGACCGACCGCCGGTGGGGCGGCCGGAGCCGCCCCACCTCGGTACGTCAGTTGAACAGGCTGTACAGCTCGGCCGGCGCCTCGACGACCTGGTCCGCCGGCGGCTTCTGCGCGGCGATGGCGGCACCGTAGTCGGAGTAGGTCATCTTGACCTCCTGGGCGGCGGTCTGCCCGGCGGCCGGCAACTGCAGCACCAGCTCGCTGAGCCGGCCCTGCGGGTCCACCTTCGCGGTGAACGGGACGGTCTTCGCCTGGGTGCCCAGCGCGGCGATCGTGGCGGCGTTCAACGAGCCCGCCTCGGCGGCCTTGGTGACGTCGATGGTGCCGGCGTACGCGCCGGTGCCGGTGCTGCGGACCTCGGTGATGCCCTGGGTGAGCACCGCGCTACCGGCCGGGTCGACCTTCTCGAAGTCGAAGCCGAGGTTGCGGTTGCCCTTGATCCGGTTCTGGTCAAGGTGCTGGTACTTGCCGAGGTTGAGCTGCTTGATGGCGGGCAGGCTGTCGGCGGTGGGGCCGCTCAGCTCCAGCTTGACCCAGCTGTCCGGCTTGAAGTGGACCACGTCGAGCTTCATCGCCAGGTCGGCCGAGGGGCCACCGATCGCGATCTTCATCGCCGCGCTCTGGCTCGGCTGGTGCACCAGCCCCTCCGCCGTCGAGCCGGCGCCGGCCAGGGTGAACCGGAAGTTCCCGTTGCTGATCTCCTTGGTGGAGTCGAGCAGGGCCTGCTTGGCGTCACCCGCGACCGGGGCACCGGACGGGCTCGCCGTGCCGGACGCGCTCACCGTCGGGGACGGCGTCGATCCGGCGGTGCCGGTTCCGCTGGCGCAGGCGGCCAGTGCGGGCGTGATCAGAGCGGCGGCTACCAGGCCGGCGCCGAGTCGTCGAACAGTCATACGTGTCTCCCAAGGGGGTCACCCGACGACCTGGACGGCGCCGGAAACCGGGCGACGCAGCAGCACCGTCGGCTGCGTCGCGCGACCCGGGCCGAGCAGCGCGCCCGGATCACACCCTCCTTGTTCCCTGTCGACGGGTCGGACAATCACCCTTCGGGCCTGTTGCCCAGATTCGGCGCCAGCGGGGCCACCCCACCGGGTCGGTCAGCGCAGCGAGCCGGCCAGTTCACGGAGTTCGTTGTCCCGGGCGTCGCCGACGACGATCACCGTGCGGGTCGGCTCCAGCAGGACCAGCGCCTGCTGGTTTCCCCGGGCCGTGTAGAGCTGCCAGGTGCGCCCGGCCAGCTCGGTGGGGCCCTGCGGCTGGCCCTGACTGGTCAGCTCGGCGGGGAGCAGGCGGTCCGCCGGGACGCTGCTCTGCAGCAGTTGGACGCCCCGCCCCTCCGGTGTGAGGTAGCCGAGTCGCAGGTTCGCACCGTCCTCGACGGTCTGGTAGCGGGCGCTTACCGTCTTCCAGTCGCCGCCGAGCCCCTGCGGCTGGCTCACCGGAAAGACGTTCGCCGAACGTGCCTGCTCAATGGCGGGCGCCGGATCGACGGTGGTGGCCTGGTCGCCGCCGAGGAATCCCCGGTAGAACGCCAGCAGCAGCGCGATCGGGACGAGCAGCACCAGCAGCGAGATCGCCATGTCCTTCGGCGACCGCTCGGACTTGCCGGACACCGCCGGCGGCGGTGGGGTCGGGTCAGTCGCGGCGGGCTCACCACCGCGGCCGGCGGGGACGTCGGCCGGCGGCTGACCGTCGGGCGGCGTGCGGTCGGCGGGTACGCGGTCGGCTGGCTGTGCGGGTTCCACCCCCTTATCTTCGCAGCCGCCCGACCGGCGGTATCCGGGCCATCACCGCCCCGCGCCGACGCTCGGTCGGCCATCGTGTGAGGATCAGCGACAAAGCCGTCAGTGGGGGCCTCCCCGCCGCCGGTCGTCCCCGCACCGTCGCGAGGAGGAGTAGCCGTCATGACGAACACCAGGACGCGGATCCCACAGGATCTCGACCGAAACCTTGCCCTCGACCTGGTCCGGGTCACCGAGGCCGCGGCGATGGCCGCCGGCCGGTGGGTCGGCCGGGGCGACAAGGAGGGCGGCGACGGAGCCGCGGTCGACGCGATGCGCAAGCTGATCAACTCGATCCAGATGCGCGGTGTGGTGGTGATTGGCGAGGGCGAGAAGGACAACGCCCCGATGCTCTTCAACGGCGAACACGTCGGCGACGGCACGGGCCCGGAGGTGGACGTCGCCGTCGACCCGGTGGACGGCACCACCCTGATGAGCAAGGGCATGCCGAACGCGGTGGCGGTGCTCGCCGTCTCCGAGCGCGGTGCGATGTTCGACCCCAGCGCCGTGTTCTACATGGAGAAGCTCGCCGTCGGGCCGGCGTACGCCGACGTGATCGACATCAACGCCGGTGTGGCCGAGAACCTGCGCCGGATCGCCAAGGTCAAGGGCACCGACGTCTCCGAGGTGACCGTCTGCGTGCTGGACCGGAGCCGTCACGACGACCTGGTCGCACAGATCCGTCGCACCGGGGCGGGGATCCGGTTCATCTCCGACGGCGATATCGCGGGCTCCATCGCGGCGGCCCGGGGCGAGTCGGACGTCGACGTCCTGATGGGCATCGGCGGCACCCCGGAGGGCATCATCTCCGCGTGCGCGCTGAAGTGTATGGGCGGTGCGATGCAGGCCAAGCTGTGGCCGCGCGACGAGCAGGAGCGGGAGAAGGCGATCGCCGCCGGGCACGACCTGGACCGGGTGCTGGGCACCGACGATCTGGTCACCGGCGACAACTGCTTCTTCGTGGCGACCGGGGTCACCTCGGGCGACCTGCTGCGCGGGGTGCGTTACCGGGCGGGCGGCGCGTACACCCAGTCGATCGTCATGCGCTCGAAGAGCGGCACCATCCGGGTGATCGACTCGTACCACCGGCTGGAGAAGCTGGCGCTCTACTCCGCGGTCGACTTCGATGGTCGTCCGCTGGCCGAGCAGGAGTGACAGCCACCGACACGGCGACCCCGCAGACCCTGTCGGCCGCCCGCCGGATCACCGGCGTCGCGCTGGCGTCGGCCTCCGGGGTCGCGGTGGCGGTGCAGTCGCGAATCAACGGCGAGCTGGGGGTACGCCTCGACGACGGTTTCGCCGCCGCGGTCGTCTCGTTCGGCGTCGGTCTGCTGGTGCTGCTGGTGCTGGTGCCCGCGACCCCCGGTGGTCGGCGGGGGCTGGCCGCGACGCGGCGGGCCCTGCGGACCGGCACGCTGCGGCCCTGGCAGTGCCTCGGCGGGATGTGCGGAGCCTTCCTGGTGGCCACCCAGGGCCTCACCATCGGCACGTTGGGTGTGGCGGTCTTCACCGTGGCGGTGGTCGCCGGCCAGACCGGCAGCAGCCTCGCCGTGGACCGGGCCGGGATCGGGCCGACCGGCCGGCAGCCGGTCACCCGGCAGCGGCTGGCCGGCGCGGTGCTCACCGTGCTGGCGGTCGGCCTGGCGGTCGGCGACCGTCTTGGCGACCCGGGCGCGCTGGCGCTGGCCCTGCTACCGCTGCTCGCCGGGGTGGGTATCGCCTGGCAGCAGGCCGTCAACGGCCGGGTCCGGGCGGCGGCCGACAGTGCGTTGACCGCCACGCTTGTCAACTTCGCCGTCGGCACTGTCACCCTGCTCGTCGCGTTCGCGATCGACATCGCCGTACGCGGCTGGCCCGGCGGCCACCTGCCGACCGAGCCGTGGCTCTACCTGGGCGGCCCGATCGGCATCGTGTTCATCGCGATCGCCGCCGCGATCGTCCGCTTCACCGGTGTGCTGCTGCTCGGCCTGGCCACCATCGCCGGGCAGATCGTGGGCGCCGTCCTGCTGGACCTCATCCTCCCCACGGCGGCCTCGCACCCCGGTGTGAACACCCTGCTCGGGGCGGCGCTGACCATGGTGGCGGTACTGATCGCCGCGCTGGCGCCACCCGCCCGCCGCTGACCAAGCCCGTCCGCCGAACGGTCAGCCTGGCGGGACCTGTGGCGGGGAGGGCGGCCGGACCTGCGACGGGTAGGGCGGATCAGGCACCGCCGACGGGCGCGGAGGGTAGGGCGCATTCGGGTAGGGCGGGTAGGGCGGGCGCGGCGGGTACCGGCGCTCGAACCCACGGGCCGGGTCCACCAGCCCCGCGATCCGGGTGGCCAGCAGCACGCCCGGCACCGCGCCCAACAGGGCGAGCGGCACCGCGAACCGGGTCTGCGACGGGGTGCCGTGCAGCCAACCGATGAGCGGCAGCCCGGCCAGGACGGCGGTGAGCAGAAGCCCGGTCAGGGCCCACCTGATCCACCGGGGCAGGGCCCCCTGATAGGAGGCTCGGACGACCAGGGTCACCGCCGTCAGGAGGCACGCGGGCATCACGACGACCAGCAGGGCATCGAATGTCGTTGAGTCGTCGTTGCGCTCCCAGGCCAGGGCCAGCACGATCCCCACGGCCAGCATCACCCCGCTGCCGGCGATTCCCCACCAGCGTGGACCTCCGCCGCGGCGGATCGCCAGGTGCGCAGCGAGCAGGGTGACCGTGACACCGAGGGTCAGCGCGAGCGCGAAGGCGAGAAACGCGTCGGTGCCGCGGCCGGCGGGTCCGCCGCGCTCCAGCACGAGTGCATCGTCCGAGCGTGCCTCAGGTGAATCCCGCTGGCTGAGGAAGCCGGCCCGCCGCCACCCGCCGTCCGACCCTCGGCGCAGGAAGCCGTCCCGGCCGTTGGCGACCAGCACCTCGTGGCCGCCGTCGGCGGCGGGATAGACGATGAGATCACGGGAGGCGAAGTGCCGGCGAATGTCGCCCGGACTGTCGAACCGACGGGCGAACGCCTCGCGGCGCACGTCCGCCACCTCCCAGACTCTCCGCCACGTCGCACCGGCGTCGTCGCTCTGCTCCACCCGCAGGTGACCGGGGACCGCCCGGTAGCACCGCTGTGGCTGGGCCGGCACGCACGCCTGCCGCTGCCCGACCTCTGGACGGGACAACTGCTGTTGCTCGGCGGCTTCGGCGGGTCGCCAGGTGGTCCCCCCGTCCGCACTGACCGACCAGTTGCCGTCGGCCGGCTCGACCGGCCAGCTCTCGTTGTCGTAGCCCGAGCCGATCGAGACCGCCGGCTGACCGTCGAGCAGAGCGGTGCTCACCGCGTACGGATAGTGGATCACGCTGGTCGCGGCCACCGCCAACACCGCCGGTGGCAGCACCACCAGCAGCCGGACCAGCCGGGCGGTCCGTTGGCGGACCGGGCGGCGACGTGACCGCGTCCAACTCCACCAGGCCAGGCCGAGCGCCGGCAGGGTGAGCAGGTCGGTCCAGTCGGCCCGGACCAGCGACGGCCCGGCCAGCACGGTCCAGGCGGAGGAGACGAGTTCGGCGGCATACCCGCTGGATTTGACGACAGTGAACCCGGCGCCCACCGCGACCAGGCCGGCCACCGCGGCGGCCCGGGATGGCAGCCGTGGCACCAGGAGGGTCAGCAGCACCGCGACCAGCGGCGGGGCGAGCACCAGACCGGCGATATCGCTCAGCTTGCCGGTCACCAGGCCGGGGAAGGCCGCCTTCAGCACATGGTCGTTGACCAGCAGCAGGACCAGCGCGAACAGGCTGGCGGGGTGGCAGAGCCAGGAAAGCGTGGTGGGTGCGCCGTCCTGCGGTGTCGCGGAACCCGTCATGCCCTCAGGATCCGGTCGACCCGTCTCGATGCGGACTCAGGTCGGCCTGGGTCCGATACCGACGCTCAGCCGGCGTCGGAGGAGTGCCCGGGGAAGAGGTGTGCGCTCGGGTCGATGGCCACGGCCGCGTTGTTGACCGCCGTCGCCGCCTCACCGAAGCCGGTGGCGATCAGCCGGACCTTGCCCGGGTATTCGGTGATGTCACCCGCCGCGAAGACCCGGGGCAGGTTGGTGGCCATCGCGCTGTCGACCAGGATGTGCCGGCGGTCCAGCCGCAGCCCCCACTCGGCGAGCGGGCCCAGGTCGGCCGTGAAGCCGAGGGCGGCCACCACGACGTCCACCGGCAACGTCTCGGTAGCGCCGCCGCGTACGGTCACCTCGGCACCGGTCACCACGCCGTCCCCGAGGAGCCTGGTGACCTCGGCGTTGACCACCACCCGCACCGGCAGGGACAGCACCCGGGCGACAGTCGAGGCGTGGGCCCGGAACTTCTCCCGGCGGTGCACCAGGGTCACCGACCTGGCCAGCGGTTGCAGCGCCAGCGCCCAGTCGAATGCGGAGTCGCCGCCACCGACGATCAGCACGTCCCGATCGGTCAGCTCGGTCGGCTCGGTCACGAAGTAGACGATTCCCGAGCCGGGCGCGCCGTCGGCGCACGGCAACGGCCGAGGGCTGAAGCTGCCGAGCCCGCCGGTGACCACGATCGCGCCGCACGCGAGCTGCGCGCCACCGGCCAGGCCGAGCACCGGGCGACCGTCGGCGTACGCGAGCTTCTCCGCCCGGGTGCCGAGCAGGTACTGCGGACCGAACGGGGCCGCCTGGGCCACCAGGTTGGCCACCAGGTCGCGGCCCTTGACCGCGGGGAAACCGGCGACGTCGAGGATCAGCTTCTCCGGGTACATGGCGGTGACCTGACCGCCTGGCTCGGGCAACGCGTCGATCACCGCCACCGACAGCCCCCGGAACCCGGCGTAGTACGCGGCGAAGAGGCCGGCCGGACCGGCCCCGATCACGGCGACATCGACCTCGCGCATGGCGTACCGTCGCTTTCCGCTCACGGATCAACGCGTGCTGATCTCGACCGTAAGCGGGCGGCGACGGTCGGGCAAGCACCTTCCAGAGGCACGCCGGAGAATCGCCTCAGGGCAGGCTGAGCGTGGAGCCCGAGTAGTCCGGGCCGCCCGCGGCGGGTCGCCGCCGACGGAACAGGACCGCCGCCACCACCCCGCCGAGCAGGCCGAACAGGTGCCCCTGCCAGGAGATCCGCTCATCGGTGGGGAGGATGCCGACCAGCTGCCAGCCGTAGAGCAGGCCGACCAGGAGGAAGACAGCGAAGTTCCACCAGCTGCGCTCGACGATGCCCCGGGTGAGCAGGATGCCCAGGTAGCCGAAGATGACACCGCTGGCGCCGACCACCACCGAGTTGGGTGAGCCGGTGAACCACACGCCGAGCCCGCTGACCAGGATGATGACCAGGGTCGACCAGAGGAAACGGCGGGCGCCGGCGGCGAGGACGAAGGTGCCCAGCAGGATCAGCGGGATGCTGTTGCTGTAGAGGTGGTCGAAGCCGTGGTGCAGGAACGGGGAGAAGAAGACCCCGTCCAGCCCGTCGATGCGCTGCGGGATGATGCCGGCGGTGGCGTCCAGGCCGAACGCGAGCCCCTGGTCGACGGCCTCGATGAGAAAGAGAAACGGGACCACCGCGCACATGGCGACGAACGCCCGGCCGAGCGCGGCGTAGAACGCCTCGGTGCCGAACCGGTAGGGGTCGCCGCTTGACGGGTGCAGGGTCACTCCACAACTGCTATCAGCAAAAGCGGCCGACCGCCACTCACGTCCCGTCCGGGTACGCGCGAAGGCGGGGCGAGTGGAGAGCCACCTGCCCCGCCTTCGAGAGCCGTCAGTAGTGGTTGTTGTTCTGGAAGTAGGTCCAGGCGCCGCAGGGCGTCTTGTACCTGCCCTTGATGTAGCCCAACCCCCACTTGATCTGCGTGGCCGGGTTGGTCCGCCAGTCGGACGCGATGGAGCCCATCTTGCTGCCCGGCAGAGACTGCGGGATGCCGTACGCACCGGACGAGGAGTTGCTGGCCTTGTGGTTCCAGCCGCTCTCCTTGGTCCAGAGCTTCTCCAGGCAGGGGAACTCGGCGATGCCGAAGCCCGCGCTGATCATCAGCGCGCAACCGGTCTTGCGGTTGCCGCTGTACTCGGCGCAGGACGCCGGGATCGGCCCGTCGTACGGCTTGGCGGGCGCGTTGGCGGCGGCACGTTCGCGCTTGCGGGACGCCGCGGCGGCCTCGGCCCGGCGGGCCCGCTCGGCGGCTTCCTTGGCGGCCTGCTTCGCCCGCAGCTTGGCCTGGTACTCGGCGGCCCGCTGCTTGGAGAACTGCACCTGGTGGGCGGCCTGCCGCTCGCGCTGGTACGCGAGGTCGGCCCGGTCGACCTCGAGACTGACCTGCTCGGTCAGACCCTGTTGCTGGGTTTCCCGGTCTTCGCCCAGGTAGAAGCCACCGGCAACGCCCACGGAGAGCAGCGCTACAGCAGCCGTACGGGCGCCCAACCGGCTCCACAGCCGACTCACGAAGTGGTCCCTTCGTCGGGAGCAAGGACGTGGCGCGGCGCAGACCACAGGTGGGCCGTCAGCCGTGCCACGAGCGCCCCGACCGGTTGCCGGTCGCGCCGACGCACCGACCTTCGCTGATGTTGTCCGTCTCGGGACGAACGATCGCCAACGATTCCGGTGGTGCATGGACGCTCGTGGGACACGATTGCGCACAGTGAGGCTGATGGGAAACCAACCAGCCTGTTTGTGATCTGTGCCACACCAAAAATGCGGACATAAGCCCACATAAGGCCCGTCAGATTGGGATGTCCTCCAGGAGGTCGGTGACCATCGCGGCGATCGGCGACCGCTCCGAACGGCTGAGGGTGACGTGCGCGAAGAGCGGATGGCCCTTGAGCGCTTCGATGACAGCCGTCACCCCGTCGTGCCGGCCGACCCGCAGATTGTCCCGCTGGGCCACGTCGTGGGTGAGCACCACCCGGGAGCCCTGCCCGATCCTGGACAGCACGGTCAGCAGCACCCCGCGCTCCAGCGACTGGGCCTCGTCCACGATCACGTATGCGTCGTGCAGGCTGCGCCCGCGGATGTGGGTCAGCGGCAGCACCTCCAGGATGCCCCGTGAGGTGACCTCCTCCAGCACGTTCTCGTGCACCACCGCGCCGAGCGTGTCGAAGACCGCCTGGGCCCACGGCGACATCTTCTCCGACTCCGAGCCCGGCAGGTAGCCCAACTCCTGGCCACCGACGGCGTACAGCGGGCGGAAAACGATCACCTTCTTGTGCCGGCGGCGCTCCATCACCGCCTCCAGCCCGGCGCAGAGCGCCAGCGCCGACTTGCCGGTGCCGGCCCGGCCACCCAACGAGACGATCCCGATCGACTCGTCCAACAGCAGGTCGAGAGCGATTCGCTGCTCGGCCGAGCGGCCGTGCAGCCCGAACGCCTCCCGGTCGCCCCGGACCAGACGCACCGACTTGTCCGGCAGCACCCGACCGAGCGCGGAGCCACGCCCCGAGTGCAGCACCAGACCGGTGTGGCAGGGCAGCCCGGCCGCCTCGTCGAGATCGAGCGTCTCGCCGGCGTACAGCTGGCCGATCTGCTCCTCGCTCAACTCCATCTCCGACATGCCGGTCCAGGTCGGGTCGCTGGCCTGGCCGTGGCGGTACTCGTCGGCACGCAGACCTACCGAGGCCGCCTTGACCCGCAACGGCATGTCCTTGCTGACCAGGGTCACCTCCCGCCCTTCGGCGGCGAGGTTGAGCGCGACGGAGAGGATCCGGGCGTCATTGCTCTCGGTGCGGAAACCGGGCGGCAGGACGCCGTCGTCGGTGTGGTTGAGCTCCACCCGCAGGGTGCCGCCGACGTCGTTGGCGGGCACCGGGCGGTCGAGTCGGCCGTGCCGAACCCGCAGGTCGTCGAGCATCCGCAGCGACTGCCGGGCGAACCAGCCCAGCTCCGGATGGTGCCGCTTGCCTTCCAGCTCGGTGATGACCACCAGAGGTAGCACCACCTCGTGCTCCGCGAACCGGTGGAACGCCGCCGGATCGGAGAGCAGCACCGACGTGTCCAGGACAAAGGCCTGGCCGGCTGGTCGTGGCTCCTTGGGGTCGGCCGGCGCGGTGGCCGCCGAACGGCGGCTCCTGGTGGCTCGGCGGGGCGTGGCAGTCGCGGCCGGGGTCTGGTCGGCACCGGCGATGGTACGGCGAGTCGTCACAGGCCTGCTCCGACGGATGGGCACCCGCCACCCGTGTTCCGCCTCCTCCGGTGCCCGGGGACACGGGGTCGGATGCGGAACCCCATGCGCGAGGTCGCAGATCCGGGCGGACCGGCTGGCTCGGGAGAACCCCGTGCCATGCCTAGACGCTAGCCCCGCCTGACCTTCCCGGCTAGAGGCCGAACGTGGATCTCCCAAGACGCGCTCATGAACAGCGCTCCGTCGACGTTCTCACCAGCCGTGAGACCGGCGGTGAACGCGGCGGACCCGGCCGGGATGCATGCCCCCTGCGCGCATCCCGGCCGGTGGGGCCACCGTCACCGGTCTGACCGTGACCCCGACGGTGCGTGTCCGCCGCGGACGACGCACCGCGCTCGTGGTGCCGGTCGGCGGGGCAGCCCCCGCCGACCGACCTCAACCGGTACGTCGGACGAGCGTGCCGGTCGGGTGCCGCCCGGTGATCGGGGCGGCCGGCGCGCTGAACGACGAGCCGGTGTACGTGGTGCCGGGGCGTTCGACGGCGCCGGCGGAGCGGACCACGCCCGCAGGCGAGACCGACAGGGCCGAGGCGATCGCCGCCTGGGCGTCCCGACGACGCCGGTTCCAGGCGCCCCGGTCACCGTCGAAGTAACCCTGCCGGTAACCGAAGCGGTAGCCGATGCGGTAGCTGAGCTGCCCGTGCAGCCGGCCGGCCGCGTAACTGGTGGCACCGAGCACCAGGACGAGGAACACCGCGAGAAACGGGCTCATCGGGCAGCTCCGGCCCAGCCGGGACGCCAGGTCATCGCTCCTCCGGCTCGATCGTGGTGGGGTCGGCGACGAGCAGCCGGTCCAGGTCGTCGGTGCTGACCTCCTCGACCAGCTCGACGCTGATCCGGCAGCCGTCCAGCACGACCTCGGCCACCGAGGACCGGCGGATCTCGCCGCCGGCGTCGTAGACCCGGACGCTCAGCTCCGGGCAGCCGAGATGGGTACGCCAGGCGTTCCACTCGGCACGATCACCGACGCTCAGCGACAGGTAGCGGCAGCCTCGGGCCAGGTAGAGACGCCAGGGGGCGGTCAGCCCCGCGGCGACCCCCTCGGCGATCAGCCCGAAGGCCTGGGCGCGGGTGGCGAGCTCGGTCACCACGACCCCCTGGCACCGGGGGCGTGACGCATGTGAGCACCAATCGTCTCATGCACGTGACACACCGTAGATTGTCCCATGGGCGTGACAGTATCAGCTTTTCGTCCGCTTACGTTTGCCACTACGTTCATCTATTCTGCCCGCGTGACACCCCTCAACAGTGGCACTGACTCGTTTACCGGAAATCCGAACGCCTCGTCACGTCTGCGTGACAGTGGCGAGCCGGGGCGCGCACCCGCAGCCGGCTGGCCGTACCGTCACGGAGTGACCGAGACGGCCAATGCGCGGAAGATCGCCTTCGCCACCTTCGTCCGGCGGGCCCTGGACGAGGCACGGGCGACCCGAGCCTGGAGCGGCACCGAGGTGTCCCGGCGCACCGGCGTCTCCCGGCAGACCATCAACCGCTGGGTCCGGGGCGACTGGGCCAGCGACCCGGAGGCCGAGCGGGTGGTCGCCTTCTGCGAGGGCCTGGGGTTGAACCCGGCCGCCGCCTTCGCCGCACTCGGCTGGGACCGCGCCGCGGCCGGCCCCCGCACCGGCCAGGCCGCCCCTCCGATGGACCCAGACGTGGAGGCGCTGCTGCGCCGTCTGGTCGATCCGCAGGTGTCGGACGCGGAGAAGTTCCACATCCGCGAAACCATCAGATACCTCGCATACCGCCCAACGTTGCCGGTCGATGTCCGAAAAAGGGGCAATCAGGCAGGCTAGTTCCTCAGATAGCGAAAGAACGCCTGGTCAGGTTCATTCGTTTGCCTCCGGGGCTGGAACGGGCACGCTAGCGTCCCTATTCGTACTGCTTGGGCTCGTCATCGGCGGGGGGACGGGACAAGGCCGAACCCAGCCCTGCGGGACAGAAGGAGGGGTCTGTCCATGACCCTGAAGTGGTTGGCAGTCGTGGTTGCAACGGTGTCGGTGACACTGTGGGCGACCGGCAACACGGTGACCCTCGCGGTCGACGGCGGGCAGCTGCCGCTGCTCGTCAACCTCTTTGCGCTCATCACCGCCGGCACCGCGGTCGTCCTGGCCGTCGTCGCCGAGCTGCACGAGCGTCTCAACAACCGAATCAGCGCGCTCACCGAGTTCCTGGTGGCACGGCTCAACGAGATCGAGAATCACACCGGCGATCGCAACACCGGGTTCGTGGAGGGCTACCTGTTGAGCCACGGCCAGGAGGCGGCAGTGGTGCCGTTCGGCCGGCGCGGACGAGGAGCCGCCGAACGCTGATCGCCTACCGCTCAATGGGTCCGCTCGGCCAGGAATGAGCCTGGATCGCCGGGGTACGCTGACGCGCGTGCCGCCGTTGAATCTGGGCAATCAGCAGCCGAGAACCCCGTTGAACGCCGACCAGGCCTGGCGGATAACCGCCAGCCGGGCGGCCGGGACCGTGCTCTTCTTCGACTTCGACGGCACGCTCGCGCCCGTCGACGACGATCCGACCGCGGTACGCCCGGCGCCCAAGGCGTTGGCCGCGATCGAGGCGCTCGCCCCGGTCGTGCAGCGGGTCGCGATCGTCTCCGCCCGACCCGTCGAGTTCCTTCGGGACCAGCTCGGCGGGCTCGCTGGCGTGGACCTCTATGGCCTCTACGGCCTGGAGCACAGCCACTCCGGCGGCGAGACAGTCACCGAGCCGGCCGCGCTGCCCTGGGTGCCGACGATGGCGGAGCTGGCCGACCTGGCTCGGGCGGAACTGCCGCCCGGCACGCTCGTGGAGTACAAGCGGCTCTCGGTCGCGCTGCACTGGCGTACCGCCCCGCAACTCGGCCCGACCGTGCAGCAGTGGGGGCAGGCGCAGGCCGACCGTCTGGGGTTGCGCTCGCAGGCCGGGCGGATGGTGCTGGAGCTCAAGCCTCCAGTCGACCGGGACAAGGGCATGGTGATCGGCGAGGCGATCAAGGGTGCCACCGGCGCCTGGTACTTCGGCGACGATGTCTCCGACATCAAGGCCTTCGCCGCGCTACGCGCTCGCGCCGCCGCCGACCCGGACTTCCTCGGTATCTGCGTGGCGGTGGCCAACCCGGAGACCGGGCACGAGGTGGCCAACGCCGCCGACCTGACCATCGAGTCGCCGGCCGCCCTGGGCGACTTCCTCACCCGGGCGCTGACCCACCTGCCCTGACCGGGCGGCGACCGACGACGTCGCCGCGGGGTCAGGCCCCGTAGCGGCGTTGTCTGGTGGCGTACGAGCGCAGGGCCCGCAGAAAGTCGATGTGCCGGAAGTCCGGCCAGTTGAGCTCGCAGAAGTAGAACTCCGAGTGCGCGGACTGCCAGAGCATGAAACCGGACAGCCGCTGCTCGCCGCTGGTGCGGATGACCAGGTCCGGGTCGGGCTGGCCCCGGGTGTAGAGGTGCTCGGCGATGTGCTCGACGTCCAGCACCTCGGCCAACTCCTCTATCGTGCCCCCGGTGGCGGCGTGCTCAAGCAGCAGCGAACGGACCGCGTCGGTGATCTCCCGGCGACCGCCGTAGCCCACCGCGATGTTGACCTCCGCGCCGCCGGTGCGCTCGCGGGTGCGCTCCTCGGCGCCCTTGAGCGCCGCCGCGGTCTGCGCCGGCAGCAGGTCGAGCGCCCCGACGATGCGCAGTCGCCAGGGGTTGCCCTCCTCGGAGAGCTCCACCACCAGATCCTCAATGATCTTGAGGAGCGGGTCCAGCTCGGCGGCCGGTCGGCGCAGGTTGTCGGTGGCCAGCAGGTAGAGAGTCACGTGCCCGACCCCTGCCTGGTCACACCAGCCGAGGACATGCTTGATCTTCGCCGCGCCGACCCGGTGCCCGTCGTTCGGGTCGACGAAGCCCATCTCCCTCGCCCATCGGCGGTTGCCGTCGCACATCACCCCGACGTGCCGGGGCACCGGCTTACCCGCGAGCTTCGCCGTGAGCCGGCGCTCGTACACGGAGTAGATAAGGTTCCGCAGCGTCATCACCTAGCAGCGTAGCGACCCTTCAGCCAGTTCACTGCCTCGGAGCCCCAACCCCGCCGCCCAGACCTGCGCCGATCAGTGCGAGCGTACGAGCGGTGAGGCGTCCGTCACCCAGCCCCAACTCGACCACGTCGTAGAACACCCGGTCGTCCCGACGGGCGGCCCGGACCGCCGCGTCCACCACCCGGCGTCGCCGGGCCAACCAGGCCGCGACCGAACTGTGCCGCAGGTGGGTGCCGAGGCGGCGACGCAACCCGTCGGCGTAGCGGCCAGCCGCGCCCTCGGGCGACCGGGCCGCCGCCGACCCGGCGAGCGCGCCGGAGAGCAACGCGTAGAAGATCCCCTCCCCGGTGAACGGATTGATCAGTGACAGGGCATCCCCCGCCAGCAGGGTGCGCCCCCGCCCCGGTGACGGCCGGTGGGTGGAGAGCGGCAGGTGATGGGCCCGCAACGCGGTCACGGTCGCCAGATCGGTGCCGGGCAGCAGGGCGGCCAGCCGGTCCAGCAGGTACGCGCGGCTCAGCGGCTCACCGCGCAGGACCTCCCCGTAGCCGACGTTCGCCCGTCCGTCACCGATCGGAAACGACCAGGCGTACGCCGGCCAACGCGCCTTCGAGGTGACGATGAGCTGCTCGGACGGGCCGGGCAGAGCCGGGGCGTACCCCCGGATGGCCAGCGCGAGGTGCCGATCGGGGTTCTGCGGATGGCCGAGCGCCCGACGTACCACCGAACCGGCGCCGTCCGCGCCGATCACCACCCGACCGGACACCTGCCCGTCGAGCACCACCCGGTCGGCGCGCGGCTCGACCTGACGCACGGTGTGCCGGCGAAGCTGCGCGCCGGCGGCCACCGCGGCCGCCACCAGCCGCGCGTCGAAAACCTCCCGGGGCACTGTGTACGCGGGTCGGGGCAGCGCCCGAGCCACTGCACCGCCACCGGGCGAGATCATGCGTAGCGCCGGCAGCGGCGCATAGCCCGCCACCGCCTCGGTCACCCCCAGCTCGGCGAGCACGTCCACCGAGTGCGCGGCGATCCCGTCACCACACGCCTTGTCCCGAGGAAAATCGGCCCGGTCCAGCAGCAGCACGCTGGCACCGGCCCGGCGCGCCGTCAGCGCGGCTGCCGCCCCGGCCGGCCCTGCCCCCACCACCACCACGTCGAACTCGTCGCCCACCGCGCGCCTCCCGTCAGCCCGAAGCGGCGCGACACGGTCTCGCACCGACGACAACCACCCACGCCGCACCGGCGCCGACCGTGGTGACCGCCGCCATGCCCATCCTCCCCCACACACCCCTCGGGCAACGGCCGCCGTGCGCGGCGTTGCCGCCGCCCACCACCACGCGATCTTGCAGTTTGTGTGGACGTTCTGCGAAGGATGCACCTTTTATCACCGCAGAAAGCGCAAGATCGGCGATCCGTGGGGCGGGGCGCGGGACGCGGTCAGGCTGGGGCGGCGTCGGGGGTGCGGGCGGCGCGGCGTAGGCCGTAGAGGGCCAGCCCGGCGGCGGCGAGCAGGGGTGCGCCGTCGCGGATCAGGCCGTCCACGCCCAGCAGCCACCAGCACAGCGGCAGGTCCACGGCGAGTACGGCCACCGTGACGACGACCAGCAGGCCACGCGCCCAGTCCTTGCCCCGCATCAGGAACGCGGTGCAGAACAGCACCGCGTAGCTGGCAGTGACGCCCGCACCGAACCAGAACAGCACGGCCGGCACCGCGGTCAGCCGACCGTCCAGGATGGAACCTCCGGCCACCAGGGCCGGCACCAGCATCAGCGGGCTGTAGGTGAAGGCCGCCACCCGGCTGGTCAACAACCAGGCACTGGCCTGTGGTCGGCGTGGAGGGGTCTCCCGCCAGGAGATGCCGTCCCGGTCGATGACGAGGCGTGGACGGTGCCGGACCAGGTGCCCGGCCAACGCCGACGAGCGGTAGAGCAACCAGACCACAGCGACACAGAGCGCCGTGAGAATGGCGAAGCCGATCAGGCCGGGCAGTGGCGGCACCCCCTGCCGGGGCACGATGAGCCGGCCGACCGCGAAGATCGTGGTGACGGCGAGGATCAGCCCGAACGGGCGGGCCACCGTACGACCCCGTCGCACGTGCCCGATCAGCAGCAGAAAGCCGAACGAGCGCAGCATGGCCCAGCCGGTCCGTACGGCCAGCCCGAATCCCTGCTCCGGGGCGTACCACCAGTTGAGCAGCTCGACCACGACGGTGGCCGCCGCCGTCGTCGCGAGCAGGATGGTGAGGACCCGGACTGCGGACGGCCGCCGGACCTGGGTCTCGGCGGCCGTCCTCATGAAATCCGATGTTGCCCGCGAAGGGTCTCGTTCACACCTACCGCTGCGGCTGCGCGGCGTCCAGGCGGGCGCGCAGCGCGTCCAGCTCGGCCCAGAGCACGCCCGGCAGCTTGTCACCGAACTTCTCAAACCACTCGGTGATCATCGGCAGCTCGTTGCGCCACTCGTCCGGGTCGACCTTCAGCGCGATCCGAACATCCTCCGGGGTCATGTCCAGGCCCTCGACGTCCAGGGCGTCCGGAGCGGGGACCATGCCGACCGGCGTCTCGACCGCGCCGGCAGTGCCCTCGATCCGCTCGACGACCCACTTGAGCACCCGGGAGTTCTCCCCGAAGCCCGGCCAGAGGAACGAGCCGTCCGGGTCCTTGCGGAACCAGTTGACGTAGTAGATCTTGGGCAGCTTCGCCTCGTCGCCGTCGGCGCCCTTGCCCATCTCGATCCAGTGCCGGAAGTAGTCACCGGCGTGGTAGCCGATGAACGGCAGCATCGCCATCGGGTCCCGCCGGACCACGCCGACGGCGCCGGACGCAGCGGCGGTGGTCTCCGAGGAGAGCGTGGCGCCCATGTAGACGCCGTGCACCCAGTCGCGGGCCTCGGTCACCAGCGGGATGGTGTCCTTGCGGCGTCCGCCGAAGAGGATCGCGTCGATCGGCACCCCGTTGGGGTCGAAGTACTCGTCGGCGAGGATCGGGCACTGGGTGATCGGGGTGCAGAACCGGCTGTTGGCGTGGGAGGACAGGCTGTCGCTCTCCGGCGTCCAGTCGTTGCCCTTCCAGTCGATCAGGTGTGCCGGCGGCTCGCCCATGCCTTCCCACCAGACGTCGCCGTCGTCGGTGAGGCCGACGTTGGTGAAGACGGAGTTGCCACGGTCCAGCGTGCGCATGGCGTTGGCGTTGGTCTTCCAGTCGGTGCCGGGCGCGACGCCGAACAGGCCGTACTCGGGGTTGACGGCGTAGAGGCGGCCGTCCGGGCCGAATCGCATCCAGGCGATGTCGTCGCCGATGGTCTCGACCTTCCAGCCGGGAATTGTCGGCTCCACCATGGCGAGGTTGGTCTTGCCGCAGGCAGACGGGAACGCGCCGGCGATGTGGTAGGTCTTGCCCTCCGGCGAGGTGATCTTGAGGATCAGCATGTGCTCGGCGAGCCAGCCCTCGTCCCGGCCCATCACGCTGGCGATCCGCAGCGAGTAGCACTTCTTGCCCAGCAGCGAGTTGCCGCCGTAACCCGAGCCGTACGACCAGATCTCCCGGCTCTCCGGGAAGTGCGAGATGTACTTGGTGTCGTTGCACGGCCAGGCGACATCCTGCTGGCCGGGGGCGAGCGGGGCGCCGATCGAGTGCAGCGCGTGCACGAAGTCCGCGTCGTCACCCATGGCCTCGAGGACCCGGGCGCCCATCCGCGTCATGATGCGCATCGAGGCGACCACGTACGGGCTGTCGGTGATCTCGACACCGAACATCGGCGACTCGGCCTCGACGGGCCCCATGACGAACGGGATGACGTACATGGTGCGACCGCGCATGGAGCCCCGGTACAAATCCGTCATCGTCCGCTTCATCTCGGCCGGCGCCATCCAGTTGTTGGTGGGGCCGGCGTCCGCCTCGTCGACGGAACAGATGTAGGTGCGCTCCTCGACCCGGGCGACGTCCGTCGGGTCGGTGCGTGCGTAGAACGAGTTGGGCTTCTTCTCCGGGTTGAGCCGGATCAGGGTGCCGGCCTCGACCAGCTCATCGGTGAGGCGGCGCCACTCCTCGTCGGACCCGTCCACCCAGACGACACGGTCGGGGGTGGTCAGTTCCGCGACCTCACGGACCCAGGCGAGCAGTTTCGGATGGGACGTCGGGGCCTGATCAATACCCCGCACAACAGCCGGAGCAACCATGACACATCTCCTTGTGGTCGACGCTGACCGATCTATGGGATGCACGAGACTCGGCGGCGCGATGCGTCGCCTTCGTGGAAACCTGGGATTGGCCTCAGCGTAAACCGGGCAGCCTTCCGAGTCAGTGGGACAGGTTGTGAAGAACTGCACAAGCTACGGCCTCGCTGCGGCATCACGAGCTGATACCCGCTTTCCCGCGCAGTTTCACGCAAATCTTGTCGAGCACCCCGGCGGACGCTTGTTGCGGTCGGGCCGTGGACCTGCCCCGCCGACCGGTGCGGTGATTCCCGTTCCTCGGCGGCTCAGTCCTCCCAATTGGCTACGCTCTGTGCGGTGGTTACGTACGCGGCGCTGGGCCCCTCCGGGAGGCCACGCCCGCTTGCCGTTGCTACCCCTCTGACTGGCCGGCAGCCGGTAGGCTCCCTCCGTGGCCGCCACGATGACCGGGGAACAACCGGGTCCCCGGCAGACCCGACGGGGTCTCGTCGGCATACTCCTCGACCGCTTCGGTCACCTCATCCGCGAGATGAGCAAGTTCGCCACCGTGGGTGGTTTCGCCTTCCTCGTCGACTTCGCGCTCTTCAACTACCTGACGAGCAAGCACGGCGTCGAAGAGCTGACGGCGAAGACGATCTCCACCGTGATCGCGGCGTCCGTCGCCTTCGTGGGCAACCGGTTCTGGACGTGGCGGCACCGTCAGCGCAACAACGCGGCGCGCGAGTACGCGCTCTTCTTCTTCTTCAACGCGGTCGGTCTCGGCATCACGGTGGCCTGCCTCGCGCTCAGCCGCTACGGGCTCGGAGCCATCTGGCCGGCGGTGTTCCAGACGCGCCTGGCGGACAATCTCGCCAGCTACATCGTCGGCACGGGATTCGCCACGCTGTTTCGATTCTGGTCGTACCGGCGGTTCGTCTTCGTCGAAGCGGGAACCCCGACCCTTCCGCAGGTGAATCCCGACCGTGACCACGGGGCGTGACCTGCCGCCCACCTCGTTCGGCCGGTGATCGCCGGCCGCACCGACTGCCCTAAGGTGTTTCGCATGCGTCTTGTCCGCCTGCTGCCTGAGCGCTGGCAGAAGTTCATCCACGAGGCGCTCAAGTTCGGCATCGTCGGCGGCATCAACACCGTCATCAATTACGCGGTGTTCAATGCCCTTGCACTGACTGTTTTCGTCAACGGTCAGTTGAAGGCGACCGTGATCGCGACGATCGTCGCCACCATCACGTCGTACCTCATGAATCGGCACTGGACGTACCGCGATCGCCCGAAATCGGCGCTTCGCCGGGAATATCTCCTTTTCTTCCTTTTTAACGGCGCCGGCCTGCTCATTGAGCTGGGAGCCGTGGCGGCGGCCAAGTACGGCCTCGGCGTACACGGCCTACTGGCGCTGAATCTCGCCAAGACCGTCGGCGTCATGCTGGCCACGCTGTTCCGGTTCTGGTCATACCGCACCTTCGTCTTCCAGCCCGTCGCACCGGCCGAGGACGAGGCCACGAAGCCCGACTCCACCTGGCACGACATTCCGCGCGACGAGTGGGACACCATGGCGGAGATGGACCCGGTCGCCGAGTTGGCGGAATCGGTGTCCGAGCTGGAGGAGGCGGAGTCGGCGCAACGCCTCGACTCCCCAGCCGGCGCACCGGCTCAGGGCCGGCCCCCGCGGCTGAGCGTCAGCCCCGCCGTCGACCTGGACGCGGAACTCGCCGCGGAGCTGCACGTCAGCACCCGCCGCGCGCCCCGCCGGTGACGACCCCCGACGCCCGCTCGGGCACGGGGCGACCGGCCGAGCTGTTCTTCGAGGATCTCGTCCCGGGGCTCACCGTCGACCTCGGCGTGGTCACCGTGGACGCCGACGAGATGGTCGCCTTCGCCCGCCGCTTCGACCCGCAGTGGTACCACGTCGACCCCGACCTGGCCGCGGAGAGCCGACACGGCGGTCTGATCGCCAGCGGCTTCTACACGGTCAGCCTGTTCATGCGCGCGTACGTCGACCACCTGCTGTCCCGGGCCGCCGCGGACGCGTCCCCCGGCCTGGAGGAGCTGCGTTGGCTGGCCCCGGTGCGGGCCGGCGACCGGCTCGCGGTCCGGGTCGACGTGATGGGCGCCCGGCCGTCGACCGCCCGCCCCGGGCTCGGCACCGTCAGCCTCACCGGCACCATGCTGCGCCTCGGCCCGGACGACCGGCCCGAGCAGGAGGTGCTGCGGACCCGCTTCCGTGGCTGGTTCGCCGTGCGACCGGTCGAGGCCGACCCCGCCGAAGCCGAAGCCGCCCCGACCGACGCTGACCAGACCGGAGCTGACCAGCCCGACAGCGGCCCGACCGCAGCGGATCCGTCCACCGTCGGGTCGTCCGACGGCGACCCGACGCAGAGCAGCGGCTCACCCGAGGCCCAACGACCCGACTGACCCGCCCCCGGCAGTGCGGCAGGGGCGGGTCCCAACCATCCGGTTCAGGTAGTGGTGTCGCGCAGCGGCTTGCCGTCCTGCATGTCGGCGAGCATGTCGCGCATCTCGCCATCGCCCAGCGAGTGCTTGTCGTGCTGTGCCTCGACCAGCTCGTACAGGGTGGTCTGCACCTTCCCGACGTCCGGCACGTCGCGGAGGACCGACTGGCCGCGCTCACCTGCCGACTCGATGGTGAGCGTCCCGCAGCCGAGCAGACGCTCGACGAAACGCTGGTTCATCGAGTGGTCGTTGACCCGGGCGAGCGGGAGATCCCGCCGGTCCCGGGAGAACACACCCTGCTGAAGCAGGACCCGCTCGTTAGTGAACAGGTAGTGGGTGGTGCGCCAGACCAGGAACGGCCACAGGCCGAGCCAGAGCACCGCGACCAGGGCGATCGCCCCGATCACGGCCAGCGCGATCGAACCGCCGCCACTCTCGGGCAACAGGAGCACGCCGACCACCACCGCGGCGATGGCCAGCACCAGCACCGCGATCGGCCGGATCAACGCCTTCCAGTGCGGATGTAGGTGCAGCACGACGTGCTCGTCCTCGGTGAGCACGTCTTCAGGAAACGCCACGGGAACCTCCAACGCGATTTTCTAGACGCGCAGACGGTAAACCCCCCAAGCCCCACCACAACATCCGCCGCGCGGGCCCACTCGGCTCTTCGTGATCTTGCCCGTCCTCAGCGGAGGTGCAGGACGTCCCCGGCGGCCAGGGTTCGGGCGCCGGTTGACGTGGTGACCATCAGCTGGCCGTCCGGGTCCACTCCGGTGGCGGTGCCGGTCAGGGAATCGCCGTTGGGGAGCAGAACGCGTACCTCGCGGCCGATCGTCGCGCAGGCCGCCAGGTAGGCGTCGCGCAGGCCGCTGGCCACGGCGTCGCCGCCCGCCGAACGCCAACGGTCGTACCAGTCGGCGACCGCCCGCAGCAGCGCCCGCAGCAGCGGATCCCGATCGGTGGCCACCGCGCCGGCCAGCTGGAGCGAGGTGGCCGGCAGCCCGGTCGGATTCACCGGCAACTCGTCGGCGCGCAGCGTCACGTTGAGCCCGATGCCCAGCACGATCGCCGGCGGTTGGTCCGGCACCCGTCCGGGCACCGCCTCGGCAAGCACGCCAGCGCACTTCGCGTCGTCGATCAGCAGGTCGTTCGGCCACTTGAGGGTGGCTTCCAGCTCGGCCAGCCGGGCCACCGCCTCGACCAGCGCCACGCCGGCCAGCAACGGCAGCCACCCGTACCCCGTGGGTGTCGCCGGCAGCCAGCCGCGGTCCGGCACGGCCTCGCCGGGCCGCAGCAGGACGCTCGTCGCGATGCCGGCCCGCGCCGGCGACTGCCAGACCCGACCGCGCCGGCCGCGCCCTTCGGTCTGCCGCTCGGCGACCACGACCAGGCCCTCGGGCTCGTCGGCCCGGGCGGCCTCGGCCACGTCGGCGTTTGTGGAGCCGGTCTCGGCACGCAGCTCCAGCCGGGCCCACGGCCCGTTCGGCGCGGTCAACGCGCGGCGCAGCCGGGCCGCCGACAGCGGCGGCCGGTCCAGATCGGTGTACGGGGAGCCCGACATTCCGCCAGCCTACGGCGGTGCTCCGGTCGACACTGAGGCGTACTGCACAGCGGCACCCACCTGAACCATCGTTATATTCCCTGGGTGACTACCGAGACCGGGACCAACATGCACAGCACCGCGGGCAAGCTGGCGGACCTGGAGCGCCGGGTCGACGAGGCGGTGCACGCCGGGTCGGCCCGCGCCGTGGAGAAGCAGCACGCACGCGGCAAGAAGACCGCCCGCGAGCGGATCGAGATGCTGCTCGACGAGGGCTCCTTCGTCGAACTCGACGGGCTGGCCCGGCACCGGTCGACCGCCTTCGGGCTGGAGAAGAACCGCCCGTACGGCGACGGCGTGGTGACCGGCTACGGCACGGTCGACGGCCGGCAGGTGTGCGTCTTCGCGCAGGACTTCACGGTCTTCGGTGGCTCGCTCGGCGAGGTCTTCGGCGAGAAGATCGTCAAGGTGATGGACCTGGCCATGAAGATCGGCTGCCCGGTGGTCGGCATCAACGACTCCGGCGGCGCGCGCATCCAGGAGGGCGTCGTCTCGCTCGGCCTCTACGGCGAGATCTTCTTCCGCAACGTGCGGGCCTCCGGCGTCATCCCGCAGATCTCGCTGGTGATGGGGCCCTGTGCCGGCGGCGCGGTCTACTCCCCGGCGGTCACCGACTTCACAGTGATGGTCGACCAGACCTCGCACATGTTCATCACCGGCCCCGACGTGATCAAGACGGTGACGGGCGAGGACGTCGGCATGGAGGAGCTGGGCGGCGCGCGTACGCACAACTCCCGCAGCGGCAACGCGCACTACCTCGCCAGCGACGAGGAGGACGCTGTCGACTACGTCAAGGCGCTGCTGTCGTACCTGCCGTCGAACAACCTCGACGAGCCGGTCGTCGTCGAGGCCCCCGCCGAGCTGGCGATCAGCGACGAGGACCGGGAGTTGGACACCCTGATCCCGGACTCGGCCAACCAGCCGTACGACATGCACACCGTCCTCGAGCACGTCCTCGACGACGGAGAGTTCCTGGAGGTCCAGCCGCTCTACGCGCAGAACATCGTGGTCGGCTACGGCCGGGTCGAGGGACGACCGGTCGGTGTGGTGGCCAACCAGCCGATGCACTTCGCCGGCACCCTGGACATCGCCGCCTCGGAGAAGGCAGCCCGCTTCGTTCGCACCTGCGACGCGTTCAACATCCCGGTGCTGACCTTCGTGGACGTGCCCGGCTTCCTGCCCGGCACCGGTCAGGAGTGGGACGGCATCATCCGCCGGGGCGCGAAGCTCATCTACGCGTACGCCGAGGCGACCGTCCCGAAGGTCACCGTGATCACCCGCAAGGCGTACGGCGGGGCGTACGACGTGATGGGCTCCAAGCACCTCGGCGCGGACCTGAACTTCGCCTGGCCGACAGCGCAGATCGCGGTGATGGGCGCGCAGGGCGCGGTGAACATCCTCTACCGCTCCGAGTTGGCCGGCGCCGAGGACCCGGCGGCGGTCCGGGCCGAGAAGATCGCCGAGTACGAGGACACACTGGCCAACCCGTACGTGGCCGCCGAGCGCGGGTACATCGACTCGGTGATCGCTCCGCACGAGACGCGCACCCAGATCGTCCGGGCGCTGCGCGTCCTGCGCACCAAGCGGGAGACCCTGCCGCCCAAGAAGCACGGCAACATCCCGCTCTGATCTCGCCGCCCTGATCGCCCCGGCCGCGTCAGCAGGGTGGGTTGGCGGCCGCACACATCCGCGCTGCCGCCGCGACTGCGAGCTGGACAAGTTCGGCCTCGGTGCCGTCGTAGCCGAGGCGGAGTACCGAGACGGTGTCGCCGACCCGGACAACCGCCACCAGGATCGGCGACGGTTGGTCGCCGAGCGGCTGCCCGGTCTCCAGGTCCCGGGTGACGGTGAGCGAGTCCCGCAGGATGGCGGCGTCGTCCCCGGCGAAGCCCCGCCGCACCACTGACCACCGGTGCAGCGCTTCCCCCGTGCGGGTCCCTCCCGCCGTCATGACCGGGCCCACGCTCAGCCACGTGGCACACGGAGCGACCAGGTCGTCCAAACTGGCGAAGAGTTGTCTGGCCGTCTCGGGCACCAGCCGGAAGAGATCCTGCGTGACCAGACCATCCGACTGGGTGAGGATCGGCGCAGCGCGCTTGGGCACAAACGTCTGTGAACGGGACAGGATCGACGTCTGCCAGCCCTCCGACCGTCCCTGGCTCGTCCGGCAGTAGCTGAGCATGTCCGCCAGCCGGACCGGCTCGCCCAGCCCCGATTGGCTGAGCTGCACATCGACCTGTTGCGACAGGTCGGCTGGCTGCAACAGGGCGTCGGTGGTGATCTCGTGCCGGGTCGGCGAGGCGGAGGGCGCGGCGGCCGGCAGGGCCGGCGGCGGAGACTTCCTCGGGGCGGCGACCGCCACGGCGGAGACCCCGGCGAGGGCCAGCACGACAGTGGCCACCACGATCTTGCGCTGGCTGCGGCGGCGGCCCCGGGAGCGGATCTCCTCCGGGCCGAGCCACCGCACGTCCCGCAGGTCCCACTGGATCTGTTCGACGAACGTCGGGTCGTCACGCATCGGTTGCCTCCTCCAGATCAGAGACGGCGAGCAGGCCGGCGAGCGCGGTACGCCCCCGGGAGAGACGGGCCTTGACGGTGCCCACCGGGGCCGCGGTCTCCCGCGCGACCTCGGCGACCGGCATGCCTACCAGGTAGTACAGGGCGATGGCGACGCGTTGCTCCTCGGGCAACCGACGCAGGGCGGCGACCACCGCGACGGTGTCGGTGCCCGGCCCGGGAACGGTCTCGGTGGCCCCGTGTCGCAGGTAGGCGCGGGCGCGGCTACGCAGGCTGCGCCACCGGCTGACGGCGATCCGGCTGGCCACCACCCGCACCCACGCCTCCGGGTCGTCGTACGCGCTGACCGTCGACCAGCGCTGCCACGCCCGGACGTACGCCTCCTGCACGGCGTCCTGCGCCTCACCCCGATCGCCGGTGAGGGCGTAGACGAACCCGAGGAGTCGTTGCCGACTCCCCCGGTAGAACTCGTCGAACCCGTCGACGTCCGGCACCCGCTACCTCCCCGTGTCGGTCGCTGGGAACACGCACCGGCAAGGGCCGTTGGTTGCCCGGTCAGGCGATCGACTTTTCCAGCTCGGTGAGCGGGAACGCCCCGGCCCCGATCCGCTCCCGGACCGCCCGGCGTACGGCCCGCTGCACGGCGACGTTGACCGGTGTCGGTACGCCGTGCAACCGACCGAGCAGCGCGATCTCACCGTTGAGGTGGTCGACCTCGGTCGAGCCCGTGCCCCGGGCCAGGCTCTGCCAGGTGGAGCCGCCGGAGCGGGCCTCGCCGTCGACCGGGCGCTGCCCGACCAGGTCGCCGCGTTCGGCCTTCTCCTCCTCCGGCGAGGTGTGCGCGATGCCGGCGGCGGCGAGCGCGGCGACGCCCTCGGCGCGTACCCGCTCGACCAGCGCGTCCGGGATGTCCCGGCCGAGCAACGCCTGTAGGCCGTTACCGAGGTTGCTGAGCAGCTTGCCGTACTTCCAGCGCAGCACGTCGTTGCGGACCGGGGCGACGAAGCCGGCGGCGGTCAGGTCGGCGGCGATCGCCCGGTCCGTGTCGTCGGCGCCTGCGGGGTACCGCCCGATGTGGAGCATTCCGGGATGCGGGTACCCGTTGGCGACCACCACACCCGGGTCCAGGTGGGTGGCCGGCAGCCAGACGCAGACCGGGTGCACGTCGGCGAAGAGGCGCAGCGCGGCCCGCTCGTTGGCCACCCCGTTCTGCGCGGTCACCAGCGGCAGACGTTCGCCCGCCGTACCGCCGCCGACCACCGGCGCGTCCACCCAGGCGGCCAACGCGCCGGCGGTGTCCTGCGACTTCACGGTCAGGATCAGCACCGTGTCCGCCGGCAGCGGCTGATCAATGGGCCGGTCCACCGCCGCGAGCCGGGCGGTGACCTCACCGTCGGGCTGCCGCACTGTCAGACCCCGCGCGCGGATCGCGTCCAGGTGGGCGCCGCGGGCCACCAGTGTCACGTCCCGGTCGGCCTGGGCCAGCCGTACGCCGATGGTCCCGCCGATCGCACCCGCGCCGATGATCACGTATCGCATGGCCTCATTCTGCCCGCCCGCGCCCCTCCAGCCCGTGCGCCTTCCGCCCGTGCGCCTTCCGCCCGTGCGGCTTTCGCCCGTCGGTCAGCCGGTCAGGCCGGCGTCGGTGAGGATCGGACCGGCGAGCAGGAGCGCGCCGGCGACCAACGCCGCCAGGTTGACGAGGGCGAAGACGCCAACCCAGAAGAGCGGCGGGAACGGGGTGAGCCCGGCGAGCTGGTCGGCGTCGGAGGCGGGCATCCGGCCGCGCGAACGCAGCCGTTGCAGCTCGACCACCGGCCGCACCCCACCGAGCAGCAGAAACCACACCCCGGTGTACGCGAACGCGGCCTGGACCTGCGGCGTCGCGTACCACGAGACGGCGAACACCAGCGCCCCGGTGATCAGCAACGACACCACGCCGAAGACGTTGCGGATCATGACGAGCATGGCCAGCAGCAGCGCCACGGCCACCCAGAGCAGCAGGGTGATCCGGTTACCACCGAGCAGCCAGGCGCCGGCCAGCCCCACCAGCGGCGGTGCGACATATCCGGCGAGCAGGGTGAGGATCATGCCCGGCCCGGTGGGGCGGCCGGCGGAAAGCGTCAGCCCGGACGTGTCCGAGTGCAGCCGAATGCCGCGCAGCTTACGGCCGGTGAGCAGGGCGACCAGAGCGTGCCCGCCCTCGTGCGCGATGGTGATGGCGTTACGGGCGATCCGCCACGGCAGCCGGGTGGAAACCACCACCAGCGCTACGACCCCGGTGATCAGCACCAGCAGCGGGGGCGGGTCCGGCTGCGCGCCGAACAGCGTGTCCCACAGGTCGCCCAGCCCGTCGATCGACATCATGGGGCGCGAGCCTACCGGCGGCGTTCCGTGTCGCTCCCGGAGCACCGGCTCGTATCCTGGGAGACTGATCGGGTGGCGAGTCGAGCGGGAGGTGAACGCGGGTGAGCGCAGCGCCCCTGGAGCCGCACATCGGTCTGTGGACCGAGGCCGACTACTTCGCCCTGGGCGAAACGCCCGACCGGATCGAACTGCTCGACGGGAGCCTTCTGGTGAGCCCTGCCCCGAGCCGACGGCACCAGCGGGTGTCGCGCCGACTGGCGAACAGCATCGAAGCAGCGGCAGACTTCCACGGCCTGTCGGTCTACGACGCGATCAACGTCCGGCTCGGCATCGATCGAGTCGTCATTCCGGACCTCGTTGTGACCGATGTCGATGACGACGGCACCTTCCTCGACCCCGACCGGGTGGTCCTCGTCGGCGAGATCGTCTCGCCCGGCAATGCCGCCGCCGACCGGCTGGTCAAGATGCAGCTCTACGCCATCGCGCGAATCCCCTGGTATCTGCTGGTCGAGCAGGACGGCGACGGTCACTCGCTGCGGCTCTACCGGCTCGACGGCGAGCACTACGTCGAGGACCAGGTTGCCAAGGCGGGCGAGACCATGACCATCGTCGAGCCGTTCCGCTGGCAGCTCGACCCGGCCGCCCTGGGCTGATCCGTTCCACTTCAGCCACCGAGGCGACTCGCGCCCGTCGATGAAGCTTTTTTCCGGTCACTCTTGTGATCTAGGGCACTTACCTCCAAAGATGGATGTCGATAGAGCGACGTCCTTGGAGGCACTCATGGCCCATACCCGATCATCGCTGCGCCGCGCGCTCGCGGCCGGCCTCACCGTCCTCGCCACCGCGGCGGCGGCCCTGGTCGCGACCGCCGGACCGGCGGCCGCCGCCACCACACCCGGTGTCGACGTCTCCCGCTACCAGGGCAGCATCAACTGGACCAGCGTCCGCAACGCGGGCATCCAGTTCGCCTTCATCAAGGCGACCGAGGGCACCAGCTACAAGGACCCGAACTTCAACGCCAACTACGTCAACGCGTACAACGCCGGGGTGATCCGCGGGGCGTACCACTTCGCCCGCCCGAACATCTCCGCCGGCTCGACCCAGGCCAACTACCTGGCCTCCAACGGCGGCGCCTGGTCCGCGGACAGCCGAACCCTGCCAGCCGCGCTGGACATCGAGGGCAACCCGTACGCAGGCGGCTACTGCTACGGGCTCAGCACCACCGGAATGCGCAACTGGGTGCAGGACTTCCTGAACACCTACCGGTCCCGCACCGGCCGGTACGCGGTCATCTACACCACCACGAGCTGGTGGAACCAGTGCACCGGCAGCTGGACCGGCCCGTGGGCGAACCACCCGCTCTGGCTGGCCCGTTGGTCGAGCACCCCCGGCGCCCTGCCGGCCGGCGCGTCAGTGTGGAGCTTCTGGCAGTACACCAGCACCGGCGCGGTCTCCGGGATCAGCGGCAACGTGGACCGCAACTACTGGAACGGCGACCGTAGCCGCCTGATCGCGTTGGCCAACAACACCTGACCGGGCCGTTGGCGGCAGCGGGATCGACGGTCACCACACGGTCGACAATCGGTCCGGCTGCCGCCACACCACCGGGTACGGGTCAGGCCCGCCGCCGGCTCAACACCGGCACCACAGCATCCTCACGAGCCAGCGCACCCCGGCGGGTCAACCGCCAGGCAGCCAAGCCAAAGCCGGCAACGATCACGACGCCGAGCAGTGCGATGAGCACCGAAACCCCCGCGCTGACCAGCAGCAGGATCGCGTCGCCGAGCGCCACGAGCATCCACAGTGCCAGCCGGGGCCGAGCGTCCCTCCGTCGGTAACCCATGTCGTGCCTCCTTCCGTCGTCGAAGGTCAATTACCCAGGACGACGGAAGGTCATGCGAATGAGTTTCAGTCCTGACGGTCGGGCACGAAACCCTTGGCGATCCGGTCGAAGTTCGGCAGGTTGGCCTGCCAGTCCTTCTGGGCGATCTCCCACCGCAGGGCGTAACCGCGGTTCTTGGCCGTCACGAACCCACGGTTACGAACGTGGATCCGCTGCCCGTCCCGGGTCTCCAGCCACTCCCAGTCCCCGCAGGTCTTCCAGAAGTCGCAGGCCACGATGCTGAGGTACTGGTAGTTGTTGACGCGGCTTGCGCGGTTCGGCTCCTGTTCCCGCCAGTCCTTCACCGCGTCCTTCGCCGGCGTGTCGGTCCACTGCACGAGCAGCTCACCCGGCCCGTTGGACTGGTTGAAGACGACCGTGTTGTCGTCGGCCTTGCTGCGCACCCAACCATCGGGGATCGGCAGGGCGAAGCCAGCCGGGTCCCGGTGCAGCTTCCAGCCCGCCGGCAACGCGTTCGGGTCGACCGAGGGGGTGGCCGAGGCGGACGGACTCGGGGCACCGCTGGTGGGCGGCGGAGGCGCCGCAGCGGTGGTCGGCGCGGGCGCCGAGGTCGCGGCAGCACTTGTCGGGTTGGCCTGCGGGGTCTTGTCGTCGTCAGTGGTCAGCATCGGCACGACCACCACGAGGCCGATCAGCAGCAGGGCGATCACCGCCCCGATCAGCAGGTTACGTCGGGTGTTGTTCGGCTTCGTGCCATCCGAGGGCGGCACCGCCGCGCGGCCGGCCGGAGTCACCGGCGGCATGAGCGACGTCGGCGTGGTCGGCTTGCGCTGTACCGGAGCCACCGGCGGGCCGTCGACAACAGTCGGCTCGTCGTCCACGTTCGTCGTACCGTCGCCGCTCGTGTCGGACGCGGCCGTGACCTTCGCTGTCGGCTCGGCATCGGACGGGTCGGCATCGGACAGACTGTCGATCGTGGCGGTCGGCTCGGCCGGCGCCGCTGCTGTCGACTCGCCCGGCACCAGGGCGGTCGGGTCGGCGGCCTTGGTGTCGGAGGAGACGACGGCCGTCGGAGTGGCATCGGCGGCGGGGGTCGCGGCGGCAGCAGAGGTGGCGGCGGAGGTGGTTGCGGCGGCGGCCGGCGACACCGGCCGGTCGGCACTCTCGGCCGGTCGCGGGGCCGGCACCACCGGCAGGCGCGGCTCGCGCGGACCGTTCGGCCCAGGCCGGCGTACGCCATCAAGCAGGGAGATGCCGCGCGACCGCTTGCCGGCGGCGCGGCGCAGCAACCGCTCCGCCACCTCGGCGGTGATCCGCTCGTTCGGGTCCTTACGCAGCAGCCCGTTGAGGACGGCCTTGAGCGGACCGGCGTTCTTCGGCGGCGGAATCGGCTCGGTGGCCAACGCGGCCAGGGTGCCGATCGCCGACGGCCGGGCGTACGGCGATTTGCCCTCGACCGCCGCGTAGAGCGTCGCGCCCAGCGACCACAGGTCGGCCTCCGGCCCGGCCGTGCCGTCCCGAGCGCGCTCCGGCGAGATGTACGCGGGCGAGCCGAGGACCATGCCGGTGCGGGTCACATTGGGGTCACCGGGGATCGTGGCGAGACCGAAATCGGTCAGCACCACCCGACCGTCGTCGCCGAGCAACACGTTGCCGGGCTTCACGTCGCGGTGCATGACACCCGCCTTGTGCGCGGCGCTGAGCGCACCCAGCACACCCAGGCCGATCTCCACCGTGCGGGCCACCCCTACCGGACCGTCCTCGGCGAGAGTGTCCTGCAACGACTTCGACGCCACGTACTCCATGACGATCCACGGATCGCCGTCGGTGCGCAGCACGTCGAAGATGCGTACGACGTTGGCGTGGTTGAGCCGGGCGATGGCCCGCGCCTCCCGCAGCGAGCGCTCGCGCATCTCGCGGCGCTCCTCATCGGTGAGACCGGGCGGCGGCACCAACTCCTTGATGGCGACGTCCCGGTGCAGCACCTCGTCGCGCGCCTTCCACACCCGGCCCATGCCGCCCTGGCCGAGCGGCGACAGGAGCCGGTATCGGTCAGCGACGAGTTGGGGAAGCGCGTTCGACATCGGTGAGACGGTACCCGGACCCGCCGACGCTCACACCGCCGGCACGCCACTGTGCGCTTCGCGTAACTTCGCGCCGCGTACCCTGGCGGCATGTCTGCCGAAGAGCCGCTGTTCCGGGTCGTCCGCGGCGTGCCCACCGCCGAGGAGTTGGCCGCTCTGTTGGGGGCGATCATCGTCCGAACCCGTCCGGCCGCCGCCCCCGCCCCGGCGACCGGATCCGCCTGGGCGCGCAGCGGTCGGCCCGGCGGCTCCCGTGGGTGGCGCGCCGCCGGCCTGCCCCGCTAACCCGAGACCTGCCGCACGGGGGCTGTCATGGTGGCTTTGAGCCGTTAACCTCACTCAGGGAAACGGTGCCGTTACGGGTAGGGAGGGATCCGTGATCCCCGAAGAGGACCGGCCAGCACCCTGGCTACGCGGTTACGGCGGCATCGAAGCCGACATCAGCCAACTCAGAGAGTTCGCCGACCGGCTCGCCGCCGAGGTCGAGAGCAACTACGCACCGCACCTGTCGTACATCGCCGAAGACATGTCCGCGAAGCTGCCCAACCCGTGCGACGCCTTCATCGAGCTGGTCACGTTCCTGCACGCGCACCACGAAACGCAGCAGGCCACCGCCGACATGGTGTACGCCGTCCGAGGCGCCACCGGCCACCTGGCCGCCGCCGCCGACCAGGTCGCCACCCACTACGCCGACAGCGACGCCTTCACCGCCGCCCGAGTGATGGACGTGCAACGAGCCCTCGCCAACCCGGCCAGCGTCCTCCCCGGCGGCCCGACGCCAACCCTGACCGACCCGACCAGCCCCGACGCCCAAGGGCCGGTGATGCTGCCGTGATCGAACGAGGCACCGGCCGCACCTCAGGCCTCACCGACTGGCACCTCATGGACGTCAACAGCATGTGGGCCTGCCTCCAGGACCACGACACCGCCAACCACTGGAAACAGGTCGCCGGCTGGCGCAAGGTCTGCGACCTCGCGCAAACCCACCTCGGCCGCCTCCAGCAGTACCGACGCGGACTCGCCGAGGCATGGCCTCCCGAAACCAGCGCCGCCTCCCGCACCTACCTCGCCGAACTCGACGAACTCATCGACAAGGTGCAGCGCACTCACGACGCCGCCGCCGCGAACTACACAGCACTCTCCGCCGCAACCCAGGCCATCGGCACCACCCGCGCCGCACTCCGCAAGATCCACGAGGAGTACGCGACCAAGTTCCAGCAGAAGCAGGCGTACGAGTCGATGGTCGCCGACCCGAAAGCGGTGATGGGCAACCGGGCCACCGCGCCGCCTGTTGCTGATGGGGAGCTGGAACGGCTCAACGTGCAGGCTCGATCGATGATGTTGAACCTCAGCGGCGAACTCCAACAAGCCCAAGCAACCCTTCAAAAACCACCCGTGGCTCCTCCGCGCCCAAGGCGAGACCCGTCAGACTCAGACGCTTATGACTCCGCGCCAACAATTCCGCCAATCCTACCTCTACCCATGACTGTCGGCGCAGTACCGTCTTCGCCTCCACCTAGCGCGATGGGTGGTTCGCAACCCGCCTCGATCGCCCCCGTGATAGGTCCGATACTTGGCGGCACCAGCCCCGCAACTGCGCCAAGTGCTCAGATTCCTGGAATTCCCGGAATTGGAGTTTCCACCCCGTCCCCCGGCATGGGAACGCCGACGCCGATCCCACCTGGCCCGATACCTCGGACCCCAATCTTGCCCTCCGAGGGCAAGCCAGGAGTCGAAAATCGGCAGGTTCGCGGAAATAACAATGGCGCCCCCTCCCCACAGACGCCGACGCGGTCAATGCCGCCGAGCGGAATTATCGGTGGACCACCTGGCCTGGGCCTAGGTCAGCCGGTATCCCCATCTAGCCCGACACGAAAGGTTAATCCAATTGGCGGCGTAATTGGTGGCGGTGGCGCTGGCACCGCGCCTACAGGTGGAGCCGGCGCCCGGCCAGCCGGAGGCCGGGGTTTACCTGGACGGCATCAACTTCCGCCCATCGGTGGCGCCCCCGGGCTGGGCGGCGCTACAGCCTCGGGTCTGGGCGCCATCTACCCGCCCAACCATCCCTCACAAAGGGGACAGAACGCAGATCGGCGAGCTTGGGATCCCGATCATCCGTGGGAGATCGACCAAGGGGTAGACCCTGTCGTCCGCCCACCAGAGGAACAGAGCCCGCCTGATCCTGGCCCCGCAATCGGCTTCAACCGCTAATGAATCGCGACCGTCGAGCCCTGCGGATATTGTCGGTCATTTTTTCGGCAACACTTTCCGCAGTGCAAGCTTCGGCGGGAACAGGTGCTCAACTCCCGAGTGGCGAGCCCGGCGAGATTAACAGAATCAGATCGGACCAGTGGCACCTCAGTTACCTCAATACTTCCGACGCTCAACGCATCACCCGAGGAGCAGGGGTAACTGTCGCAGTCCCAGACACAGGAGTGCAACCGCACCCCGACCTCCGAAAAAACCTTCTAGAAGGCACTGACATCATCGCCGGCGGAGATGGCAGCGGGCAGTACGATCAGAACAGCCATGGCACCGGGATGGCTGGTTTAATCGCTGCGCATGGGCAAGGGGGAAACTCAGGTGCCTTGGGAATAGCTCCAGATGCGCAGATACTTCCAATTCGAGACACGCCCGTCGATGGCGAAGGCAAGGCCGAAGACTTGGCCGCCGGAATCGATTTTGCGGTCCTCAGCGGAGCTGATGTTATAAGTATCTCCTCGGTGGGCGGCGCCGGCATCCAATTGCGGCGATCAATAAGAGCGGCACTCGCGGCAGGTGTGATCGTTGTGGCATCGAGTGGCAACCGCCCGCAGGATTCTGCAGTTGGTTATCCAGCGTCAGAGGATGGGGTTATCGCTGTCGGTGGAATCGACCGGGACGGCAAGCGTGCCGCCGTCTCGGTCACTGGTCCGGAGATTGACGTGGTTGCTCCAGCCGTCGACATATACAGCACGAGCATCGACGGCAAGTACCGCAAAGGCACCGGCACCTCTGACGCGACGGCGATCGTGGCGGGCGCGGCTGCCTTGATCAGGTCCAAGTACCCATACCTGCCGGCTCGGGAGGTGGCGCACCGGCTCACGGCCACCGCCGTCGACAAGGGACCTCCTGGACGCGACGACGAGTACGGCTACGGAGTGATCGATCTTGTGGCGGCGCTGACGGCAGACGTACCGCCGCTCGGGTTTGAATCGGTGAGCGCTCCAGCCGGTGCTGGCTCGACCCCGACGGCTGGTGCTCGGCCGGGTGACGAGAGCGATAGCTCGACCGTGCGTGGCCTGGCCACGCTCGGGGTGCTCGTGGCTGCCGGGGTCGGGTGGGCCGTGATAGCGCGGCGACGGCGGCGCGGTGATGATCCGCCGCCCAGAATCAGTCGCTGATCGATCGACGAAGCGATGATCCACTCGACTTTCAGGAAATCGCGGAGTCCGGGGCGAGGGGATACCGCGTTTTTCTGAAAGTCGAGTGGATCAAGAGCGCCCGACCACCCGACCGCCGGGCCAGGGCGCCCGACCACCCGACCGCAGGACGCCCGACCACAGGGCCACCGCCCGACCGCACGGCCGCCGACCACAGGGCCGCGCTGGGCGGGGTGTCGGTCTTGGTGGGGGCTGGGCGGTAACGTCGGGCTGGTGTCTGAGACTTTGCCGCTCCGCCTCGTGCTCGCTTCGGCGAGCCCTGCCCGTCGTAAGTTGCTCCAGGCTGCCGGCGTCGAGCCGGAGGTGCTGGTCAGTGGGGTGGACGAGTCCCTGGTGGTGACCGAGCGGGCCGAGGAGTTGTGCCTGGAGTTGGCTCGCCTGAAGGCGCAGGCGGTGTTGACCCGGCTGAACCCGACCGCCGATCAGCGGACGTTGGTGATTGGCTGCGACTCGGTGCTCGCCTTCGACGGGGAGATCCTCGGCAAGCCGGCGGATGCGGCTGATGCGACCCGGCGGTGGCTGCGGATGCGGGGACGCAGCGGCGTTCTGCACAGCGGGCACTGCCTGGTCGACGTTACTGCGGGTCGGCGGGCGGAGGCGGTCGCGTCGACCACTGTCCACTTCGCCGACATCAGTGACGACGAGATCGCCGCGTACGTGGCCACGGGTGAGCCGTTGGCGGTGGCCGGCGCGTTCACGATCGACGGGCTGGGTGGGCCGTTCGTGGAACGGATCGAGGGTGACCCGGGGACGGTGGTCGGGCTGTCGATGCCGCTGCTGCGCCGGCTCCTCGCCGAGCTGGATCTGCGGATCACCGACCTGTGGACGAAGGTCGCGCCGGGCGGCCAAACGGTCGAGCCGCTCGGTAACGTCCGGTCATGACCACCAAGTCGATCCCGCTCACCAACGAGCTGCACGCCTATCTGGTCGCACACGGCTCCCCGCCGGACGAGATCATCCGTGACCTGGCCGAGGAGACCCGGGCGGTGCTGCCCGAGCACGCCACCATGCAGGTGGCTCCGGAGCAGGCCGCGTTCCTGACATTCCTCACCCGGCTGCTCGACGTGCGGCAGGCCGTCGAGGTCGGCACGTTCACCGGGCTCTCGTCGCTGGCGATCGCCCGCGGGTTGCCCGAGGGTGGGCGACTGACCTGCTTCGACATCTCTGAGGAGTTCACCGGAATCGCCCGGCGCTACTGGGCGCGGGCCGGCGTGCAGGATCTGATCGACCTGCGCATCGGCCCGGCTGCAGACGGGCTGCGGGAGTTGCCGCACGAGCGGCACCTGGACTTCGCGTTCATCGACGCGGACAAGACCGGCTACCCGATCTACTGGGCGGAGTTGGTGCCCCGGACGCGTCCGGGTGGGGTGATCGCCGTCGACAACGTGTTGCGTGGCGGGCGGGTCATCGCCCCGCAGGACGCCGGCGACCGGGCCATCGCCGCGTTCAACGACGAGGTCCTCGCGGACGTACGGGTGGACCCGGTGATGCTGCCGATCGCGGACGGCCTCACCCTCGCGCGCGTCCGCTGACCGCCGACAATCGCTGACCGTCGGCAACGCCGAACACGGATATTGGGGTGTCCCCACCAGGGGACACCCCAATATCAAGGAACGGCAAAGGAGGCGTCAGCGGACGCTGCGGGCGAACTGGCGGGCGGCCCAGTAGACGCCCAGCGCGGCGAGGACCGCGGTGATGCTGAGGCCCTGCCAGACCTTGTCGCTGCCCAGGTCACCGGCGAACAGCGCCCGGGTGCCGTCGACCGCCCAGGAGAACGGGTTCCAGTTGGCGATGCCCTGCAACCAGCCGGGTGCGAAGGTCAGCGGCAACAGGATGCCGGAGAGCAGCAGCACCGGCTGCGCCACGGTGTTCATCAGCGGGGCCAGCGCGTCCTCGCTCTTGACCTTGAGGGCGACGCCGTAGGAGACGGCCGAGGTCATGAGGGCGATCAGGGCGAGCATCAGGTACGCCAGCAGCAGGTCCCCGATGAACACCCGCAGGTCGAAGATGAGCGCCAGGAGCGTGATGATGACCGCCTGCACCATGAGCGAGACCACGTCGCGCAGCGAGCGGCCGAGCAGCAGGGCGAGCCGGCTGATCGGGGTGACCCGGGAGCGTTCGATGACGCCGGCTCGCAGCTCGGCGATCAGGCCGAAGCCCTGGAACAGGCCACCGAAGATGGCCAGCAGCACCAGCAGGCCCGGTACGAAGATCTTGTAGGCGGCGGCCTGGGTGGGCGCGTTCAGTGCGGGCTTGAGCAGCGGGGCGAAGAGCAGCAGGTACATGACCGGCTGGAACACGCCGACGAAGACCCAGACCGGGTTGCGTAGCAGGAGTTGAGTCTGGCGCTGGAAGATCAGCCACGTGTCACGGGCGAATTTCATGAGAGTCGTCTCCGGTGGTCAGGACTCGCGCAGCGAGCGGCCGGTCTTGGTGAGGAAGACGTCGTCCAGGCTGGGTCGGTGCAGCTCGATCGAGCGCAGCTCCAGCCCGGCGTGGTCGAGTCGGCGCAGCACCTGCGGAATGGCGGTGGCGCCCTCGTCGACGTAGAGGCGCAGGCCGCCCTCGTCGATCGTCTCCAGCTTGTTGACGTACGGCTCGCCGTCCAGCGTCTGGGCGGCCTGCGGGGTGGCGGCCAGGTCGAGACCGACCAGCACCACGTCGCCGGAGATCTCCCGCTTGAGCTCGGTTGGCGTGCCCTCGGCCACCACCTCGCCGTTGTCCATGATCGCGATCCGGTCGCAGAGCGCGTCGGCCTCGTCCAGGTAGTGCGTGGTGATGAAGACGGTCATTCCGTCGGCGCGGAGCCGGCGGATCTCGTCCCACATGTGGGCGCGGCTCTGCGGGTCGAGGCCGGTGGTCGGCTCGTCCAGGAAGACGATCTTCGGCTCGTGGATGATGCCGAGGGCGATCTCCACCCGGCGACGCTGGCCGCCGGAGTAGGTCTTGCACTTGCGGTCGGCGTACTCGGTGAGCTGGAAGGCGTCCAGTGCGCGGGCGGCGCGCCGCTGCGCGTCGGCCTTGCTGATGCCGTACATCCGGGCGTGCAGCACCAGCTCTTCGCGGGCGGTGGACTCGTCCCAGGTGCTGCCGCCCTGCGGGACGTACCCGATGCGGCGGCGCACCTCGGCCGGGTCCTTGCGCAGGTCGGCGCCCGCGATGGTGGCCTCGCCGCCGTCCGGCTCGATCAACGTGGCGAGCATCCGCAGCGTGGTGGTCTTGCCGGCGCCGTTCGGGCCGAGGAAGCCGAAGATCTCGCCCTTGGCAACGTCAAGGTCGACGCCCCGCACGGCGTCCACCGTCTTCGTCTCTCGACCCGCGCGGGAGCGGAACGACTTCCGCAGCCCCCTGGTCTCGATCATTTCTGCTCCTGGTCGTTCGGGCCGGTCGGGCCGGCCGTCGGGTGGGACGGCGCCGGACGGCGCACTCCCCCGCTGTGCCGCCAGCAGGCTAACGCGATATAGCTTTTTTAGTCAACGTTGATTATTCCGCGTCGGTGTCGAGCGGTTCCACGCCGTCCCGCCACCCCGACCAACCCTGCGCTTCATCCAGCTCAGCAGGCAGGTACGACACTCCGGAATCGATCCGCTCGGCGATCCGCTCGCACCAGGTCATCTCCGCCTCCGCCCGCGCCGACCACAGCTCGAACATCCAGCCGACGTGCGCCGGCTTGCGGTTGCGCACCCAGTCCGACTCCAGCGAGGCGCGCATGGACTCGACGCCGGCGCGCAGCAGGTTGGCCCGGTTACGCAGGGCGGCGGCCGCCTCGGCGCGCGGCATGGCCGGCAGGAAGGAGAAGGCCGCCACGAACGGGTCGGCGGGCTCGGTGATGGTCCACCAGGAGTTGCGCAGCAGCGTCTCGAACTCGTCCTCCCCCTTGACCGTCACCTCGTACGTGGTCCGCGCCGGACGGGCGCCCACCTGCTCGGTCGCGACGGCGCGGAGCAGCCCTTCCTCGGTGAGTTTGCGCAGGGCGTGATAGATCGATCCGGGCTGTATGTTCGCCCACTTGTCGGCGCTCCAGCTCAGCAGCTCACGGCGCACGTCGTAGCCGTGCACGGGCTGCATCCACCGCACCAGACCGAGAATCATCATCCGAGTCGAAGACACCCGATAAGCGTAATAGCCAAGTTTGACTAAACCGTGGCGGGTGCAGTGCGGCATCCCACACTGAGCGATCGTTAGGGCCGCCGAGGGCGGCCGATACACTCCCCGTCAGTAACCTGCCCGGGAGGAGCCACGAAGGTGCGCAAGGTACTCATCGCCAACCGCGGCGAGATCGCCGTCCGGGTGATCCGCGCGTGCCGCGACGCCGGCCTGGGCAGCGTCGCCGTGTACGCGGACTCCGACCGCGACGCCCTGCACGCCACCCTCGCGGACGAGGCGTACGCACTCGGCGGGGACAGCGCGACCGAGACCTACCTGCGCATCGACAAGCTGCTCGACGTCGCCGCTCGGGCCGGCGCCGACGCCGTACACCCGGGTTATGGCTTCCTCAGTGAAAACGCCGACTTCGCCCAGGCCGTCATCGACGCCGGGCTGACCTGGATCGGCCCCACCCCGCAGGCGATCCGCGACCTGGGCGACAAGGTCACCGCCCGGCACATCGCCCAGCGGGCCGGCGCACCGCTGGTCCCCGGCACCCCGGACCCGGTGGCCAGCCCGGACGAGGTGATGGCGTTCGCCGTCGACCACGGCCTGCCGGTCGCGATCAAGGCCGCCTTCGGTGGCGGCGGGCGCGGCCTCAAGGTCGCCCGCACGATGGAGGAGATCCCCCAGCTTTTCGAGTCGGCAACCCGGGAGGCGGTCGCGGCGTTCGGTCGGGGCGAGTGCTTCGTCGAGCGGTACCTCGACCAGCCCCGGCACGTCGAGGCGCAGGTCCTCGCCGACCAGCACGGCAACGTGATCGTGGTGGGCACCCGGGACTGCTCGTTGCAGCGACGTCACCAGAAGCTCGTCGAGGAGGCGCCCGCGCCGTTCCTCACCGACGCCCAGCGCGCGCAGATCCACGAGAGCGCCAAGGCGATCTGCCGCGAGGCCGGCTACCACGGCGCCGGCACTGTCGAATACCTGGTCGGCGTCGACGGCACCATCTCCTTCCTGGAGGTCAACACGCGACTCCAGGTCGAGCACCCGGTCACCGAGGAGACCGCCGGCATCGACCTGGTCCGCGAGCAGTTCCGGATCGCCGACGGCGAGAAGCTGCGGATCACCGAGGACCCGACGCCGCGCGGGCACGCGATCGAGTTCCGGATCAACGGTGAGGACCCGGGCCGCAACTTCCTGCCCGCCCCCGGCACTGTCACCGCGCTGCGCCTGCCCAGCGGGCCGGGTGTGCGGGTCGACACCGGCATCTCGGCCGGCGACGTGATCGGCGGCAACTTCGACTCACTGCTCGCCAAGGTGATCATCACGGGTGAGACGCGGACCGAGGCGCTGGAGCGCGCCCGCCGCGCGCTGGACGAGATGGTCCTCGACGGGATGGCCACGGCGCTGCCGTTCCACCGGCTCGTCGTGCGGGACGAGGCGTTCACCGCCGAGCCGTTCACCGTGCACACCCGGTGGATCGAGACCGAGTTCCACAACACCGTGCCGCCGTTCACCGCCGCCGCCGGCGCCGCCGAGGCGCCGGCCGAGCGCGACACCGTCGTGGTCGAGGTGGGCGGCAAGCGCCTTGAGGTCAGCCTCCCCGCCGGCTTCGGTGGGAGTACGACCACCGCGGCACCCGCCGCCCGCAAGCCGACCCGGCGCGGCGGCGGCGCCAAGGCCGGTGCTCCCGTCGGCGGCGACGCGCTCACCTCGCCGATGCAGGGCACCATCGTCAAGATCGCGGTGGCGGACGGCGACACCGTGGCCGAGGGCGACCTGGTCGTGGTGCTGGAGGCGATGAAGATGGAGCAGCCGCTGCACGCGCACAAGGCGGGTACGGTCAGCGGTCTCAGCGCCGAGGTCGGCGCCGTGATCACCGCCGGTGCCCCCATCTGCACCATCGCCTGAGCCGGCTGGCGGCGGTCAGCGCAGGGCGTCGGCGGCGACCGCGCGGACGGTGGCGGTCAGGGCGTTCAGCACGTCGGACTCCAACCGCCAGTGCTGCCAGTACAGCGGAACGTCGAGGTGTCGGCCCGGCGCGAGGTCGACGCACCTACCGGCGGTCAGGTCGGCCTGGGCGATCTGTTCCGGCACCAGACTCCAGCCCAGCCCGAGCCGGATCGCCTCGCTGAAAGCCGGCACCGACGGCACGTAGTGCACCGGCGGGTCGAGCGGTCGACCGACCACCGCCCTGATGAACCGGTGTTGCACCCGGTCCTTCCGGTCGAAGACCACGAGCGGGGTGCTCGCCAGCGCGGCGGCGGTGAATCCTCCGGAGAAGTGGGACGCCGCGAATTCCGGGGTGGCCAACGCGCGGTAGCGCATGGCCCCGAGTCGCAGCACGCGACAGCCCTGCACGGCCTCCCGCTGGGCGGTGACCGCCGCCGTCACCGAACCGTCGCGGAGCAGCTCGGCGGTGTGGTCCTGATCGTCCTGCCGCAGGTCGAACGAGAGCCCGGCCCGCTGCGGCAACCGGGCCAGCGCGGCGGGAAACCAGGTGGCCAGCGAGTCCGCGTTGACCACCACCGCGACCCGGATCCGGCCACCGCCGGCCAGCGGGCCGCGGGCATCGGCCAGCGCCTCCCGTTCGAGCAGCGCGAGCTGGCCGGCCAGGCGCAGCAGCGGACGGCCGGCGTCGGTTGCCACGCACGGACGGGCGCGGCGGACCAGCACCTGGCCGACGGTCTCCTCCAGCGCCTTGATCCGTTGGCTCACCGCCGACGGCGTGACGTGCAGCAGCCGGGCCGCCGCGTCGAAGCTGCCCTCCGCCACCACCGCCGCGAGCGTCCGTAGCTGTGCCGAATCGAGACCATGCATCAGCAGAGCTTAAGTTGCGTCAGAATCTTTAGTTGGACTGGTGGCTGTCGACGGTCCTAGCGTCGACTCCGTGCTCACCTCCGCCGTCGCCGGCTTCTCAATCTCCATCGCGCTCATCGTCGCCATCGGCGCCCAGAACGCCTTCGTCCTGCGCCAGGGCCTGCGACGGGAGCACGTCGTACCCGTGGTGCTCACCTGCGCCGCGTCGGACGCACTGCTGATCATGGCGGGAGTGGCAGGGGTCGGTTCGCTGGTGACCGGCCGACCGGGCCTGCTGATGGCGATCCGCTGGGGCGGTGGGGCCTTCCTGCTCTGCTACGCGGGGCTCGCCGCCCGCCGCGCCCTGCGTCCCGGCGCCCTGCTGCCCACCGAGCGGCCGCCGGCCACGTTGGGGGTAACCCTGCTCGCCTGCGTCGCCTTCACCTACCTGAACCCACACGTCTACCTGGACACCGTGCTGCTCCTGGGCAGCGTGGCCCAACAACACCCACATCGGTGGGTCTTCGGCGCCGGCGCCGCCCTGGCCAGTGTGGTCTGGTTCACCGCGCTCGGCGTCGGCGCGCAGCGCCTCGCACCGCTGCTCGCCCGCGCCGTCGCCTGGCGGGTGCTGGACGCGGTCATCGCCGTCGTGATGGCAGTGCTCGCCGTGGCACTTCTGCTGGGCTGACCGGTTCGTACCCGGCCGCGCTCTCCGTGGCACTTCCACCGGGCTGCCGGCACATCCGGCGAGCACCGACGGCGCCACCGGGACCAGGACCAACGACGATGCGAGTGTTTTCCGCGACCACCGACGGTGGAACTGGCCGCGAGCGGGAATGATTGCCTGGTGCAGTTCCTTCACGGCGCGGCTCCCGCGCACGACCTGACCTATACCGACGTCTTCATGGCGCCGGCCCGCTCCGATCTGGGATCCCGGCTCGACGTCGACCTCTCCACCGGCGACGGCACCGGCACCACCATTCCGTTGGTGGTGTCGAACATGACCGCGGTCGCCGGACGGCGGATGGCGGAGACGGTCGCCCGCCGGGGCGCCATCACGGTGATCCCGCAGGACATTCCGATCGAGGTGGTGGCGGATGTCGTCGCCTGGGTCAAGCAGCGCCACCTGGTCTACGACACGCCGATCACGCTGGGCCCGACCGAGACCGTGGGCGATGCCATCCACCTGCTGCCCAAGCGCTCGCACGGTGCGGTGATCGTGGTCGACGACGCCGGCCGGCCGATGGGTGTGGTCACCGAGGCGGACACCACGGGCGTGGACCGCTTCGCGCAGCTGCGTCACGTGATGTCCACCGAACTGCACACCGTCCCGGCGGACGCGGATCCTCGTACCGGTTTCGATCTGCTCTCGGCGGGCCGTCGCCGACTCGCCCCGGTGGTGGACGCCGAGGGTCGGCTGGTTGGGGTGCTGACCCGACAGGGCGCGTTGCGCGCCACCCTCTACACACCGGCCGTGGACGACCGGGGTCGGCTTCGGATCGCGGCGGCCGTCGGGATCAACGGGGACGTGACCGGCAAGGCCGCGGCGCTGCTGGAGGCGGGGGTGGACACGTTGGTCGTGGACACCGCGCACGGCCACCAGGCACGGATGATCTCCGCCCTTCAGGCGGTCCGGAAGCTGGACCCGGGGGTGCCGGTGGCGGCCGGCAACGTGGTCACCGCCGAGGGCGTACGCGACCTGGTGGAGGCGGGGGCGGACATCATCAAGGTCGGCGTCGGCCCGGGGGCGATGTGTACCACCCGGATGATGACCGGCGTGGGCCGACCGCAGTTCTCCGCCGTGCTCGACTGTGCGGCCGCCGCCCGCCAACTGGGCCGGCACGTGTGGGCCGACGGCGGGGTGCGGCACCCCCGGGACGTGGCGCTCGCCCTCGCCGCCGGCGCGTCGAACGTGATGATCGGCTCCTGGTTCGCCGGCACCTACGAGTCCCCCGGTGACCTCTACACCGATGCGGACGGCCGGCGGTACAAGGAGAGCTTCGGGATGGCCTCGGCTCGGGCGGTCAGTGCCCGAACCGCCGACGACAGCCCGTACGACCGGGCCCGCAAGGCGGTGTTCGAGGAGGGCATCTCCTCGGCCCGGATGCACCTGGACCCGGCCCGCCCCGGCGTCGAGGACCTGATCGACGAGATCATCGCGGGGGTACGCAGCGCCTTCACCTACGCCGGCGCACGGGACCTGACCCAGTTCCACGAGCGGGCCATCGTCGGCGTGCAGAGCGCCGCCGGCTTCACCGAAGGAATGCCCCTCCCCACCAGCTGGTAACCCGCCCTCCGGCCCCCGGCCCCCGGCCCCCGGCCCCCGGCAAAGTTGATCATGAGGTTATCGCCTCCCGCATCGGCGTGTCGTGGCGATAACCTCATGATCAACCGAGGAGGGCCGGGGTTCGCGGGGAACCCCGCTGTCAGGACGACAGCCGGCGCAGCACGGCGCGGGCTGCCTCGCGGGGGTTGTCGCCCACCCGGTCGGGCAGCGCGCCGGCCAACCAGAGGGTGGCGAAGCCGTGCGCGATCGACCAGGCCGCGAGCGAGTCCCGGTCGGTGTCGGCGGGCGCGCCGCCGCCGGACAGCGCCGCCACCCCGGAGCGGAGCGCGGCGCCGGCCCGACCCCGCGCCGCGATCAGCTCGGCGTCGTCGGCCCGGTAGAGCTCCGGCCGGAACATCACCTCGAAGTACGCCCGGTGCGTGACGGCGAAGTCGACGTACGCGACGCCGGCCTCCAACAGGTCGTCATCCGCCCCGGTCAATGTCTGGGCCAGCAGGTCGAAGCCCTGCGCGGCGAGCGCGGTGAGCAGGCCCGCCTTGTCGCCGAAGTGGTGTGCGGGCGCGGCGTGCGAGACACCGGCCCGGCGGGCCAGGTCGCGCAGGCTCAGCGCGGCGGGTCCGACCTCGCCGACGGCCTCCAGCGCCGCGGCGAGCAGGGCGCGGCGCAGGTCGCCGTGGTGGTAGGCGCGGGTGTCGATCATACGCGAATCCTATCTTGCCATTGACAAGATGCACCCCTGACGCGCAATCTTGTCACTGGAAAGTTTCATGGAGGAGGATTCCGATGGCACCCCTGATCGCCCTTATCGTCGGCACAGCGCTGGCCCGAATCGCCGGCCTGGCGGGCATCTCCGCACTGGACGGCTGGCATCCCGCGCTGCGCGTCGGGCTGGCCGTGATGTTCACGCTCACCGCCGTCGCGCACTTCGTCGGCCAGCGCCGCGCCGACCTGATCGCGATGGTCCCGCCCCGGCTGCCCCGGCCGGACCTGCTGGTCACCGTGACCGGCGTACTGGAACTGGCCGGCGCGGTCGGCCTCCTGGTGCCGGCGACAGCCCGGGTCGCGGCGGCCGGTCTCGGCCTGCTCATGCTCGCCATGTTCCCGGCCAACGTCTCGGCCGCCCGCCGCGAACTGACCCTCGCCGGCCGCCCGGTCACCCCGCTCGCACAGCGGACCGCCCTACAGATCGTGTTCGTGGCCACCGCTGCGGCAATTTCGTTTGGCCCCTGACTATCAGGGGGCTAACCTACCGTTCGTGGAACTCGTGACCCTCCAGGACGTGCCGCTCGGCCGGCTGCTGGTGGTGGCCGGGCACCTGGTCGGGCAGCGGTGGAACCGCTACCTCGCCGAGGAGCACGGCCTCACCCAGGCCGGCATGATCACCCTGATGACGCTCGCCCGACACGGCGAGCTGCCGCACCGGACGGTCGCCGAGAAGGGGTTCGTCCGGCCGGCGACCCTGACCGGCATCGTCGACACGCTCGAGCGCGACGGTCTGGTCGAGCGCCAGCGCGACGACAACGACCGACGCAGCATCCGACTCGCCATCACCCCCGCCGGGCGGGAACGGGTGGCCGCGCTCGGCGCGCTCATGCACTCCGGACGGCCCCTCACCTCGGTCGACGCCGACCCGGCGAAGGCCCAGGTGATCCGGGAGTTCCTGCTTGAGGTCATCGGCAGCGGAGACGACCCGCGGATGGCCGGACGCCCAACCGAAACGAAGGACCCGGCGTGCTGATCCGACTCCTGCGCGGCCAACTGCGCACCTATCAGAGACCGTTGCTGGCGGTCGTGCTGCTCCAGTTCGTGGGCACCATGGCCTCGCTCTACCTGCCCAGCCTCAACGCGGACATCATCGACCAGGGTGTGGCCCGGGGCGACACCGACTACATCGTGCGCACCGGCGGCTGGATGCTGCTGGTCAGCCTGATCCAGATCGTCTGCTCGATCGCGGCGGTCTACCTGGGCGCCCGGGTCGCGATGGGCTTCGGCCGCGACGTACGCGCCGAACTGTTCGGGCACGTCAACCGCTTCTCCGCCCGTGAGGTGGCCCGGTTCGGGGCACCGTCGCTGATCACCCGCAACACCAACGACGTGCAGCAGGTGCAGATGCTCGTGCTGATGAGCTGCACGATGCTCGTCGCCGCACCGATCATGAGCGTCGGTGGCGTGTTCATGGCGTTGCGTGAGGACGTCGGGCTCTCCTGGCTGATGCTGGTCAGCGTGCCGGTGCTGGCCATCGCCCTCGGCGCGATCATCCGTCGGATGGTGCCGGGCTTCCGGCTGATGCAGACCCGCATCGACACTGTCAACCGGGTGCTGCGGGAGCAGATCACCGGCATCCGGGTGGTCCGTGCGTTCGTTCGAGAGCCGTACGAGACGGACCGCTTCGGCGTCGCGAACGCCGACCTGACCGCGACCGCGCTGCGTACCGGTCGGTTGCTGGCGTTGATCTTCCCGGTGGTCATGCTGGTGCTGAACGTCTCCAGCGTGGCGGTGCTCTGGTTCGGTGCGCAGCGGGTGGACGCCGGCGCGATCCAGGTCGGCGCGCTCACCGCGTTCCTGCAGTACCTGATGCAGATCCTGATGGCGGTCATGATGGCCACCTTCATGCTGATGATGGTGCCGAGAGCGGCGGTCTGCGCCGAGCGGATCGTCGAGGTGCTGGACACCGACTCCTCGGTGGTCCCGGCCGCCGCGCCGGTCACCGAACTGCCCACCCGAGCAGAGTTGGAGCTGCGCAGGGTGCGCTTCCAGTACCCGGGTGCGGTGGAGCCGGTGCTGCGCGACATCTCCTTCCGGGCGACCCCGGGCACCACCACGGCGATCATCGGCAGCACCGGCGCGGGCAAGACGACGCTGCTGTCGCTGATCCCCCGCCTGGTCGACGTCACCGACGGTGCGGTGCTGGTCGACGGGGTGGACGTACGGGAGTTGGCTCCGGACGAGCTGTGGCGACGCATCGGCCTGGTGCCGCAGCGGCCGTACCTGTTCACCGGGACGGTCGCCAGCAACCTGCGCTACGGCAACCCGGACGCCACCGACGAGGAGCTGTGGACGGCGCTGGAGATCGCCCAGGCCCGGGACTTCGTGGCCCAGATGCCCGGCGGGCTGGACGCCCCGATCGCGCAGGGCGGCACCACCGTCTCCGGTGGGCAGCGGCAGCGCCTGGCCATCGCCAGGGCCCTGGTCCGGCAACCGGAGATCTACCTTTTCGACGACTCGTTCTCCGCGCTCGACCTGGGCACCGACGCGCGGCTGCGAGCGGCCCTGCGGCCGGTCACCGCGCAGGCGGCGGTGGTGATCGTGGCCCAGCGGGTTTCCACGATCATCGACGCCGATCAGATCATCGTCCTGGAAAACGGAGGGGTCGTCGGAGTGGGACGACATGCCGAGTTGTTGGAAACCTGCCCGACGTACGCCGAGATCGTGGCCTCGCAGCAGACCACGGAGGTGGCGGCATGAGCGAGCGTGACGAGCCGCGCACCGCGGCCGTACCCAGTCAGAAGCCGGCCGGCGACGGACGGACGCCGGATGAGACCGCGCAGCAAGCTGGCGGGGAAACCGCGCCGGAGACCAGCAGTGGCGCGCCGACGCCGAAGCGGCTGCCGCCCGGCCGTCAGGGCGGCGGCCCGGGATGGATGAGCGCCGGAATGCCCGCCGAGAAGTCGATGAACTTCGGGCCGTCGGCCCGACGGCTGCTCGGCCGGCTGCGCTCGCACCGACTGCACCTGGCCGCGATCATCACGTTGGCCGTGGTGAGCGTCGGGTTCAGCGTGGCCGGGCCGAAGATCCTCGGCCACGCCACCGACCTGATCTTCACTGGGGTGATCGGTCGGCAACTGCCCGCCGGCACCACCGCCGAGCAGGCCGTCGCGGCGGCCCGGGCCAGCGGCAACGACAGCTTCGCCGACATGCTGGCCCGGATGGACGTGGTGCCCGGGGTGGGCATCGACTTCAGCGCCCTGAGCCGGGTGCTGCTGCTGGCGCTCGGGCTCTACCTCGCGGCGAGCCTGCTGTCCTGGTGGCAGGGTTGGCTGCTCAACGGGGTGGTCCAGCGCACCGTGCTGCGGCTGCGCGCCGAGGTGGAGGAGAAGCTCAACCGGCTACCGCTGCCCTACTTCGACCGGCAGCCGCGCGGTGAGTTGCTCAGCCGGGTCACCAACGACATCGACAACATCTCCACCAGCCTCCAGCAGACCCTCAGCCAGCTGCTCACCTCGCTGCTGACGGTCGTCGGCGTGCTGGCCGTGATGTTCTGGATCTCGCCGGTGCTGGCCCTGGTGGCCCTGGTCGCGGTGCCGTTGTCGGTGCTGGTCACCCAGCGCATCGCCAAGCGCTCGCAGAAGCAGTTCATCGCCCAGTGGACGCACACCGGCGAGTTGAACGGCCAGATCGAGGAGGCGTACACCGGTCATGAGCTGGTGAAGGTCTTCGGCCGGCAGCGTGAGGTCGAGGCCGCGTTCCACGCGAAGAACGAGGAGCTGTTCCGGGCCAGCTTCGGGGCACAGTTCATCTCCGGGATCATCATGCCGTCGATGATGTTCATCGGGAACCTGAGCTACGTGGCGATCGCCGTGGTCGGCGGGCTGCGGGTCGCCTCCGGCACGATGAGCCTCGGTGACGTGCAGGCCTTCATCCAGTACTCCCGCCAGTTCACCCAACCGCTCACCCAACTCGCCTCGATGGCCAACCTGCTCCAGTCCGGGGTGGCCTCGGCCGAGCGGGTCTTCGCGGTGCTCGACGCGGACGAACAGACCCCCGACCCGGTCGCGCCGGCCCGGGTCACCGACCCGCACGGTCGGGTCGAGTTCGAGCACGTCTCGTTCCGCTACGAGCCGGACAAGCCGCTGATCGACGACCTGTCACTGGTCGCCGAGCCCGGACACACAGTGGCCATCGTCGGCCCGACCGGTGCCGGCAAGACCACCCTGGTCAACCTGGTGATGCGGTTCTACGAGCTGGACGCCGGCCGGATCACGCTCGACGGGGTGGACATCACCACGATGCGCCGCGACGACCTGCGCGGCCGGATCGGCATGGTGCTTCAGGACACCTGGCTGTTCGGCGGCACCATCCGGGACAACATCGCCTACGGGCGGCCCGACGCGACCGAGGAGGAGATCCTCGCCGCCGCCCGGGCCACCTTCGTGGACCGGTTCGTGCGCAGCCTGCCCGACGGCTACGACACCGTCATCGACGAGGAGGGCAGCAACGTCAGCGCCGGCGAGAAGCAGCTCATCACCATCGCGCGGGCGTTCCTTGCCGAGCCGTCACTGCTGATCCTCGACGAGGCCACCAGCTCGGTGGACACCCGCACCGAGGTGCTGCTGCAACGGGCGATGGCCGCGCTGCGCTCGGACCGGACCAGCTTCGTGATCGCGCACCGGCTCTCCACCATCCGCGACGCCGACCTGATCCTGATGATGGAGGACGGTCGGATCGTCGAGCAGGGCACCCACGAGCAGTTGCTCGCCGCCCAGGGCGCGTACCACCGGCTCTACCGCTCACAGTTCACCGGCGCGGTGGTCGACGAGGAACCGGCCGCCCAACCGGCGTCGGTCTGAGGTCGGGCGGCCGTGCGCGCGAGACGATCGGTGGGCGTGTCAGTCCGACGGCAGCAGGTCGGTCGCGCGGGCGGCGACCTGCCCGCCGATCAGGGCGAGAGCCGCGTCGGCGGGCATCGGGGCCAGGGCGCGGCCGCCCCGCAGGCGCAGCGCGAGGTGCCCGTCGGCCACCTCCCGGGCACCCAACACCCCGAGGTACGGGACGCGGCGGCGGGCCGCGTCCCGTACCCGGGCGCCCAGCGAGCCGGCGGCGCCGACCTCGACCCGCAGGCCGGCGTCGCCCGCCCGTCGGGCCAGGTCGGCCGCCGCGTCGGCCTGGCCGTCGTCGACCGGCAGCAGCACCAACTGGACGGGCGCGTACCAGGCCGGGAACGCCCCCTCATGCACCTCGATGAGGTACGCGAACAGCCGCTCCATGCTGCCGACCAGGCTGCGGTGCACCATCACCGGCCGACGCCGGCTGCCGTCCGAGTCGGTGTACGACAGGTCGAACCGTTCCGGCTTGTCGAAGTCCAGTTGGATGGTGGAGATGGTCGACTCCCGACCGGCGGCGTCGACGATCTGAATGTCGATCTTCGGACCGTAGAAGGCAGCCTCCCCCGGCGCCTCGACGTACTCCACCCCGGCCAGCGCCTCCCGGAGCAACTCCTCGGCGCGGGCCCAATGGGCATCGTCTCCGACGTACTTCTCGCCCGGCCCGCGCAGCGACAGCCGGAACCCGGCCGGCCGGACACCAAGCGCGGCGTGCGCGGCACGGATCAGCCCGAGGATCTCGACGACCTCCGCGCCGACCTGCTCGGGGGCGCAGAAGGTGTGCGCGTCGTTGAGCGAGATGGCGCGGACCCGGGACAGCCCACCGAGCACACCGGAGCGCTCCGAGCGGTACATCCCGCCCAGCTCCGCGATCCGCAACGGCAACTCCCGGTAGGAACGGCCCCGCGCCCGGAACACCAACGCGTGGTGCGGGCAGAGCGCCGGCCGGAGCACGAACTCGTCGTCGGCGCTCAGCCGCATCGGCGGGAACATGTCGTCGGCGAAGTAGCCGAGATGGCCGGAAAGTTCGAAAAGTTCCCGCTTGCCCAGCGGCGGCGAGTAGACGTGCTGGTGGCCGGAGCGGCGCTCCAACTCCCGGACGTACTCCTCGACGGCGTGCCGGGCGGCGGCGCCGGCCGGCAGCCAGATCGGCAGGCCGGCACCGGCCAGCGGGTCGGAGACGAAGAGGTCCAGCTCGCGGCCGAGCCTACGGTGGTCGATCATGTCGGGCTCCTGGATCGGGTACGACCCGGAGGCGACCTGAGCTCCGAACGGCGCACTGCCCTCGGGGGCGGATCGCCCCGGGGCCTGGTCGACGGTGGTGACGTCAGAGCGGCGCGCCGGGGACACCCGGCGTCGTGGTCATCACTACCGCGCTGCGCATACGGCGACCGTACCCGCGCGACGTTCGGGGATGCACCCGCATTTGCGGCGGAGGGGTGGGCCGCCGGCGCGGGACCCGCCGGCGGCCCTGGCGGCCGAATCGTCAGGAACGGGGGACCCGACGGGCGTGGCCGCGCCGACAACGGTACGCCGACGAACGGCGTTCTGCCGCCCGCCCCGAACGGGTGGAACAGCCTCCGAACCCGTCACTCGGAAGCGATCGGCCTCGTTGTAGCTGGGTGGCCCAGTCGTGTCGACGGTCACGACGGGCCGGGGCCGTCCACCGTGACGCCGGACACGACGTCAGGCTCAAGACACCCAATCGGCCGCATCCGGCGAGGTGGCAGGCGTGCCCGAACTTCTGACTGACGTCGCGTCGCCGACGTGGGCGTACCTGGTGCTGCTCGCGCTGCTGATCGCGGACGCCTTCGTGCCGGTGATCCCCACCCAGATCGTCATGATCACCAGTGGTGCGCTCACCGTCTACGGCGGGCTCAGCCTGCCGGTCACCATCGCCGTCGGCGCGCTCGGCGTATTCGCCGGCGACCTGGCCTGCTATCTGCTCGGGCGCAGCGCACCGGATCGGCGGTCACCCCGGCACGCCGAGCTGAGCCGCGCCCGCCGGGTGGCCAGCCGGGTCACCCAGGGGCTGCGACAACCCGGGCCGCTGGTCATCCTGCTCTGCCGGTTCGTACCCGGCGGTCGGATGGCAGCCTGCTTCTCGGCCGGGCGCAGCCGCTACCCGTACCGCCTCTTCGTGCTCTACGAGGCCGTCGCGGCGCTGGGTTGGGCCACCTACGGCGGGCTGGTCGGGCACCTGGGCGGCACCGCACTGACCGAGTCGGCCTGGCGGCTGGCCATCATCGCCACCGCCGCGGCGGCCGGCTTCGCCGCGGCCGGATGGGCGATGACAGTGGTCAGCGCCCGCCACGCCCGCGCCGCCGCCGCTGTCGCCGCCGTCGACGTCCCCATCGACTGAGTGTCGTTGCCCAGTCTCCGCGATCTTGCACTTCCTGTCCCCGCAACTGGGGCATGCCGCACATACGAACGACCGAAAATGCAAGATCGCGGCCACCTGCCGGAAGGCCTCTAGGGGTGGTCCCGGGGGTCGATTTCGGTGGCTGTCCCGGATTCGGCTGGGGTGTCTGCGGCGACAGGCTGAGGCATGCCTGTTACCCGGAGTACCGGCCTGCTAGCCCTGGGCGGGATCGCCTTGGCGGCGCTGCTCACCGTGATCGGCCACCTCGAAGTCAACGACGACCTCAACCCGTGGGCGTTGACCATCAGCGACTTCGCGGTCTCCGACCGCGGCGGCGTCATCGACATCGCCATGGTGGTGCTCGCGCTCGCCACCGTGGCGTTGCTGTACGGACTGCGCCGCGCCAGCCCACCCCGGCCGCGCTCCGGTCGAACGGCCGAGCTGCTGCTCGGCGCATGGGTGGGTGGGCTGCTGCTGGCCGCCGTGGTGCCGACGAACGAGCCGGGCACCGCCATGACCACCGCCGCCTACCTGCACCGGTACGCGTCGGTGATCGCCTTCCTGGCCTTGCCGGCGGCCGGTTGGCTGCTCGCCCGCCGCCCCGACCTGACGCCCGCCGCCCAGACGCTACGCACCCTGGTCCTGCTGAGCCTGGTCCTGGCGGCGGCGATGATCTGGTCCGCCTATCCCGGCGACCGGATGCTCATCGGCCTGGCCGAACGCCTCCTCATCCTCACCGAGGTGGCCGTCCTGGCCACCGTGGCGCTGCTCCAGGCCCGGCAGGTCACTCCAGCTCGTGCAGCATGAGCTGGCGGGCCGCCTCGGTGATGGAGCCGGACAGCGACGGGTAGATGGTGATGGTCTGGGCCAGCTCGTTGACGGTGAGGTTGTTCTCCACCGCCATGGTGATGGGCAGGATCAGTTCGCTGGCCTTCGGAGCGACCACCACACCGCCGATCACCTGGCCGCTGGCGGGACGGCAGAACAGCTTCACGAAACCGTCGGAGAGGTCGTCCATCTTGGCCCGGGCGTTGCCGGACAGCGGCAGCATCACCTGCCGGGCCGGCACCTTGCCCGCGTCCACCTCGTCCTGCGAGACACCCACGGTGGCCAGCTCCGGGTCGGTGAAGACGTTCGCCGCGACGGTACGCAGCCGCAGCGGGCGGACCGCCTCGCCGAGCGCGTGCCACATGGCGATCCGGCCCTGCATGGCGGCGACGCTGGCCAACAGCAGCACGCCGGTGCAGTCACCGGCGGCGTAGATGCCGGGCACGTTGGTCCGGGAGGCCCTGTCGACAGTCAGGTAGCCGCCCCGGCCCAGCTCCACCCCGTACTCGGTCAGACCCAGGTTGGCGGTGTTCGGGATCGAACCGACGGTGATCAGCGCGTGGGAGCCGGTCACCTTGCGGCCGTCGGAGAGCTCCACCTCGACGCCGTCGGCGGTACGCCGGACCGCGTCGGCCCGGGAGTTGTTGAGGATCTCCATGCCCCGGTTGCGGAACACCCGCTCGATGGCGGAGGCGGCGTCGGCGTCCTCGTGCGGCATCACCCGGTCCCGACTGGAGACCAGTGTCACCTCGACCCCCATCGCCAGGTACGCGCTGGCGAACTCCGCGCCGGTCACACCGGACCCGACCACGATCAGGTGCTCGGGCAGCTCCGGCAGGTCGTACACCTGGCGCCAGGTCAGGATGCGCTCACCGTCCGGTACGGCGGTGGGCAGCTGGCGGGGCGTCGAGCCGGTGGCCACCAGCACGGTGGACGCGTCGATCGAGTACTCCTCGCCGCCGTCGGCGGGGGTGACGACGACCCGGTGGGTGTGCCCGAGGGAGTCCTCGCCGAGCCGGGCGGTGCCGGCCACGAAGGTGACCCCCGCCTTCAGCAGCTTGGCGTGGATGTCCGCGGACTGCGCCAGGGCCAGCCGCTTGACCCGCCCGTGCACCGCCCGCGCGTCGACGGTGACCGCCTCAAGGCCGTCCGAGTGCACCCCGAACTCCTCGGTGTCGCGGTAACCGGTCACCACTTGCGAGCTGGCGATGAAGGTCTTCGACGGTACGCAGTCGGAGAGCACGCAGGCACCGCCCGCACCGTCGGCCTCCACCACTGTGACATCGGCGTCCAGCTGGGCGGCGACCAGTGCCGCCTCGTACCCGGCCGGCCCCCCGCCGATGATCACGATCCGGCTCACAGCTTTCGCCCTTCGTCCATGCTCACAGTGACTTTCTTCTCCCGAGCGCATTCGACACGCACTGTCGTATTCTCCCCCACCCGTCGGCCGGGCTATCGTCATCGCCGTGCGTCATCACGCCGCCTACGGCTCAAATCTCGATCCCGCCCGGATGCGCGCCTACTGTCCGCATTCGCCGATGGTGGGTACCGGCTGGCTGGAGGGCTGGCGGCTGACCTTCGCCGGGGCGGACGTGATCGGCTGGGAGGGTGCGGTGAGCACCCTTGTCGAGTCTCCCGGTGACCGGGTCTTCGTGGCGCTCTACGACATCCACCCCTACGACGCTGGCCAACTTGACGAGATCGAGGGGGTGACCGCCGGCACGTACCGCAAGCTGCACGTGCGGGTCTCCACCCTCGACGGCGACGTGACCGCGTGGATCTACGTCTTCAACGGGTACGAGGGTGGCCTGCCGACCTCGTGGTATCTGTCGGAGATCGCGAACGCCGCCGAGAAGGCGGGCGCCCCGGACGACTACGTCACCGAACTGCGGGCCCGCCCCACCGGCACCGCCTCGCCGTAGCAGCGCGTATCGCACGCCTCCAGTCTGCTCCCGCTGTCGAGCGGAGCGCCGGGCGGGCCGGGCCGGGGTCGTCAATCACACACCGGCCGCCGGAACGGAAAGTTCGTACATGTCGGTCCACTGGGTTTCCCGCAGGCCCACCGACCGGTACAGCGACAGTGGGGCGGTCGGGTTGGTGAGGTCGACCCCGAGGCCGACCGCCCGCCGCCCCTTCTCGGCGTAGCGGGCGAAGGCGCGGCGCAGCAACGCCGCGCCCACTCCCCTGCGCCGGTACGCGGACAGCACCGACAGACTCTTCACCCAGCCCGACTGCTGATCGAGTGCCTGGTCCGAGGACTGCAACGCGCCGACCGGTACCCCGTCCACCTCGGCGACGAACCACTCGTCCCAGGCGGTCAGGTCGCCGATCCGGGCCCGCCACCGCTCGTACGACAGTGGCTCGTGGTCCGGGGTGTCGCCGAAGGCGGCCTCGTAGATCCGGTGGAACTCCACCAGGTCGGCCTCGTCGTCCGGGCGGACCGGTCGCACAGTGACGTCGGATGGACCGGCCGGCTCGTCGGGCAGGTCGTCCAACGGCCGGCTCATCCGCACGTACCGCTTGACGAGGGTGAACCCGAGCCCGCGCAGGGCGTGTTCCCAGTCACGTTCCGGGGCGAAGACCGCGCAGCGGACGGTGAGCGACGGCAGCCCCCGCTCGGCAGCGCGCTCGGCGACCCGGTCCAGTTGGCGGAGCAGCAACGGCGCGCGGACGGCGGCGGCCCGTACCGGATCGACGTAGACCTCCACGAACTCCCGGCCCACAGCGGTCGGGTTGTCCACCGTCGCCCAGCCGACCACTGTGTCGTCCGGGTCGATGGCCAGCCAGGAGTCCCGGGTCGGGTCGAAGTGGGGGGCGGTCAGCGACGCCGCGACGTCCTCGGCGTCGAAGTCGGGATGGCCGATGGCGAAGGTGTCGGCGGCGTGCACCACCGCGAGGATCGCCGGCACGTCGTCGAGGGTGGGTCGGCGCGTCGTCCAACCAGCGGGAAGGGTCACGGCAGGACATCCTGGCAGCCGCTCGGCTGCGGCGCCGCCCATTTTTTCGGCCGACGAAAGGCTCAGCCGAGGTCGGCCCGGGTGCGGTGCAGCAACTCCACCAACTCCGCGCCGTCGGCGGGCCCGAGGGCCGTGAACGCCGGCGCGGCCAACCGGTTGGTCACCGCCTCCGCCCAGAGCCGGCGGCGCACCAACGGCCCGATCGGCGGGTACGGCGGCGGCCAGCCACAGGCCACCGCCCCGGCCTCGCCCTCCGGCCCGGCCAGCACGGCCTCCAGCGGGGTCATCCCGGCGGCGCGTACCGCCAGCAGGTAGGCGCCGGTGAAGTGTTCCCGGAGCAGCCGCAGCCCGGCGGCGCTGCGAGCCCCGGGCGAGAGATCCGGAAGCGGCATGGCCCGCCACGCGGCGAAGAGCGGCATCCCGCTGGCCTCCGCCGCCACCACCGCCCGCTCGACGAGCGCCGACAGGCGCTCGGTGCCGGGCAGGGGGCCGAGCTGCTGCGCACCCCACCGGCAGCATTCGGCGAGGCTCGCGGCGGCCACCTCGAACGGCGGAACGACCCGGGCGGCGGCGTCCCAACCGTCGGCGACCGCGTCCGGGGCGATGAACCCGAGGGCGGCGGCGGCCGTCTCGGCCCGCACACCGCCGAGCGCGCCGGCCCGGCCGCTGATGTAGAAGGCCCAGCCGGAGATGCCGAGCAGTCGGGCCCGGCGCAACGTGGTCGGGTCCCGGCTGAAGGCGTCGCCCAGGTCGAGCACGACGGGCTTACTGGCGGCCGCGACCTGCTCCGGAGTCACAGCGCCGCCCCGCTCGGGCAACCCGCCCCGGCGACCACGACCACGCCCCGACCCGGGGCCACTCGTCGTGTACGGTCCGCACACTCGTCGTCGTCCATCGATGGTCAGTCTGCCGCGCCACCGCCCGCGTCCGCATCCCCCTCTTCGGCCGCCAGTGCCTCGACCGCCGCCTCGACCTCACCGGCGCGCCGCCGGGCCACGGTGACCGCCCGCTCGGCGGCACGCCGGGCGAGCTTGGCCCGGCTGAGGTCCTGCTCGGCGACCGCGCGCCGCCGCTCCAGCTCGGCCAGCTCGGCCTCAAGGCGATCGAGTACGGCCGCACCGTCGCGCTCCTGCCCGGTCGCCTCGGTCAGCTCGGTCTCGGCCCGCTCCTGGTCGGCCTGGGCCTTCGCCAACTCCCGGTCCAGGGCGCGGCGCTGCCGGGCCCGCTCGGCTCGGGCCGCCCGCTGTGCGGCCCGTTCGGCCTGCTCGGCACGCTCGGCCGCCCGGTCCGTACGGGGTGCCGCCTCGGGACGGCCCCGTTGGGGGCCGGGTCGGCGGGCCGGGCGCTCCTCCTCGCGCTCCTCGTCATCGTCGGTGACCAGCCGCAGTTGCGGCCGGGGCACCTCACCGAAGCCGGCGTAGCTGGCCGCCCGCAGCAGGCGGCCCGCCCGCACCTGCTCGGCGACCTCGGCGTCGGAGAACGCCGCGTTCAGCGTCGCCTCCACCTCGGCCAGGGGCAGCCGGCTCGCCGGTGGCGCGTCCGGCTCGGCCGCGGCGAGCTTGCGAACCTCGGCGACCAGTGCGCCGACCACCGCCCGGCGCTGCGCGGACAGCTCTCGCAGTCGGGGCCCACGCAACTCCCGCTGGGCGACTCGCAGGGCGTCGGCGAGCTGGACCAGATCGGCGACCAGTTCCGGGCGTCGGATGGCGAGCAGGTTCACCAACCAGGCGGCCACCGTCGGGCGACGCAGCCGGGCCAGTTGCCGGGCGGTGGTCGGGTCACCGGCACGGCGGGCCTCGGCCACGGCGGCGTCCCGGGCGGCCACGAACCGGTCCGGTGGGGTGCGGTAGAGCTGCTGCACCAGCTCCGCGGAGAGGCCGGGCATCGGGTCAGACGTCCACCCGGGTACCGGGCTCCAGTCGCTGGTATTCGGTGCCGGACAGAGCTGTGTACTGCCGGTCGAGCACGCCCAGCCCGTTGTCGTTGAGCAACGCGTCGTGCAGGGCGTACGCGCGCCGCGGTGCGACAGCGCGGATGAAGTCGACCACCTCGGAGAACTTCGACCAGGGCGCGTGGATCGGCGCGAAGAGCGTGTCGACGGGTGTCTCGTCGGGCACCACCAGCGAGTCTCCCGGGTGGTAGACCACGTCGTTGATCAGGTAACCGAGGTTGTCGACCACCGGGATGTCGGGGTGGATCACGGCGTGCCGCCCGCCGTACGCGCGCACCGCGACCCCGGCGGCGGTGAACGACTCACCGACGCTGACCGGGCGCAGCACGTCGGCCGCGTCGCCCAGGGTCTCGCCGAGCGAGGCGGGCCCGTGGATCGGGAACGGCTGTCGGTCGAGTTGGAGGCGCACCGCTGCCAGATCGAGGTGGTCGGGGTGTTCGTGGGTGATCAGCACCGCGTCCGCACCGTCCAGCGCCGCCGCGGCGTCGCTGAACACACCGGGGTCGACGACGAGCACTCCCCCGTCGTGTTCCACCCGAAGGCAGGAGTGGGCGTACTTGGTGAGCCGCATCGTGACTCCTCGATTATCGAATCGTGACGTCCTCAGCGCAGTCTGCCGGAACCAGCCGGTGTGTGCGTCGCGTCCGAGCTATCGCCACACCGGTTGACGACGATGGGAGCGGGGATGGACGGACAGGTGGGACGACGCCGCGGTGCGCTGCTGGCGGCGACGACACTGGCGGCGGCCCTGGCGCTGACGGGGTGCGGCGCCGGCGACAGCGGGGCGCAGGACAGCGCGGGCACGGCGGCCGAGGCGCCAGCCGCCAACGGCGGCGAGGCGGGCCGGGACGCCGCCGCGGGCGCGCCGGAGGGCGCCGGCGCCGGCGCACCGGACCTACGGGTCGACCAGCGGGCGATCATCTACACCGGGAGGATGCGGGTGCAGGTGGACGATGTGGACTCCGCCGCCCGCGAGGCCACCGCCGTGGCCACCCAGGCCGGCGGTTTCGTCGGCGGCGACCAGCGGCGCAGTGCCGACGCCGACGCGGTGGCGGAGTTGGAGCTGCGGGTGCCGGCGGCGAAGTTCAACGGCGTGGTGGAGGAGATCGCCAAGCTCGGTCGGCAGCAGAGCCGGCAGATCGACACCCAGGACGTCACCGAGGAGACCGTCGACCTGGAGGCCAGGATCACCAGTCAGCGGGCCCGGGTGGAGAGCGCCCGCCGGTTGCTGTCCCGGGCCACCTCGATCACCGACCTGGTGTCGCTGGAGAACGAGTTGGGTCGCCGGGAGGCCGACCTGGCCTCGCTGGAGGCCAAGAAGCGACGCCTGGCCGACCTGACCGCCCTCTCCACGATCACCGTGTCGCTGGCGGGGCCGGCGGCCAAGGACACCGAGGAGGAGGCCGAGACCGGCTTCCTGGTCGGGCTCAGGGGCGGCTGGAAGGCCTTCGTCGTCTCGATGACCGTCCTGCTCACGGTGCTGGGCGCGTTGCTGCCCTGGCTGGTGGCGCTCGGCGTACCGCTGGTGGCGCTGCTGGTGGCGCTGCGCCGACGACGTAAGTCCCCGGCTCTGGTCGCGCCGGTCAGCGCGCCGCCGCCAGTGCCCGCAACGCGGTCTGCACCATGACGCGGACGCCGACCGCGATGGACCGCTCGTCCACGTCGAAGCTCGCCCGGTGCAGGTCGACGTTGGGGCCGGAGCGCCCCACGCCGAGCCGGGCGAGGGCGCCGGGGACGTACTCCAGATACCAGGAGAAGTCCTCGCCGCCCATGCTCTGCGGTGTCTCGGCGATCCCGTCCGGGCCGAGGGCGGCGGCGGTGGCGGCGGTCAGCACCTGGATGGCGCGGGCGTCGTTGCACACCGGCGGCCGGCCGCGAAGGTATTCCAGGTCGACAGTGGCGCCGGTCGGCGCGATCACGTCCCGCACCACCTGAGCGACGATCTTGGGAGCCTGCTCCCAGGTGTCGCGGTCCATCACCCGGAGGGTGCCGGAGGCGCTCGCCTCGGACGGGATGACGTTGTAGCGGGTGCCGGCCGAGGCGTGGCCGAAGACCAGCAGCAGGCCGCTGTTGGCCGGCACCCGACGACTGACCAGGGCCGGCACCTCGGTGATCAGCCGACCGAGCGCGTCGACCATGTCGACGGTCAGGTGCGGGCGGGCGGTGTGCCCTCCCGGGCCGGAGAGTCGAACTGTCACGTTGTCGGCGGCCGCGGTGATCGGGCCGACCCGCAGGCCGACCTGACCCACCGGCAGGTTCGGGTCGCAGTGCAGCGCGAAGATCTGCACCACGTCGTCCAGGCCGCCGGCCTCGATGACCTCCAGCGAACCGCAGGGCAGGATCTCCTCGGCCGGCTGGAAGATGAGCCGGACCCGGCCGTCCAGCTCACCGAGGTCGGCGAGCTGGGCCAGCAGCATGCCGACGCCGAGCAGGACCGTGGTGTGCACGTCGTGCCCGCAGGCGTGGCAGACGCCCTCCACTGTCGACCGGTACGGGACGTCCTTGGGATCGTCCAGCGGCAGGGCGTCGATGTCGGCGCGCAGCGCCACGACCGGGCCGTCCGGCCGTCCGTTGACGTCGCAGATCACGCCGTTGCCCTTGGGCAGCAGGCGCGGGTTCAGCCCGGCCAGCGACAGCTCCCGGGCGATCAGCGCGGCCGTCTCGAACTCGTTGCCGGAAAGCTCCGGGTGCGAGTGGAGGTGACGGCGCGTAGCGATCAGCCCCGGTACCCGGAGCGCGAGAAGGTGGTCCAGCTCGCGGGGCAAGGGCTGGGATCCCGGTGGCGTCTCCGGCCAGGACGACGCCAGCTGGCCACTTGTGGGCAGCGTCAACGCACTCGTCACGTCGAATTCTCGATCACTAGGAATGGATGGATCATCGGGGACAGCAGACAGCCTAGACCTCCGACGGTGACGCTGCGCAACCTCGTTACGGTGATGATCGGACCGCACAGAGTCACGTATGCCCTGCTGGGAGCGCTCGTCAAGGCGGGGGACAGCAGGTAGATCACGGTCAAACGCCGTCATCAGCCCCTCACCTCCTACAACGCGTAACCGATCGCGGCGGCCACGAATCCCGGCGCCAGTCGGAGACCCGTTGCCAAATTGTCGCATTAGTCGGGGTGATGAACTGACACTCCGACAATTAGCCGACCACACACCGCAACGAGCCGGATAAGGACGCTCACACGCACCCACCCACCGTGGGCGCACAGGGTGTGCGTCCCGGCTCAACCGACCGGATACCCGCTGAGAGCACCGGACACACCGCGCCCCGAGGCCCCAGTCGCCGCCTGCCGCTCAGAATCGGTCGGTGGGTCGGTACAAGCCCCAGACCTCACGCAACGTCCCGCAGACCTCACCCACTGTCGCTCGGGCCCGCAGCGCCTCCTTCATCGGGTACAACACGTTCTCCGTGCCCTCGGCAGCGGCCCGAAGATCGGCGAGCGCCCGCGTCACCGCGTCGGCGTCCCGCTCGGAGCGCAGCCGGGCCAGCCGGTCGGCCTGGGCCGCCTCGATCGTCGGGTCGACCCGCAGTGGCTCGTACGGCTCCTCCTCGTCCACGGTGAACCGGTTGAGCCCGACCACCACCCGTTCCCCCGAGTCGATCTCCTGGGCGATCCGGTACGCGGACTGCTCGATCTCCCGCTTCTGGAACCCGGCCTCGATCGCGTCCACCGCCGAGCCGTGGTCGGCCACCCGCTCCATCAACTCGACGGCGGCGGCCTCGATCTCGGCGGTCATCGCCTCCACCACGTACGACCCGGCGAACGGGTCGACGGTGGCGGTGAGGTCCGTCTCATAGGCCAGTACCTGCTGGGTACGCAGCGCGAGCCGGGCCGCCTTCTCGGTGGGCAGCGCGATCGCCTCGTCGAAGCTGTTGGTGTGCAGCGACTGGGTGCCACCGAGCACGGCACCCAGACCCTGCACCGCCACCCGAACCAGGTTCACCTCCGGCTGCTGGGCGGTGAGCTGCACACCAGCGGTCTGGGTGTGGAACCGCAGCATCATCGACTTCGGATCCTTGGCGCCGAAGTCGTCCCGCATCAACCGGGCCCAGATCCGCCGGGCGGCGCGGAACTTCGCCACCTCCTCGAGCAGCGTGGTGCGGGCCACGAAGAAGAACGACAGCCGGGGCGCGAAGTCGTCGACGGCGAGCCCGGCGGCCAGCGCCGCCCGTACGTACTCCACCCCGTTGGCCAGCGTGAACGCGATCTCCTGCGCGGGCGTCGCGCCGGCCTCCGCCATGTGGTAGCCGGAGATGGAGATGGTGTTCCACTTCGGCACCTCGCTGCGGCAGTACGCGAATGTGTCGGCCACCAGGCGCAGCGACGGCTTCGGCGGGAAGATGTACGTCCCGCGGGCGATGTACTCCTTGAGGATGTCGTTCTGGATGGTGCCGTTGAGCGCCGTGCCCGGCACCCCGTTCTCCTCGGCGACGAGTTGGTAGAGCAGCAGCAGCACCGAGCCGGGCGCGTTGATGGTCATCGAGGTGGACACCTTGTCCAGTGGGATGTCGGCGAAGAGCAGCCGCATGTCCTCGATGGAGTCGATCGCGACACCCACCTTGCCGACCTCGCCGTGCGCGATCGGCTCGTCCGAGTCGTAGCCCATCTGGGTCGGCAGGTCGAACGCGACCGAGAGGCCCATCGTCCCGGCCCGCAACAACTGGTGGTACCGCGCGTTGGACTCGGTGGCGGTGCCGAAGCCGGCGTACTGGCGCATGGTCCACGGGCGGGAGGTGTACATGGTGGGGTAGACACCCCGGGTGTACGGAAACTCGCCCGGGCTGCCGAGCCGGGAGTCCAGGTCCTCCGGAAGATCGGCCTCGGTGTAGACGCCGTTGATCGGGAAACCGGACTCACTTGACCGCCGTTGGTTCATCCCCGGATGGTAGGACGCCTGGCCACGTCGTCGGGTGAGGGATACCGCACAGTGCGTCCCGACCGGTCGACACCAGGTGAACGACAGGGCACGTTCTGTCGACTTCGATAAACGTCCGCCGCGTCGGCTTTCGCATCGGGCGTCGGAACCAGCAAGATAGGGGGGTTGTGTCCCAGCCCCCCTCGATTTCCCCCGGTGGCTTTTCTGTGACTCAGATCCCGACGTGGAGCGGCGGACCAGTTAGTCCCGCCAACGGACGAGCGGCGCCCGGCACCACCATTGGTGGCCGGTACTCGCTGCGGTCCTCGGTGGGCAACGGCGGCATGGGCACGGTGTGGCGCGCCACAGACACCCTGCTGCGCCGTGACGTGGCGGTGAAGGAGGTCGTCCTGCCCCCGGGGCTGGCCCCCAGCGACCGCGACGCGATGTACGAACGCACCCTGCGCGAGGCCCGCGCCGCCGCCGCCATCCAGCACCCCGCTGTGGTGCAGGTGTACGACGTGGTCACCGAGGCCGGTCGGCCGTGGATCGTGATGGAGCTGCTGGACGCCCGCAGCCTCGCCGACATGGTGATCGAGGACGGGCCGGTCGCGCCCCGCGCCGTCGCCAAGATCGGCATCGCGCTGCTCGGCGCCTTGGAGGTCGCGCACGCGATCGGCGTGCTGCACCGCGACGTCAAACCCGCGAACGTGCTGATCTGCACCGACGGGCGCTGCGTGCTGACCGACTTCGGGGTCGCCCGGATGCCCACCGACGTGCAGCTCACCACCCCCGGCATGGTGCTCGGGTCGCCGCACTTCATCTCACCCGAGCGGGCCATGGGCCAGGAGTTCGGCCCGCCCAGTGACCTCTTCTCGCTGGGTGTGACGCTCTACACCGCTGTCGAGGGGCGGCCCCCGTTCGACAAGGGCGACCCGATCGAGACCATGCACGCCGTGGTGGAGGACCCGCCCGCCCCACCGCAGCGCAGCGGCCCGCTGACCCGGGTGCTGATGGGTCTGCTCGAGAAGGACCCGGCGCGCCGACTCGACGTGCACACCTCCCGGGCCATGCTGCGCGAGCTGCTCGCCGGCCCGCTGGGCAGCACGGCGACGGCTGTGCACTCGGTCACCGACCCGTACGCAGTGGTGCCGGTGCAGCAGCGTCCGATCCCCGTCCTCCCGCCGGCCCAGCCGGAGCCAAAGCCGGACAGCCAGATCGGTGGCAAGGCGATGCTGGCCCCGGGCGAGTCCCTGACCGACCGGCTGGCCTCGCTGCGCCGGGGCGAGCGCCCGCAGGCAGCTCCAGCCGCCGGCACCACCGGTGGGCTGGACGAGACCAGCGCCGACGCGTTGGCCGGCCCGCTGCACACGCCGACCGGCGCGATGCCGACTCCCGGCCGACCGGCGGCCGGGCGCACCTACGGCGGCAATGCGGACGCCACCCAGCGGGTGGACACCGGCGGGCACCCCGACGCCACCCAGCGGGTCAGCTACGGCAGCCCGGCCGATGCCACCCAGCAGGTCGGGTACGGCGGCGCGGCACCGGAGGCCACCCAGCGCGTCGGCGGCACCTACGGCGGCGGCAACCAGTGGTCGGTGCCGGGCACCGGCCAGCCCTGGGCCACCGCGCCCGCCGCTTCGGGCGGCAGCGCGCTGGACAAGGTCCGGGCCACCGGTGGTCAGCTCGTCACCACTGTCAAGGGCTGGCCGCGCAAGGTACAGCTCGCCGCGGCCGGCGGGTTGGTCGTCGTGCTGCTGATCACCGCGGTGGCGCTCTCCGGCGGCGACGACACACCGCCGAGCACCCCGGCCGCACAGCCCACCACGTCCGCCCCGGCGGCCCCCACGGTCGAGATGCAGGAGCACACGGCCCGCGGAATCCAGGTCATGGTGCCGAAGGGCTGGAAGAAGGCCACCGGCGGCTCGTACACCGACTACATCGACCCGGCGGACAGCGGCCGCAAGGTCCGCATCATCACCGAGAAGTGGACCAGCAGCTCCACCCGGTGGGCCGAGACGGCCGAGAACGGCCTCAAGACCCGGAGCACCTCCTGCGTCAAGCCGTACAACCAGATCTCCTCCACCGAGACGGAGCTGGCCAGCAAGCCGGCAGCCGAATTCGAGTACACCTGCGGCGAGGGTGACGCGATGCGGCACGGCGTCTGGCGGGGCGTGGCCCAGGACGGCAAGGCGTACTCGTTCTACCTCACCGCCACGGACGCCAAGTTCGCGGAGAGCAAGCCGATCTTCGACGAGATGACGCGGACGTTCCAGCTCACCGGGAACGGCTGAGCCGGAGGGAACCCACAGGGGTGATCCGTCGCCGTGCTATCAAGGGGCATGGCGGCGGACACCACTGACATCGACGACATTCGCGAGCAAGCCCGGCGTTGGCTGGCCGACGACCCCGACCCGGCCAGCCGGGACGAGCTGACGGCGGTGCTCGACGGGCTTCCGGCGAGCGCCCCGGAGCTGGCCGACCGGTTCGCCGGCCCGTTGACCTTCGGCACGGCGGGCCTACGCGGCCCGCTGCGCGCCGGCCCGAACGGCATGAACCTCGCCGTGGTCACCCAGGCCGCTGCCGGCCTGGTCACCTGGCTCGCGGCCCAGGGCGGCACCGGCCCGCTGGTGATCGGGTACGACGCCCGGCACGGCTCCCGGGAGTTCGCCGAGCGCACCGCCCAGGTGGCGACCGGCGCTGGCCGTCCGGCACTGCTGCTGCCCCGCCCGCTGCCCACCCCGGTGCTGGCGTACGCCGTGCGGCACCTCGGCGGTGTCGCCGGAGTGATGGTCACGGCCAGCCACAACCCGCCGCAGGACAACGGCTACAAGGTCTACCTCGGCGCGGAGCTGGGCGGCGAGTTGGGCGCCGGGGCGCAGATCGTGCCACCCGCCGACGCCGGTATCGAGGCCGCCATCCGATCGGTCGGGCCACTGGCCCAGGTGCCGTTGGGCCAGCCCGGTCAGGTGCTCGGCGACGACCTGGTCGCCTCGTACGTCGAACGGGCCACCGCGGTGATCGACCCGGACGGGCCCCGGGACCTGACGGTGGCGTACACCCCGCTGCACGGTGTGGGCGCGGCGGTGCTCACCGCCGCCTTCGCCCGCGCGGGCTTTCCGACCCCCGGGGTGGTGCCCGACCAGGCCGAGCCGGACCCGGCGTTCCCCACCGTGTCGTTCCCCAACCCGGAGGAGCCGGGTGCTGTGGACCGGCTCATCGCCCTGGCCGACTCCACCGGCGCGGACCTCGCCATCGCCAACGACCCGGACGCCGACCGTTGCGCGGTGGTCGTCCGGGACGACCGCGACGGCTGGCGGATGCTGCGCGGCGACGAGTTGGGCGTCCTGCTCGCCGACCACCTGATGCGCCGGGGGGTGACCGGGCTCTACGCCACCACCATCGTGTCGTCGTCACTGCTGCGGGCGATGTGCGCAGCTCGGGGCCTGCCCTACGACGAGACGCTGACCGGCTTCAAGTGGATCGTGCGGGCCGGCGGCGGAAGCGCGCCGCTGGTCTTCGGCTACGAGGAGGCGCTCGGCTACTGCGTGGCCCCGGAACACGTCCGGGACAAGGACGGCATCACCGCGGCGCTGACAGTGGCCGAGTTGGCCGCCGGCCTGAAGACGCAGGGTCGCACGCTGACCGACCGGCTGGACGAACTGGCCGCCGAGTTCGGCGTGCACCACACCGATCAGCTCTCCGCCCGGGTGGACGACCTGCGGGTCATCGCCGACGCGATGGCCCGGATCCGGGCGGACACCCCGGCCACACTGCTCGGGCAGCCGGTGGACAGCGTCCGGGACCTGCTGCCCGAGTCGGACGTGGTGATCCTGCGGACCGCTGTGGCCCGGGTGGTGATCCGCCCGTCCGGCACCGAGCCGAAGCTCAAGGCGTACCTCGAGGTGGTGGAACCGGTCGTGGACGGTGACGTCCAGACGGCCCGCAGCAGCGCGGCGCAGGCGGTCGCCGCCCTGCGTGGCGAGATCGCCGCGGCTCTGGGGCTCTGACCGGCGCGCTGGGTCAGCGGCGCGGGCCGAGGGCCTGGTCGACGGCCCTGGCCAGGGCCGCGACGACCAGACCGACCGACGGGCGAACCACCGAGTCGTCGGTGCTCACCTCGCCGGAGAACCCGGCGCCGGTGGCGATCTCCGTCAGCCGGCGGCGGGCATCGGCGGCGGCCTCGCCGCTCACCCCGAGCGCGGACTCCATCCGGAGCACCACGACCAGGGTGGCCAGCGCGGCGGTCCGCTCGTCCGGGGCTGCCGCGCCGGTCAGCGCCTCGGCCAGCCGCTGCCGGGTCTCCGCCTCGACGGAGGTGTCCACGACCGGGTAACGGTGCACGTGGATGAAGCCCAGCTCGGTCTCGTCGACGTCCCGGACGACGCCCTGCCGGCACAGGTCGGCGAGGATCCGGTCGCGCAGGCCGTGCCGCAGACGCTGCACCCAGGACGCCGGAGTGTGCGGGGTGTCGGCGGCGATCCGGCTGAGGACGTCGTCGCTGAACGGCTCGCCGGTCGGCGTCGGGTCGATCACCGTCAGGGACCCGGCGGCGTACGCGATCCGGCCGGCCAGAGCCAGCTCAACCAGCACCGCGGCAGCCATGCCCAGGTCCAGGCTGATCCGTGGCATTGTCGCCTTGCCGGTCGTGTCGTCGTAGGCGAGGAGCAGCAACTCCTCGGCGAGCGCAACACCAGTCATGGCCGGAGACGGTAGCGGGTCCGGGCACCCCGCGCACGGACCCGCCGGACCCGGCACCGACCGGGTGTCCCCTCAGAAGCGGGGCATGCCACCGAACTGGCGGTCGCCGGCGTCGCCGAGGCCGGGGACGATGAACATGCGGTCGTTGAGCCCCTCGTCGATCGAGGCCGTGACCAGGCGCAACGGCAGGCCGGAGCGCTCCAGCCGCTCGATGCCGACCGGGGCGGCGAGCACACAGAGCACTGTGATGTCGGTGCAGCCGCGGTCGGCCAGCAACCGGCAGGAGTGCTCCAGCGAACCACCGGTGGCCAGCATCGGGTCGAGCACCAGCACCGGCAGCCCGGCCAGGTCGCGCGGCAGCGACTCCATGTACGCGCGGGGCTCGTAGGTCACCTCGTCGCGGGCCAGACCCACGAAACCCATCGACGACTCGGGCAGCAGGCCCAACGCGGCGTCCGCCATGCCCAGGCCGGCGCGCAGCACCGGGACCAGCAGCGGCGGGTTGGCCAGCCGGGTGCCCTCGGTGCCGGTGACCGGCGTCTGCACCGGGTACCGCTCGACGGGGAAGGTGCGCGCCGCCTCGTACACCAGCATGGTGGTCAGTTCGTGCAGCGCCGCCCGGAACGTCGAGGAATCGGTGCGCGCGTCCCGCATGGCAGTCAACCTGGACTGGGCCAGCGGGTGGTCAATGACGTGTACGTCCACGATCGCTCAACCTACCGGTCCGTACCGCGCGGCGGTGCGGGTGCGGTCGGACCAGGGACGCCGCTCACGTCGGCACGTCATCGAGCGGTCGTGAGCAAGATCACTCGGCGGTCTCGTGCGTAGACTTCTCGACATGACGGCGACAACGACGTCGGCCCGGTCGGAGCTCTCCGAGCTGGGACGATCCGAGACCGCTCTGCGGACCTTCCTGCACGGCCTGCCCGGCGTGGACCAGGTCGGCGCGGAGCAGCGGGCGGCACAGCTCGGCACCCGCTCCATCAAGACCACCGCCAAGGCCCAGGCGATCGACCTGGCGATCCGGATGGTCGACCTGACCACCCTGGAAGGGGCGGACACCCCGGGCAAGGTGCGCGCGCTCGCCGCGAAGGCCCTGCGTCCGGACCCGGCCGACCCGTCCTGCCCGCACGTCGGCGCGGTCTGCGTCTACCCCGCGATGGTCCCCTACGTGGCGGAGGTGCTGCGCGGAAGTGCGGTGCACCTGGCCAGCGTGGCGACCGCGTTCCCATCGGGGCAGGCGCCGTTGGAGATCAAGCTGGCCGACACCCGGGCCGCCGTCGCGGCCGGCGCCGACGAGATCGACATGGTGATCAACCGGGGTGCGTTCCTGGCCGGGCGGTACAAGGAGGTCTACGACGAGATCGTGGCCACCAAGGAGGCCTCCGGGGATGCCCACCTCAAGGTGATCCTGGAGACCGGCGAGCTGGCCACCTACGACAACGTCCGGCGGGCCTCCTGGCTGGCCATGCTGGCCGGCGGCGACTTCATCAAGACCTCCACCGGCAAGGTCCCGATCGCGGCGACGATGCCGGTGAGCCTGGTGATGCTGGAAGCGGTGCGCGACTTCCGCGAAGCGACCGGGCGGCAGGTGGGCGTGAAGCCCGCCGGTGGCATCAAGACCACCAAGGACGCGATCAAGTACCTGGTGATGGTCAACGAGACCGTCGGCCCGGACTGGCTCGACCCGGACTGGTTCCGCTTCGGCGCGTCCAGCCTGCTCAACGACCTGCTGATGCAGCGCACCAAGCTGACGACCGGCACCTACTCCGGTCCCGACTACTTCACCCTGGACTGATAGCCGATGTTCGAATACGCCCCCGCCCCCGAGTCCCGCTCGGTGGTGGACCTCAAACCCTCGTACGGGCTGTTCATCGACGGCACGTTCGTCGACCCGACCGACGGTGGCAGCTTCAAGTCGATCAACCCCGCCTCCGAGGAGGTGCTGGCCGAGGTCGCCGAGGCCGGCGCCCAGGACGTGGAACGCGCGGTGCGCGCCGCCCGCAGGGCGTACGACAAGGTCTGGGGCCCGATGCCGGGCCGGGACCGGGCGAAGTACCTGTACCGGATCGCGCGGCTCATCCAGGAGCGCTCCCGCGAGCTGGCCGTCCTGGAATCGCTTGACAACGGCAAGCCGATCCGCGAGTCCCGGGACGTCGACCTGCCGCTGGTCGCCGCACACTTCTTCTACTACGCGGGCTGGGCCGACAAGCTGGAGCACGCCGGCTTCGGCGCGAATCCGCAGCCCATCGGCGTGGCGGCGCAGGTCATCCCGTGGAACTTCCCGCTGCTCATGCTGGCCTGGAAGATCGCCCCGGCGCTCGCCGCAGGCAACACCGTGGTGCTGAAGCCGGCCGAGACCACCCCGCTGACTGCGCTGCTCTTCGCCGAGATCTGCCAGCAGGCCGAGCTGCCGGCCGGTGTGGTCAACATCCTCACCGGCGCCGGCGACACCGGCCGCGCGCTGGTCGAGCACCCCGGCGTGGACAAGGTCGCCTTCACCGGCTCCACCGACGTGGGCCGGGCCATCGCCCGGTCGGTCGCCGGCACCCGCAAGAAGCTCACCCTGGAACTGGGCGGCAAGGCCGCCAACATCGTCTTCGACGACGCACCCATCGACCAGGCCGTCGAGGGCATCGTCAACGGCATCTTCTTCAACCAGGGGCACGTCTGCTGCGCCGGCTCCCGACTGCTGGTCCAGGAGAACGTGGCCGACCGGGTGCTGGAGTCGCTGAAGCGACGGATGGCTCAGCTGCGGGTCGGCGACCCGCTGGACAAGAACACCGACGTCGGCGCGATCAACTCGGCAGCCCAACTGGAGCGGATCCGCGAGCTGTCCGACGCCGGCTCGGCCGAGGGCGCCGAGCGCTGGTCACCGCCGTGCGACCTGCCCGACCGTGGCTTCTGGTTCGCGCCCACCATCTTCACCGGGGTCACCCAGGCACACCGGATCGCCCGCGAGGAGATCTTCGGCCCGGTGCTGTCGGTGCTCACGTTCCGCACTCCGGCCGAGGCCGTGGAGAAGGCCAACAACACGCCGTACGGGCTGTCGGCCGGGATCTGGACCGACAAGGGCTCCCGGATCCTGTGGATGGCCGACCGGCTGCGCGCCGGTGTGGTCTGGGCCAACACGTTCAACAAGTTCGACCCCACCTCGCCGTTCGGTGGCTACAAGGAGTCGGGCTACGGTCGCGAGGGCGGCCGGCACGGGCTGGAGGGCTACCTCAATGTCTGAGCGGGTCGCGGTACGCAAGACGTACAAGCTCTTCATCGGCGGGAAGTTCCCGCGCAGCGAGTCGGGACGGTCGTATCTCGTGCAGTCCTCGAATGTGTCACTGGCCTCCCGCAAGGACGCCCGGGACGCGGTGGTCGCCGCCCGCGCCGCCGTCAAGGGCTGGGCCGGCGCGACCGCGTACAACCGGGGTCAGATCCTCTACCGGGCCGCCGAGATGCTGGAGGGCCGCCGCGAGCAGTTCGTCGCCCTGGGCATCCCCGGCGACGAGGTGGACGCCGCAGTCGACCGCTGGGTCTGGTACGCCGGCTGGGCCGACAAGCTGGCCCAGGTGTACGGCGGCGCCAACCCGGTCGCCGGCCCGTACTTCAACATCTCCGCGCCGGAACCGACCGGCGTGGTCGCGGTGGTCGCCCCGGAAAGCCCGGCGCTGCTCGGCCTGGTCAGCGTGATCGCCCCGGCGATCGTCACCGGCAACACAGTCGTGGTGGCGGCATCCCCGAGCGAGCCGCTGGCGGCGGTGACGCTGGCCGAGGTGCTGGCCACCTCCGACCTGCCCGGCGGCGTGGTCAACATCCTCACCGGCGCGATCACCGAGACCGCGCCGACGCTGGCCGCGCACATGGACGTCAACGCGATCGACCTGACCGGGGTCACCGACGCCGCGCTCGGCACCGATCTGGAGGTCAAGGCGGCGGAGAACCTCAAGCGGGTGCTCCGACCGGCCCCGGCCGACCACGACTGGTCGGTCGACCCGGGCCTGGATCGGATGACGGCGCTGTTGGAGACGAAGACTGTGTGGCATCCCAAGGGGGTGTGATTTCGTTCCCGGCCTTTGGGTTTTCCGGGGGAGCCCGCCCACTCCGGGCGGTCAGGCTTGATCCCTGCGTGGGCGGGCTCCCCCGGAAAACCTGACGTGGACCGGGTTCGTCGGGTGGGTCAGCTCGGGGCACTGCCTCGGGTTGGGTTGCCGGTCAGCGGGCGCCGTCAAGATCCGCGCAACTTCAGGGTTGTTGCTGCCTCTCGTGCGCCTGAGGCAGCAACAACCCTGTTCCTGTCTGGATCTTGACCGGCTCTCCGCCGATCTCTGCGGTGATCATGGGATTGGCGGGGTGTTCGATCTCCGTCAAGCCGGTCAACCTCATGATCACGGCTTGGGTGGGTGGAGTGGGGACGGCCTGGTCGGGTCGGTAAGGGGTCTACTACCGGGGGTAGGATTGGTTCGTGACTCGGTTGGGCGATCTTGAGCGTGCGGTGATGGACGTGCTGTGGGACGTGGTTCCCGGCACGTCGGACGGGGTGACCGTGCGCGAGGTGGCCGACGCGCTCGATGGCCGTGAGCTGGCGTACACCACTGTGATGACAGTGCTGGACCGGCTCGCCGGCAAGGGCATGGTGCAACGGGAGCGGGAGGGGCGGGCCTGGCGGTACCGTCCGGCGGCCAGCCGCGAGGCGCACATCGCTCAACTCATGCTCGACGCCCTCGACCTGGGCGGCAGCCGGGACGCCGCGCTGGTGCGGTTCGCCCGCTCGGTGACCGGCACCGAGGCCGAGGTGCTGCGAGCGGCCCTGGGCAGCGAGGCCGGCCTGACCGGGCCGGGCTCCACCGGCGGCGACGCGGGCGGGGCCGACACCCTGACCGACCGGGTGGACGGGCCGGCGGGCCGACGACCCGCCGGCGAGGCAGCGGAGCGGTAGGCGCGCGCCATGGCCTACGCCGTGCACTTCGCCGCCACCATGCTGGCCTGCTATCTGACCGCCCAGGTGTTGGCCCGCTCCACCTGGACGTGGCGCAGCCCCCGGGTGGCGATCATCTGCTGGCAGGCCGTCGGGCTGGCGTTGGGCCTCTCGGCGATGGGCCTGCCGATGGCGCTCGGGTTGAGCGCGTACGGCCGGCCGACCGGTAGCGCACTGCTCGCCCTGGCCAACGACCTCGCCCACGGCGCCCTGCCGATCGGGGTGGGCACGTTCCACCTGGCCGGCGTCGGCGTGGGCTTCGGCATCGGGGCGGTGCTGGTCACGACGACAGTGCGCAGCATCCACGGCACCGTACGCGCCCAGCGTCGCCACCGGGACCTGCTCTCCCTGGTCGCCCGGAACGACCCGGCCGCGCCGGGAGCGCTGGTGCTGGATCATCCGAGCGCCGCCGCGTACTGCCTGCCGGGCGTGAAGCCGCAGGTGGTGGTCAGCGCCGGCACCCTGAGCCTGCTGGACCGGGCCGAGCTGGCCGCGGTTCTCAGCCACGAGCGTGCGCACGCCCACGAGCGGCACGACCTGGTGCTGCTGCCGTTCACCGCGCTGTGCCGGGCGCTGCCGTGGTTCGGCTGGGTGCGCGACGCGCACGAGCGGGTCGCCCTGCTGGTCGAGATGCGGGCCGACGACAAGGCCCGTGAGTTGCACGCCGAGGCTCCGCTGGCGGGTGCGCTGCGCCGGTTCGCCGCCGCCGGGCACCGGATCACCCCCGCCGGCGCGCTCGGCATGGGCGACCGGGATCTCGACGTACGGGTGCAGCGCCTGCTGGTCAGCGACCGGCCGCCCCGGGTTCTCGGTGCCACCGCCCTCGCGGTCGCCACCACCCTGGTCGCCCTCCCGGTCACCCTCTTCCTGAGCTGACGCCAACAAGGCGCCACCGAGCCCACCCCGCAGACCCGCGCGGAGGGCGCTGCCCCGCGCCCCCGGCCCCCCTCGCTAGATCGCACCCGATCCAGGATCGACTGGCATCCCCGGGCCGCGAGACCACTACATCCAGGATCGAGCGCGATCTCCCGGATTTACTACGCGCCGTAGTAGGGTTGCCTACGACAGGGCGTAGTAGTTCCTACCAGTAGGCAAACTACGTGTAGGGTGGCTACGACAAGGCAGCCAACGCCATGGAGGGCTGGTCATGGACACCCTGCTCCTCGCCCGCCTGCAGTTCGCCACCACCACCTCGATCCATTTCCTGTTCGTGGTCGTCACGCTCGGGCTGGTCACCCTGCTGGTCGGCATGCAGACCGCCTGGGTGCTCACCGGCAACCCGAAGTGGGAGCGACTGACCCGCTACTGGGGCCAGCTCTACGTGATCAACTACGTGCTCGGCATCGCCACCGGGATCGTGATGGAGTTCCAGTTCGGGCTGAACTGGAGCGGCCTGTCGCGCTACGTCGGCAACGTCTTCGGCGCACCGCTGGCCATCGAGACGCTTGTGGCGTTCTTCCTGGAGTCCACGTTCCTCGGGATGTGGATCTTTGGCTGGCACCGGCTCGGCAAGGGCGTCCACCTCGCGTTGCTCTGGGGCGTGGCGATCACCGCGTACGCCTCGGCGTTCTGGATCATGGTGGCCAACTCCTGGCTCCAGAATCCGGTCGGCTACGAGGTCCGCGACGGGATCGCCCACCTCACGGACTTCGGCGCGCTGCTCACCAACCCCAGCCTCGGCATGGCCTTCGGGCACGTCGTCTCGGCGGCGCTGCTGGTCGGCGGGATGCTGATGGCGGCGGTCAGCGCCGGGCACCTGATCCGGCGTACCCCGGATTTCGCGCTCTTCCGCACCTCGCTGCGGATCGGCCTGGTCACCGCAGCACTGGCCATCACGATGGTGCAGGGCTTCGGTTTCGCCCAGTTCGGCCCAGTGGGCGCGGTGCAGCCGACCAAGTTCGGCGGCGACGGCCCGGAGAGCCAGGCGCTGATCGCCGAGTGGACCACGCGGTTCGGCCCCGGCGACTACACCCCGCCGGTGCTGGCCAGCGTCGGGTTGGGCTTCATGATCCTGATCGGTTTCACCCTCGGCTGCGTATGGCTCCTGCTGCCCCTGCTCTTCCGGGACTGGGTCATCCGACTGCGCTTCCCGCTCTGGCTGATCCTGCTCGCCCTGCCGCTGCCGTTCATCGCGGTGATCCTCGGCTGGATCTCCCGGGAGGTCGGCCGTCAACCCTGGGTGGCGTACGGGCTGCTCCCCACCGAGCAGGCCGTCTCCCCGGTCAGCGCACCGCTGATGCTCGCCTCGCTGATCGGGTTCAGCCTGCTGCTGGGCACCCTCGCCGTCACCAACTGGGTGCTGCTCGCCCGGCACGCCAGGCGCGGTGCGGCCGACCCGGCGCTCGGCCGCCCGCCGGCACCGCCCAGCGAGCCGGCCCACCCCGAACCCGCCCTCCTCTGAGGAGTAGACAGTGGACCTCGCCTGGTACGCCCTGCTCGGCCTCTTCTTCGCCAGCTACCTGGTGCTCGCCGGCTACGACTACGGCGTCGGGCTGCTGCTCGCCCGCGGCGTCGGCCCGGCCGGGCGGCGGGAGGCGCTCACCGCGCTCGGCCCGTTCTTCCTCGGCAACGAGGTCTGGCTGGTGGCCGCCGTGGGCATCCTCTTCGGCGCGTTCCCCCTCCTGGAGGGCGAGTTGCTCGCCGGCTGCTATCCGGTCGTCGCCGGTGCCCTGGTCGGCGTCATCCTGGTCACCGTCGGCGTACAGCTACGCAGCCGACCCGACGACGAACGGATCCGGGCCCGCTGGGACCGCGTCGTGGTGATCGGCAGCGCCCTCGCCGCGCTGGGCTGGGGTGCGCTGCTCGCCGCGCTGTTGCAGGGCGTACCCCTCCAGGCCGACGGGCACGTCGCCGGGGTGACACACCTGGCCACCCCGTTCGCGGCCGCCGCCGGGCTGGCCATGGTCACCCTGGTCGCGGTGCACGGGGCGACCTTCCTCACAGTGCGACTGTCGGCCGAGGCCGCCGCCGTGGTCGGCCGTACGGCCCGCCGGCTGGTGCCGGTGGCGCTCACAGCTGTCGCCCTGGCCACAGTCGTGGGCCTGCTCTCCGCCCGGGTACGCGACGCCGTGCAGCGGCCGGCGGTGGCCGTACTCCTGCCGGTGCTGCTCGTGGCGGCGCTGCTGGCGGCCCGCGCGGCGCTGACCCGGCAGCGGCCTGGGTGGGCTCTGGTCGCCACCGGCGCGGCCCTGGCGCTGCCGGTGCTGCTGGTCGGAGCCGCTCTCTGGCCCTACGTGCTGGTGTCCACGACCGATCCGGACGCCTCGCTGCGGGTGGCCGACGCCGCCGCCAGCGCGCCGACACTGCGGCTGCTGGGCTGGGTGGCGCTGCCGCTACTTCCGGCCCTACTAGGCTTCCAGGCGATGTGCTGGTGGGTTTTCCGAGGACGGACCGACGGTAGGGCACCGGTGTACTGGTGAGCCGCCGTCCGTTCGACCCGCGTCTGCTGCGCCGGGTCCCTGCGGCCCGGGGCGATCTTGCTGTGCTCGCGCTCCTGGGGGTGCTGGCCGCCGGGTTGATCGTGGCGCAGGCCACCGCGCTCGCGTCGCTGCTGGCCACCGCGATCGACGGTCGGCTGGATCGACCGGCACTGGCCGGCTTCGTGGTCGCGGTGGCCGCCCGCTCGGCAGTGGTCTGGGCGCAGGGCACGGTCTCGGCGCGGGTCGCCGCCACGGTCAAGGCCACGCTGCGGGCCGAGCTGCTCGGCGCGGTGGGCCGGCACGGGCCCGGGTGGGTGGCCGGGCAGCGGGCCGGTGAGATCGCCACCCTGGCCGGGCGTGGGTTGGACGCGTTGGACGCGTACTTCACCGGGTACCTGCCGCAACTGGTGCTCAGCGTGACGGTGCCCCTGGCGGTTCTGGCCCGGGTCGTCTTCGCCGACTGGAGTTCGGCGGTGATCATCGCGGTGACCCTGCCGCTGATCCCGGTCTTCGGTGCGCTGCTCGGCTGGCAGGCGCAGGCCGCCACCGAGCGGCAGTGGCGGCGGCTCGCGCTGCTCGGCGGGCACTTCCTCGACATGGTCGCCGGGCTGCCCACGCTGCGCGCGTTCGGGCGGGCCCGGGCGCAGACCGACGTGGTGCGCCGGATGGCCGACGGTCACCGCGTCGCCACCATGAAGACGCTGCGGATCGCGTTCCTCTCCGCGCTGGTCCTCGAGTTGGTCGCCACCCTCTCGGTGGCGCTGGTCGCGGTACCGGTCGGCATCCGCCTGCTCGGCGGCGGGCTGGCCCTGCAGACCGCGCTGCTGGTGCTGCTGCTGACCCCGGAGGCGTACCTACCGCTACGGGCCGCCGGTAGCCGCTTCCACGCCAGCATGGAGGGGCTGGCCGCGCTGGACGAGGCGTTGACGGTCTCCGCCGCACCCACCGCGCCCCGGGCCGCCGAGGGTGCCTCCGTCCCCAACGCTCGGGCCGAGATCCGGTTCGAGGGCGTGACAGTGGCGTACGAGCGGACCACCGCCCTGCGCGACGTGACACTGACCATCCGGCCCGGTGAACGGATCGCCATCATCGGGCCCAGCGGCGCCGGCAAGAGCACGCTACTCGGCCTGCTGCTGGGCTTCGTGGCGCCGACCAGCGGCCGGATCACGGTGGACGGGGTCGACCTCGCCACCGCCGACCCGGACGCCTGGCGCCGGCAGCTCGCCTGGGTGCCGCAGCGGGCGCACCTCTTCGCCGCCTCGCTGGCTGACAACATCCGCCTCGGCGCGCCGGACACCACTGCCGACGTACTCACCGCCGCGGTGCACGACGCCGCCCTGGACGACGTGGTGGCCGGCCTGCCCGACGGCCTGGACACCCTGCTCGGTGAACGCGGTCACGGGCTGTCCAGTGGGCAGCGGCAGCGGGTGGCGCTGGCCCGGGCGTTCCTGCGCGCCGCCCCGGTGGTGCTGCTCGACGAACCCACCGCCCGACTCGACACGGCGGCCGAGGCGGTGGTGCTCGACGCCACCCGTCGCCTGGTCGCCGGGCGGACGGCGCTGCTGGTCGCGCACCGACCGGCGTTGCTGGCCGACGCCGACCGGATCCTGCGCATCGAGGACGGTCGGGTCACCGAGTTGACGCCCGCACCGACCGGAAAGGCCGCCCGATGACCGCCGAACACGGGCCGGTGGTGGCCGACGCGGCACCGGCCGGGCGGGCCGCCGCCGAGCGGGCAGTGCTGCGACTGGCCCGGCCGTACCTGGGCCGCCTGGTCGGAGCCGGGCTGCTGGCGGCCGCCACCGAGTTCGCCGGGCTGGCCCTGATGGCCACCGCCACCTGGCTGCTGATGAGCGCCGCCGGTCAGCCTCCACTGGACCGCCTCACCGTGGCGATCGTCGCGGTCCGGGCGCTGGCGATCAGCCGGGGCGTGTTCCGCTACACCGAACGGCTCGCCGGGCACGACGCGGTGCTCCGCATGATCACCGACGTCCGGGCCCGGGTCTTCGCCACCCTGGCGGCCCGCCGTGGCACGGCGCACCGCTCGGGGGACGTGCTGAGCCGACTGGTCTCCGACGTGGAGGCCGTCCAGGACCTGTTGCTGCGGGTGCTGGTGCCCGCCTCGGCGGCGGCAGTGGTCGGTGTGTCGGCGGTCGCCGTGGCAGCGCTGATCTCACCACCGGCCGCCGGCGCGCTCGCCGTCGGGCTGCTGGTCGCCGGTGTGGCGCTGCCCGCGTTGGCCACCGCGGTCACCCGCCGCAGCGCGGCCGAGGTGGCCCCCCTGCGGGGTGCGCTGGCCACCGACGCGATCGACCTCACCCACGGCGCGGCCGACCTGGCCGCGTTCGGGGCGACCGACGTCACGCTGCGCGCCGCCGAGCAGCGCGCCCACCGGCTGGCCCGGTTGGAACGTCAGCTCGCCGCCACCGGGTTCGCGGTGGACGCGGCCGGAGTGCTGGCCGCCGGCGTGACCGCCGCAGCGGTGGTGCTGGTCGCGCTCGCCGCGGACGTGCCGGGGGTGCTGGTGGGCGTCCTGGCCGTCGGCACACTGGCCGCCGTCGAGGTGACGCTGGCGTTGGTAGCGGCGGCCCGGCAGTGGACCCAGCTGCGGCCCGGCCTGACCCGGGTGGCCGACCTGCTCGACACCGACCCGCCGACCGCGCCGCCGGCGACCGGTGCAGCGGATCTGACCGGCCCGCACGAGCTGCGCTTCGTGGACGTGACGGTGCGGTACCGGGCCGGTGCGGCGCCCGCCCTGGACGGGGTCAGCCTGGACCTGCCGGCGGGACGCCGGATCGCTGTCGTCGGCCCGAGCGGCGCCGGCAAGAGCACCCTGGCCGCTGTGCTGACCGGCACCGTCCGGCCCGCGTCCGGCCGGGTCACATTGGACGGTCACGACCTCTCGGCGTACGCCGAGGAGGCGCTGCCGCGCGCGGTCGGCGGGCTGCTGGCCGAGGCGTACGTCTTCCATGCCACGGTGCGGGAGAACCTGTTGCTCGGGCGGGCCGGAGCGGGCGAGGAGGAGCTGACCGCGGCCACCGCCGCCGCCGGCCTGCTGGACTGGGTCCGCGCTCAGCCGGCTGGCTGGGACACGCTGGTCGGTGAGGAGGGCGGGCAACTCTCCGGCGGGCAGCGGCAGCGGCTGGCGCTCGCCCGGGCCCTGCTCGCCGCGCCGCCGGTGCTGGTGCTCGACGAGCCCACCGAAGGTCTGGACCCGACCGCCGCGGACGCGGTGCTCGCGTCCGCCCTCGCCGCCACCCCCGCCGGGCACTCGGTGCTGCTGATCAGCCACCGGCTCAGCGGGCTGGCCGAGCTGGACGAGATCGTGGTCCTGGACGGCGGGCGAGTGATCCAGCGCGGTCGGCACGCCGAGTTGGTAACGGCCCCGGGCTGGTACCGGGACCAGTGGCTGCTCCAGGCTGCTGCCGAGCGGGGTTACCTGGCGCTCGCCCCCTGACCCGACTCGGGGGCGGACCAGGGTTCTCCCGGACGTCGACCGACCGGAGTCCGTGGCACTGTGGTGCCATGGGGCGCGGTGAGGACGTGATGGTCGACGAGCACCTGCGGGAGCTGGCCGCTCGACTGCAGGGGCCGGCGCGGCTCAAGTCCGACCTGCTGACCGAGGCCCGGCACGGGTTGCTGGACGCCGTCGAGGCGTACCGCGAGAGCGGGGTGCCCCCCACCGAGGCGCAGCGCCGGGCGGTGGTGGAGTTCGGCTCACCGGCGCAGTTGCTCCCATCCTGGCAGGCCGAGCTGGCGGTGGGCGCCCTGCGTGGGCTCTCTCTGCGGATGTTGGCGATCGCCGGGGTGGGGGTGGTCGCCGGTGATCTGACCTGGCGGGGGTCGAGTTGGAGTGGCGGGCCGCCCCCTCCGGCCGGCTACCAGTTGCTCGCCGCTTCGGTCGACTGGATCTGGATGAGTGCGCTGCTGCTCGCGGTGGCCGGTCTGCTGGTGGTCTGGGCGAGCGCGCGGGCGTCCCGGCCGGGCCTGGCTCTGGCCCAGCGCGCGGTGGGCGCCGGCCTGACCGGCGTCCTGGTCCTCGGCATAGTGGCCGGCAGCGCACTCTTCACCTGGTCACTCAACCTCTGGGACGCGGCGGCGCACTGGCCCCCGATGATGATCGGGGCGGTGTTGGTGGGCGGCGGGTATTTTTCGCTGACCCGCGCGGCGCGCGGCTGGCTGCTGGCCACCACCCGCTGATCGGCGGCGGATCCGAGCGGATCAGGCCGGGGTGGGCGGGCTGCCAGGATCGAGGAACCGGCCGACGGTCAGTTGGAACTCGCGCCAGCCGGCCCGCTCCCCGGCCAGCGCCCGCCGGCCGGAGTCGGTGAGCTGGTACGTCCGCCGTTCCCGGCCGCTGACAGTGCTCCAGGTGCTCGCCACGTGGCCGGCGCGTTCCAGGCGACGGAGTGCCGGATAGATGGTGCCGGTGGGCAGATCCAGACTGCCGTCACTGCGGGCGCGCAGCGCCTCGATGATCGCGTAGCCGTGCAGCGCGCCCTGTTCGAGCACGGCGAGCAGGAGAGCGTCGAGATGGCCGTGCAGCGCCTGGGCCTTCATACGTAGCTACGCTACTTGTCGAACCGCCGCTTCGCCAGCGGTGACGACCAGCAGGTCGGACCCGTGCGCCAACCGGCCACCGGGGTGCGGGCATCGGTCACCCAGGGCTGCCGACTAGGGTATGTGCCCAGAGTCACTCGCCGGTCAGAGACCCCGGTGGGTGGGCAACCCGAAGCACACGGAGGTCAGCGTGGCCCGCCAGTCGCCCCAACGGCCCGACGCCGACGAGCCCGAGCTCGACGACACCACCGGCGCGGCCGAGCCAGACGAGACCGAGCGCGCGTCGGCGTCGACCGACCGCTCACTCTGGGACGAGCTGCGCATCGACCCAGTGGAGATCGCCCTGCCCGCCGGCACCGGCTTCACGCTCCGGGCGTACCGACCGGCCAGCTCGCTGACTCCCACCGACGTGACCGAGCGCGACCAGGACGACCCGTTCCTCGCCCGCCGCCAGGCGATCGAAGAGGAGGAGGACGACGAGACCGTCGTCATCCTCGACGAGGAGCTGGCCCAGGAGTTCGCCGACGAGGACGACGAGTCGACGCGCCGCCGGGACAGCGCCGCCACCGAGACCGACGACGAGTCGGACGAGGCCGTCACGGACGAGGCGGACGACGAGGAGGTGCCGGTCTTCCTCAGCCACCGAGGCAAGCTGCTGCTGTTCAAGACCCCCGAGTCGCTTGTCAGTTTCATCCGATCCGGTGCGCCAAACGATCTGTCCCAACTGGACAGCTGGAATGAATTGTCCGAACGGGTGGAGCCGGCAGATATCGCTCCGCTCGACGAGGACACCTACGAGCTCGACCTGGTCGTGGAGAACCTGCGCGGCGGGCACGACACGTGGGATTCGACCCTGCTGATCGAGGCGGGCGAGGCCGCGCGTGACCTCTCGTACGCATTGCGGCTGCCTGCGGTACTCGACATGCTCTCCGCCGGCTCCAGCCTCGACGACCTGGACGAGGCGCTGCGTGGCACCGCCAACGGTGGGATCGGCGCGTTCATGGCTCGGCGACGGCTGAAGAAGATCGGGGCGCAGACCGCAAGTTTGGGTTGGCGCACCATTGTCGGCAAGATCTCTGCGGTGGTGGACTGGCGCGACTGACCCGTACCGGGGAGCATCAGTTGCTGGCAGAGGAAAGACCTGTCCCGGGAGGAGGACGACGCCGTGGCGCTCGTGCGCGTTTACTGCGGTCTGGCCTCGGCGGATCCGGCTGACCGACCGGCCTCCGCCGGTTCGACGCTGACGTCCGCTGTGGTCGACGACGCAGGCCGTCTGCTGCATGTCTGCGAGATCAGCGATGACGCCGCTGGCTACGCCCAGCTCGTCGCGCTGCTCGTGGAGCGGTCGGGCGGGCCGAGCGGTGCGGCCATCGCCGCCGACAGCGACGACCACACGGTCACCTCGCTGCTGAGCGCGGCGGGGCGACCCCTGGCGATCGCCGACGACGACTCGGTGGACGACTTCGCCGAGCGGTTCGCCGACGACGACTCCCTTGAGGAGATGCAGTCACCTCCGGCCGAACGGCGGGCGGTCGGCCTCGCCCGCGCGTTGCAGGCGGGGGCGCTCTCCGCCGTCACCCTGCCGGCGCCCCGGGACCTCGCCGGTTACAAGCAGGTGCTCTCCGCGCACGCCGCGCTGGCCAGTGGCCGACACTCCGCCGCCGTGGCGCTGCGCGAGGTTCTGCGTGAGCTCTACCCGGCGGCCCTGCGCGCATACCCGGACCCGGCCGAGCCGGTCTCCCTGGCCGTGCTGGACGCGCTGCCCGAGCCGGGCATGCTCGGCGGCACCGTGGCCCGGGGCCGCGAGGTGTCGGTCGCGGCGGATGCCATCGCCGCGCACCTCGCCGCCGACGGGGTCGCCGATGCCGAGGAGATCAACGAGGCGGTCACCGCCCTGCGGGTCGCCATCTCCGAGACACCCCGACGTGCTGCGGTCAACCGGGCGCTCACGTCCGCGGTGGCCGAGACGGTCCGCCAGGCCGTCGCCTCCGTACGGGCCTGCGACGCCGGCTGTGAGGCGCTGGTCAGCGCGCTCAGCTCACGGGTCAGCACGCCTGTCCAGGCACCCGGCCGCCGGGCCGCGGCCCGCCGTGGCGAGTCCGTCGGCGAGTTGACCGGCCTGGCCGGCACCAACGCCGGGTTGACCGGCCTGGCCGGCACCAACGCCGGGTTGCGGTCGGTCCGACCCACCCCGCCAGCCGCCGACCCGGCACCCGCTGTCGGGCGGCGCAGCCGTCCCGAGCCGGTCCCCGGTAACGCGCCGTTGGCGTCGCCCCGCCCGCTCGGGCCACCGCCGGTCGCCCCCGCGCCGGTCACGCCGCCGCCGGTCGCACCCGCGCCGATGACTCCGGCGGCGATGGCTGGTCCGCCGGCGTCCACGCTGCCCAGTCGCAGCGAGCCGCTTCCCAGCCGGATCGACGGCCCGACCAACCGGCCCGTCTCCTCGCCGCCGCCTCCGCCGCCCGGGATCACCCCGATCGCGCCGGCGCAGCGCGGCATGGTGCCGCCGGCCGAGGCCGGTGAGCCGTTCCGGCCGACGCTGACCACTGCCGCGATCAACAACGCGCGGGCCGAGCGGCAGCGGACTGTCATTCCGCCCCGCCCCAAGACCAACGGCGAGCCCCGGCCGAGCCACCTGCAACGTCCGGTCGACGAGGCACCCACCGGCGGGTTCAGCGCCACCGATCTCAGCATTCCGGTGCCGACCCCCCGACCGGGTCAGGAGGCCCCGCCGCCCGGCTCCCGTGCCAACTGGCCACTGGTCAACAACCCGGAAGACCCGTCCGACAGCTCACCGAACAACCCGGTGGCCTACTCGTACGGCGGCAGCCGCGGTGTCGACGCCCCGACCGACCCGGGTCGGGCCGACGGTCGGGTCACCCCGCCGTGGTTGGCGGACGACCTGCCACCGGAGCCGCCGATGCTGCGGCTGGTGGAGCCGCCGCCGCTGGCCGACCGGGCGCTGCGCGAGGGGCTCAGCCCTCCCGCGGACCAGCACCTGGAGACGCCACCGCTGCGCCTGGTCGACCGCGAGCAGGCCGCTCGCAACGGTCGGGCGGCCGCCCGCACCGAGCGCCCCGCCGAGCACCGGCCGTCGCCCCCGGTCGAGCACCGGCCACCGCCGATGGAGCACCGGCCGCCGCCGGTCGCCGACGAGGGCGACGGCGATCTGCTGATCTTCGCGCAGGCCAAGTCGGCCTGGTTCGTGGGGCAGCCCGAGGAGTCCGACCTGGACTGGTCGACCACGGCCGACACCGGCTGGCAGGCCGCGGAGCAGGCCGCCCGCCCGGCGGTGGGCGCCGAGACCAACGCCGGGCTGCCGAAGCGCGTGCCGCAGGCCAACCTGGTGCCGGGTTCGCCTCTGCGCGAGGAGCGCCCATTGCGCATAGTGCGTGATGCGGCAAGCCTCGCGGAGAACACGACCGGCTACTTCCGTGGCTGGCGTCGCGGCCAGGAGATCGGCGGTTTCGCGGTGGGTGGCCGGCCCGGTCGCGAGGCTGCCGGCGGCTGGGACTTCAGCCGCGACCACGGGGACCGCGACGACGACCGGGAGTACGAGTACCGCTCGGCGGGCTACCAGTCCTGATCCCCTTCTCACACGCGGAAGCGCCCCCAGCCAGCTGGCTGGGGGCGCTTCCGCGTTAGCAGGGTGATCCCCCCGGGCACGCAGAAGCCGCCTCGCGAGGACCGTGGGTGGGCCTGTGCCCCGGGAAGGGGCCGACAGCTTCCAGGTCGTCAGGAGGCGGCTTGGCGGCGCGCTGGCTCGTCTGAGCGACGAACCAGCGCGGAGGCACGCACCGGGGCGGCTGGCAGCGCCCGGTGGCGGCCGGAGCCACCACCGGGGCGTGCAGCGTCCCGATCAGGCCGGGGCGACGGCGCGCGTACGGCGCATGGTCAGCACGTACTCGACCAGCGAGATCAGCACGTGCTTCGTCGACTCCCGGTTACGGGCGTCGCAGGCCACCACCGGCACGTCGCTCGAGATCGCCAAGGCGTCCCGGACGTCCTGCGGGTCGTGGTATTGCATCCCGTCGAAGCAGTTGATCGCCACCAGGTACGGCAGGCGTCGGTGCTCGAAGAAGTCGATCGCCGCGAAGCAGTCGGCCAGCCGGCGGGTGTCCACCAGCACGACCGCACCGATCGCACCCCGCACCAGTTCGTCCCACATGAACCAGAAACGGGTCTGACCCGGCGTACCGAACAGGTACAGAATCAGGTCACGGTCGATCGAGATCCGGCCGAAGTCCATGGCCACCGTGGTCGTCGTCTTGCCCGGCACCTGCCGGGTGTCGTCGACGCCCACGCCAGCGGAGGTCATGATGGCCTCGGTGGTCAGCGGCGTGATCTCCGAGACCGAGCCGACCAGCGTCGTCTTACCGACGCCGAATCCACCGGCGATAACGATCTTCGCCGACGTCACGCGGCCGCTCGGGTTCGGCGGGCGGTGCGACATGTCAGAGCCTGCGAAGTCCACTCAGCACCCTCTCCAGCAGTTCAGTGCCCACCGCGTCGTCGGAGTCGTCCAAAATGGTCGGCTCGTGGACCGCGACCAGGCCGTCCGTCGCCATGTCGGCGATGAGCACCCGGGCCACACCGAGCGGGAGCTGCATCCGCGCCGCGATCTCCGCGAGCGATTGCACGCGTCCGTCACACAGCGCGGCGATGTACTGGTGTTCGCGGCCCTGGCCACCGTTGCCATTGGCAAGGGCCCGGCCGCGCACCGTCGTCTCGACGAGCGCCTCCAGCGCGATGTCGAGCCGGGGACGGGTGCGACCACGGGTCACGGCGTATGGACGGACCAACGCTCCGGTTGGTTCGTCACGATCGGCCATCTCGCCGCTCACCTCCTTCGCACCCGTTACCGGCTCCCACCGGTGAAACCCGTCGTTGTCGTTTTTGCAGTCGTGCCGACCTCACGATCGGCGAGACGTCAGCCCAGCATGCCCGCAGCCGCACGCGGCTGCGGGGTCAGTGCGTCGCCGACCCGGTCGACCAGCAGCGCCATCTCGTAGCCAACCTGGCCCACGTCGGAGCTGCGAGCTGCCAGCACGGCGAAGGACGAGCCGTCCGAGATGGACATCAGGAACAGGAAGCCATTGTCCATCTCCACGACGGTCTGCAACACCGCGCCTCCCTCGAAGCAGCGTGCTGCCCCCTGGGTCAGGCTGACCAGACCCGATGAGATCGCGGCGAGCTGGTCTGCCCGGTCGCGCGGCAGATCCCGTGACGACGCGAGGAGTAGGCCGTCCGCCGATACGGCGACCGCATGCGCGACGCCGGGCACCCGGTCGGCGAAGTTGGCCAGCAGCCAACCAAGATCCTGCGTAGTTGTCATCCTTCTTGCTCCTTCTGCCCGCTCCCGGCCACCGGGCCTGAGCCAGACTGCGAGGATTGCCCTCCCGGAGTCGCCTCCGGGCTGGTCGGGTTGTCCGAGGTGCTACGCCCTCGCTGCACGCCCCGGTGGTAGGCGGAGAGCAGACCACGAACCGCCTCCGGGGAACGCCGCTGGACCGAGGTGGTGGGCTTCTCTACCGCACCGGGTACCAGCTGCGCCATCGGCTTGCGCTTCGGCAGACCGGTCGTGGTGGTCTCGCTCACCGGCGCCGCGCCGGCCGCCGCGGAGGCAGCACGCCAGCCGTCGTCGGCGGCGGTCTGCCAGCCGTTGCTCTGCGGTTGGGGCCGGCGGTTCGGCAGGCTCTCGGCGAGGCTGGGGCGGGTGCCCTCGTTCGCTGTGGAGCCGTTGTCCCGCGGCGCTCCTCCGACCGTCGGAGTGTCTGCCATCGGTGTGTTACCTGTCGTCCCGGGTGGTGTCTTGTGGACTGCCCGACCGGTGGCCTCGACCGTGGCGAACTGCTGGGTCGCGGAGTCGCCGTTCGTCGCTGGCTGGGCACCGGCCGCGGTCTCCTCGGAGCCCGGGCGACGGGTACGGAACCAGGCCGACTCGAGCTCCCGGAAGATCGGCAGCTCCATCGTCTCATCCGCGTACCGCTGACGGTTCTGTGCCTGCGGCTGCTGCGGTGCCGGCCGAGTCTGCGGTGCTGGCCGAGTCTGCGGAGCCGGCGCCGGCGCTGCCGCCGGGGTCGGTGCAGGAGCCGGAGGCTGGGCTGCGGCCGGCTGCTCGCCGGGTCGCGGCACCCGCGGCAGCTCCGTCGTCATGTCCAGCGCGGCGGCGAGCCGCTCGGGCACCGGCGGGGTGGCCGTGTCCCGGTCGCTACCCGGCACTGGCGGCCAGGCCGGCGGCGCCGGGGCGTTGGGTGCCTGCGCGGGCGGGGCGGACCGGGGCGCGAAGCCGCTGAACGACTGGCTGGAGGCCGGCGGCGCCGAGTACGGCTGGTTCGAGTACGGCTGACCGGACGCCGGCGAGGCCGAGACCGGCGACGCGGACACCGGCGGACCGGCGTACGGCTGCCCGGAGGCCGGAGCGGCGGACACCGGCGCGCCGCCGTACGGCGCACCCGAGTAGGGCTGCCCGGAGTACGGCTGGCCGGAGGCCGGCGAGGCGGAGACCGGCGCACCGGAGTAGGGCTGCGCGGAGACCGGCGGCGCCGAGTACGGGTGCGCCTCGGGGCTGCTCGGCAGCTGACGCGGAATGGACGGCTGCTGGCCGGTGGTCGGGGTCTCGTCCCCGCCCCGGCGCTGCGGCAGCGGGTCGGTGCCCTGGCCATTGGCCGACCGGGGGGTGAACCCGTCGCCGCCGTTGACGCCGTTCGTCCCGGCCGCGCCGGTCAGATCGGACCACGCCGGCATCGACCGGTACGCGCCACCGTTGGCGGGGGTGCCGGCACCGTTGCGCGTCGCGGGGTCGAACGGGCGACCGCCCAGGGTGACCTGGTTGCCGGACTCGCTCGGGCGAGGGCCGTTGCCCAGCGCGGGCAGCGCGCCGAAGACCGGCGCGGGCCCACCGGACTGCGGACCACCGAACTGGGGAGCACCGGCCGCCGGCAGCGCCGGAGGCTGCTGCACCCGACCGGTGAGCGCCCGAGGCACCAGCACCGAGGTGGGCAGGGTCACGTCGGCGACCGTGCCGCGATCGTTGCCGGGGCGCAGCTCGACCCGGACACCGTGCCGGGACGCCAGCCGGGCCACCACGACCAGGCCCATCATCCGGGACACGGCCACGTCCACCTGCGGCGGCGTCGCGAGCCGCTCGTTGAGGTCGTGCAACTGCTCGGCGCTGATGCCGATACCGCGGTCCTCGACGTACAGCGAGGAGCGGTCGCCGACACGCCGGGCCTCAACCATGACCTGCGAGTCGGGCGGGGAGAACGCGGTGGCGTTGTCGAACAGCTCCGCGACGAGGTGCACCAGGTCGTTGACCGCGTGCGCGGCGACCTCGATGTCGCGGTCGATGACACCGAACTCGATCCGGGTGTAGTGCTCGACCTCGGACTGCGCGGCGCGCAGCACGTCGATGAGGGCGGCCGGCTCACGCTGCACGCGGGTGGAGTCGGCACCGGCGAGCACCAGCAGGTTCTCGTCGTTACGGCGCATCCGGGTGGCCAGGTGGTCGAGCTGGAACAGCTCGGCCAGCCGGTCCGGGTCCTCTTCGCCGCGCTCCAGCCGGTCGAGGTGCCCGATGAGGCGGTCGACCAGGATCTGCGAACGACGGGCCAGGTTGACGAACATGGTCGCGACGGAGGCACGCAGTGCCGCCTGCTCGGCGGCCGTACGGACGGCTTCCAGGTGGACGGCGTTGAACGCCTCGGTCACCTGGCCGAACTCGTCCTTGCTGCGCACCGGCAGCGGTTCGGCGATCTGGTTGGCCAGCTGCACCGGTGAGAGCTGCCCGACGACCTGCGGGTCGCGCAGACGGGCCACGGCCTGTGGCAGGCCGTACTGGGCCACGGAGAGCGCGCCCTGCCGCAGCTCACGCAGTGAGCGGGCCATGGAGCGGGCCACCAGGTAGGCGAAGAGAATCGCCAGCAGCAGCATGCTGAGCAGCAGGCCGGTCTCCAGGAAGACCTGGCGCTGCACGTCCGAGCGGAGGGTGTCGGCCTGGTTGACCACTTCACTGTCGAGCTTCCGCTCGACGGTGCGGATCAGCTTGGCGTTGGCCGTCATGGCGGCTTCCCACTGGTCCGGGCCGAACGGCGCACCGCGCATGTTGCCGGTGGTGTTGCCGTCGATCCAGCCGGTGTAGTTCTGTGCCTGCCGGCGGTCGCCGCCCGCGACGGTCTGGTCGTGGAACTTCGCGTCGTCCGGGGTGGCGACGGCCTTGAAGCTCTGCAGGGCCTGCTGCTGGCCGGTGTCACTGGCGACGTAGTCCCTGCGCAGTGCCGGGGTCATGCGCTGTTTGCCCTTCACACCCAGCGCGCGGTGCACCACGACCCGGCGTACGGCGAGGAACTCCTTCTCCCGGGCGACCGCCGCGGCGGCGCGCATCCGGTCGCTGAGCTGGTTGTCACCGGCGAGCTGCGTGGACGAGTCGCGGATGGCGAGCAGGTCACTGATCAGACCCTCGTACGCCTGCACGGTCTCGGTGAGCGCGAGCTTCCCGTTGAACACCTGGCTGCGGACACCCGACAGGTCCTGCAGGTTCTGGTCGATGCTGTCGAGCAGGCTCTCCAGGCTGCCCGGCAGGTCCTCGATCTCGGTCCGCTGCTGCCGGTAGGGGATCGCATCCTGATCCACCCGGGAGTTCACCCGGTTGTATGCCTCCTGGTACTGCGCCGTCGGCTGCGTCCCGTCCGCGCCCAGCAGCAGCACGGCGGCGGTCCGCTCGTCCTGCAGGCTGTCGACCAGGTCACCTGAATAACTCGACAGATTCGCCAGGTCGCCAGCTCGGTTGGCATTGTTGAGCGTCTCCACGTGGTCGATAAGACCACTGGTGCCCACCACGACCGTGGCGATGGTCGGCACGATCATGATGAGACCGAGCTTGGACCAGATCGGCATGTCCCGGAGCCGGCTGGCCGGCCGGCGCAGCCGCGACAGGAAGGAGCCCGCCGTCTTTGGCCGTTTGCTCACGTCACCGCCCTCGCGATTACAGCTTGAACGCGTTGCCCCGGGCAACGCCCAGCGACCGACCCGGCGGGTCGGACCCCCGAGATTCCATCACGCCGGTCGACAAGAAGAAAGCCCAGGTTGTCCCAGACCGAAGGTGTGATGAGATGTTGATGCGATTTGATAGCAGTCTGTCTGGCCGGAGTAACTGAAGGTAATGGAACATCCGCACCGAGTTGTCCTACTGGCCGGCCCATCTGGGTCCGGAAAGTCGTACATAGCGCAGCAAACCGGCTTGCCGGTGTTGTGCTTGGACGACTTCTACAAAGACGGCGATGACCCTACGTTGCCGAGACGAAACGGCCAGGTGGATTGGGAATCGCCGCACTCCTGGGACGCCCCCAGTGCGGTGGAAATCATTGCCCAACTTGCCCGCGAGGGCCGAGCCGATGTGCCGGTTTATGCGATCGGTGCCGATCGACGGGTGGCCACCCGGCCATTTGATGTCGCCGGATCGCCACTTTTCGTGGCCGAAGGGATCTTCGCCGCCGAGATCGTCGAGGAGTGCCGTCGCCGCGGCCTGCTCGCCGGGGCGTACGCGCTGCGCCGCCCGCGCGGGGCCACCTTCGTGCGCCGACTCGCCCGCGACCTGTCCGAGCAGCGCAAGGCGCCTCGGGTGCTGTTTCGGCGCGGGGTGGCGCTGCTGCGGGCCGAGCCCGCGGTGCTGCGCCGGCAGATGGGCCTCGGCGCGGAGGCGGCCCGGGCCCGGGAGGTGCTGCGCCGGGTGGCCGGGCTGCTCGCCGGCCACCCACATGGCTGAACTCAGGCCATCAACTTCGCGTACGCCGGCTTGATCACGTCATCAATGATCCGCAGCCGCTCGTCGAACGGGATGAAGGCGCTCTTCATCGCATTGATGGTGAACCACTGCAACTCTTTCCAGCCGTAGCCGAACGTCTCCACCAGCAGCGACATCTCCCGCGACATCGAGGTGCCGCTCATCAACCGGTTGTCGGTGTTGACCGTCGCCCGGAAACGCAGGTCCCGCAGCAGGCCGATCGGGTGGTCCGCGATCGAGTCCACCGCACCGGTCTGCACGTTCGACGAGGGGCACAGTTCCAGGGGGATCCGCTTGTCTCGGACGTACGCGGCCAGCCGGCCGAGCGAGCCGTCGGGGGCGATGTCGTCGACGATCCGCACCCCGTGGCCGAGCCGGTCCGCCCCGCACCACTGGATCGCCTGCCAGATCGACGGCAGACCGAACGCCTCGCCGGCGTGGATGGTGAAGTGGAAGTTCTCCCGCTGGAGGTACTCGAAGGCGTCCAGGTGCCGGGTGGGCGGAAAACCCGCCTCGGCGCCGGCGATGTCGAAGCCGACCACCCCGGCATCCCGGTGCCGCACGGCCAGCTCGGCGATCTCCTGGGAACGGGCGGCGTGCCGCATCGCGGTGAGCAGGGTGCCCACCCGGATGATCAGGCCCGCCTCGACCGCCTGGGCGGTGCCCTCGGCGAACCCGGCCAGCACCGCCTCGACCACCTCGTCCAGGCTGAGGTCCCGTTCCAGGTGCTGCTCAGGGGCGAAACGCACCTCGGCGTAGACCACACCGTCAGCGGCCAGGTCGAGGGCGCACTCGCGGGCCACCCGACGCAGCGCGGGCGCGGTCTGCATGACCGCCACGGTGTGCGCGAACGTCTCGAGGTAGCGCTCCAGGGAACCGGAGTCCGCCGCGTCCGCGAACCAGCGTCCGAGCGCCTCCGGGTCGGTGGTGGGCAGTTCGTGGCCCACCTCGGCGGCCAGGTCGACGATCGTCGCCGGCCTCAGCCCGCCGTCGAGGTGGTCGTGCAGCAGCGCCTTCGGGACCTTGACGATGTCCTCGTACCGGATAGTTGCGACCATGCTCAGACCCTAGTCAGCGGCCTGGGCGGACCGGTACGGGACCGGCCGGGCGTCACGGCCGCCAGCCGTACACCCGGTGCACGTCGAGGCGGATCACGAGCCGTCCGTCGGCGACCATGGCGGCGCGGTAGTCCGCCCAGTCCGGGTGGTCGCCGCGAATCCGGCGGTAGACCTCGGCCAGCTCGTCGACCGTCTCGTCGGTGGTGGCCACGGCCGGCTCGCTGAGCGTCACGACCCCCTCTGCCACCGCGTACGCGCCGCCGTCCGGCGTGGTCACGTGGAAGCTGGCCCGGGGATCGCGGCGCAGGTTGCGCACCTTCGCCCGGCCCCCGGTGCTGGAGCAGCGGATCAGCCCTGGCTCGGCCAGGTAGTCGAGGTTGGACAGCTGGGGCCGCCCGTCCCGGCGCAGGGTGACCAGCACTCCGCGCCCGCGCTGACCGAACAGCTCCCACAGTCGATTGCCCGCAACGTCGGTCGTCGCACTCGGCCGCTGGAGAGAATTTGTTGACATGTCATCGAAGCTAGAGGCAGATTGATGACATGTCAACGAAAGCGTTAGACTCGACGGATGGACGCACCCCGGTGGCTGGACGAACGGGAGGACCGCGCCTGGCGCGGCTACCGCCGGATGCGTCGACTGCTCGACCTGGAGCTGGCCCGGGAGCTGGCCCAGGACGCCGGCCTTTCCGAGCCGGACTACGACGTGCTGTCCGACCTCTCCGAGACACCCCAGGGGCGCCTGCGCCTCAGCGAGCTGGCGCACAGGATGCTGTGGTCACGTAGCCGGCTCTCCCACCACCTGACCCGGATGCAGCAGCGCGGCCTGGTGACCCGCGAGGAGTGCGCCGCCGACGCCCGCGGCTCGGTCGTCGTCCTCACCCCCGCCGGGCGGCAGGCCATCGAGTCCGCCGCCCCCGGCCACGTGGCCGCCGTCCGCCGGCACCTGATCGACCTGCTCACGCCGGCGGAGATCGACGCGCTCGGCGCGCTCACCCACCGCGTGGTCGACCACCTCGCCGAGCCGGGCCTCCAAGCCACCCGGCCGCAGCCCGCGGCGAAGGCCTGACGTGGACCCCCGCATCCTCGACCGACTGCGCTGCCCGGTCTGCGGCGAGCCGCTGACCGAGGCGACCGCCGGCACCACCGGTGCGCTGCGCTGCCCGCGCCGGCACAGCTTCGACATCGCCCGGCAGGGGTACGTCAACCTCCTCGCCGGGCGCGCCCCGCACGTCGGCGACAGCGCCGAGATGGTCGCCGCCCGTGCGGACTTCCTCGCCGCCGGGCACTACGACCTCATCTCGGCCGCCCTCTCCGACGCGGCGACGGAAGCCGCCGGTCGGCTCCGCGCGATGCCGACGTCCGACTTCCGGGCGTACCCCCTGGTGGTGGATGCCGGCGCCGGCACCGGCCGGTACCTCGGCGCGGTGCTGGCGGCGCTGCCGGACGCCGTGGGTCTGGCCCTGGACGTGTCCAAGCCGGCGCTGCGCCGCGCGGCCCGCGCGCATCCCCGGGCCGCCGCCGCGCTCGCCGACACCTGGCAACGACTGCCGCTCGCGGACGCCTCGACCGCCGTGCTCCTGAACGTGTTCGCCCCGCGCAACGGCCCGGAGTTCCACCGGGTGCTCGACCCGGCCGGCGCGTTGCTGGTGGTCACGCCCGACACCGACCACCTCGCCGAGTTGGTGGACGTCCTCGACCTGCTGCGGGTGGACCCGGACAAGGCCGACCGGGTGGCCGCCAGCCTGGGCGGGCATTTCACGCCGGTCAGCTCGGCCGTGCACCGGGCCGAGTTGGCATTGACCCGGCCGGAGGTCGCCACCCTGGTCGGGATGGGCCCCAGCGCCTGGCACACCGACCCGGCGGCGCTCGCCACCCGGCTGGCCGCGCTGCCCGAACCGGTCCGGGTCACAGTGGCGGTCCGGCTCGACGTCCTGCGACCTCGCTGACCTCAGGTGGAGAGGTCGACCTCTTCCCAGCCGGGCGGCTCGTCGTGGTACGGCCCGCGCAGGATCACCGCCCACTCCAGCGCCCAACGCCGCTGCCCGATCGCGTTCGCGTCGACCAGGCCCGGTGCCCTCCGGCCGCCGCGCTCGGTCTCCAGGTACGCCCAGTCCAGGCAGTAGTGCAGGTCGAGCAGGGCGGCCGCGTCGGCCGGGTGTTGCGGCGCGGTGAGGATCCGGGAGCGCCAGTGCGGGAAGGTCTCCCCCTCGGCGATGTGCGGCAGCCGCTCGACCAGCCGCTCGTCGACGGCCAGCGTCGGGTCGAGCTGCTTGCTCAGCCCGAGCACCCAGGCCAGCGCGAAGAGCGCGTCGTGGTGCAGCACGAACGACCGGTGGTCCCCCTTGCCGCCCATCACGAACTGCCACTCCGGCGGGGTGACCATGTCGACCAGGTGCGAGCCGAGCAGCCAGCTCATCGCCGCCTGCGGGGGCATCCCGAAACAGCGGGCCAGGATCAGGTGCAGCACCGCGATCCGCGCCTCGATCTCCGCGGTCGGGCGCAGGTCGATCTGGTCACCCGGCTCCCACACGAGGGGAAACTGGGCCGGCGGCAACGGCAGGCCGAGCCGGGACAGCTCGTCCAGGCTCGCCTCGCGCACCTCACGTGGGTCGGGGGCAGCAACGCTCACGGCGGATCTTCCTGTCTGCTCGCGCCGGCGCAAGGCCGGTGGTCCCCCCTTGGCCTGCGACAATAGCGCTCCCAGGTGACCGGCACCACGCCAGGGCGACGTCGAATCGATCAGCCGATGCGTTCGATGACCAACGACGTCGCCGCCGGGGCCATCGGCGCGATCCGCACCGCGTTGGCGGCCTCGGTCAGCGCTGCCGGAATCCGCGTCGCGTCGTCGGCACGCAGCTCGTAGAGCGGGTCACCGGCCCGCACCTCGTCACCCGGCCGCTTGTGCAACACCACACCGGCCGGCACGCTGACCGGGTCCTCCTTGCGCGCCCGACCCGCGCCGAGCCGCCACGCCGCAACCCCCATCGCGTACGCGTCGACGGCCGCGACGTACCCGTCCCGCTCGGCGCGGACCACCTCCACCTCGGCAGCCGTTGGCATCGGCGCGTCCGGGTCGCCGCCCTGCGCCCGGATCATCGCCCGCCAGGAGTCCATGGCCCGGCCGTCGCGCAGCGCCGCAGCCGGATCGGCGTCCGGCAGACCGGCCGCGTCGAGCATCTCCCGGGCCAGTGCGAGGGTCAGCTCCACCACGTCGGCCGGTCCACCACCGGCCAGCACCTCGACCGACTCGGTCACCTCGACCGCGTTGCCGATCGCCAGGCCGAGCGGGGTGGACATGTCGGTGAGCAGGGCGACCGTCCGCACCCCGTGCGCACCGCCCAGCTCGACCATGGTGCGCGCCAACTCGCGGGCCTGTTCGACGGACTTCATGAAGGCGCCCGAGCCGACCTTGACGTCGAGGACCAGCGCCCCGGTGCCCTCGGCGATCTTCTTGCTCATGATCGAGCTGGCGATCAGCGGGATCGCCTCCACGGTGCCGGTCACGTCGCGCAACGCGTACAGCTTGCGGTCGGCGGGGGCGAGCCCGGCACCGGCCGCGCAGATCACCGCACCGACCTCGTCCAGCTGAGCGATGAACTCGTCGTTGCTCACCGTGGCCCGCCAGCCCGGGATGGACTCCAACTTGTCCAGCGTGCCGCCGGTGTGCCCGAGACCCCGGCCGCTCAGCTGCGGCACCGCCGCGCCACATGCCGCCACCAGCGGGGTGAGCGGCAGAGTGATCTTGTCGCCGACGCCACCGGTGGAGTGCTTGTCGACCGTCGGCCGGCGTACCGCCGACAGGTCCAACCGCTCACCGCTGGCGATCATCGCGGCGGTCCACCGGGCGATCTCCGGCCCGGTCATGCCGTTGAGCAGGATCGCCATGGCCAGCGCGGACATCTGCTCGTCGGCGACGACCCCCCGGGTGTACGCGTCGACCACCCAGTCGATCTGCGCGTCCGACAGCACACCCCCATCCCGCTTGACGCGAATAACGTCAACAGCAGCAAAACCACTCATCAAATGATCTTTTCTAGTCGATTGGCGGCACCGACGCACGGCCGGTTACCACGACGGGGCCGGGGCCGACCGTGCCCGGCGGAGGGATCAAGCCTGACCGCCCGAAGCCGGGCACGGGTCGGCCCCGGGCCCAAACAGCAACCACAATCAAGACCAGCGCACCGGAATCTCCGCCGGCGGCTCACCCTCACCGGCCCAGAAGATCGTGCCGGTGGCGTCCACCACGACCACCCGGGGCGTCCGGGCCAGGCCCCAGGTGATCGCCTCGGCCGGGTCGTCCCAGCTCGGCGCCTCCTCCAGCACCCCGGTCTCGGCGCCAGCGTCGTCGCCGGCCGACCGCTCCCAGTACGCCGTCCAGACCTGCTGACCGGCGGACATGTCCGGGTGCACGAAGACGGTGCCGCGCCCGCGCCAGGCGGCGAGCCGCTCCGGGACCACCGGCACCGGCGTCTCCCCGGTGACGGCTTCCAGATCCTCCACGCCGAAGGCGTGCGGCAGCAGCTCGGCCATCCGCAGTGGCCGGGTCTTGCTCTCGATCAGGCACTCCGGCCCGCCGTGCTCCCAGAGCAGCTGCCGGCAGCGGCCACACGGCATCAACGGCTCGCCGGTCGCATCGACGCAGGAGAGCGCGACGAGCCGGCCGCCACCGGTGGCGTGCAGGCTGGACACGACCCCGCACTCGGCGCAGAGCGTCACCCCGTACGCGGCGTTCTCCACGTTGCAGCCGACCACCACACGGCCGTCGTCGACCAGCGCGGCCGCGCCGACCGGAAACGTCGAGTACGGCGCGTACGCGTGCCGCATCGCTTCGGTGGCGGCGGCGCGCAACTGCGCCCAGTCAATGTCGGTCATGTCATCATTCTGCCGAAGTAGCCCAGGTCAGAAGCGGGCAGGGCCGGGTCCCCGGCCCTGCCCGCAGCGGTCTGTGGTGATGGCGGTCAGCCCTTGATGTACGGCTTGCCGTCGGCGGCCGGTGCCCGGACCCGGCCGACCAGCCCGGCGACCGCCAGGATGGTCGCCAGGTACGGCAGCATGGCCAGGAACTGGCTGGGGATGACGCTGTTGATCGCCCCCAGGTAGGTGGCGAGCTGGTCGGCGAAGCCGAAGAAGAGCGCGGCGAGCAGCGCGCCGGTCGGGTTCCACCGGCCGAAGATCAGCGCGGCCAGGGCGATGAAGCCCTTACCGCCGATCATGTTCTTGGTGAACGAGTAGAGCGCCAGCGTGTAGGACGCCCCGCCGATGCCGGCGACCACGCCGGCCAGCAGCACGTTGCGGTAGCGAACTCGCAACACCTTGACGCCGAGCGTGTCTGCGGCGATCGGGTGCTCGCCGACCGAGCGGGTCCGCAGCCCCCACCGGGTGCGGAACAGCCCGATGTGGATCACCAGGACCAGGAGCAGCCCGAGGTAGAGGAAGATGTTGCCGCGGAACAACGCCGGCCCGAGTACCGGGATGTCCTTCAGCAGCGGGATCTCCCAGTTGCTGAAGCGGGGCGCGCTGTTGTACTTCGCGGCGTCGGTCTGCATCAGCCGCTCGTAGAGGAAGCCGGTGACGCCGACGGCCAGCAGGTTCAGCACGATGCCCATGACGACCTGGTCGACCAGGTAGCGGATGGCGAAGACGGCCAGCAGCAGCGAGATGAACGCACCGCCGATGGCGGCGGCGACCAGGCCCACCCACACGCTGCCGGAGATGCTGCCGAACAGGGCCCCGCTGAACGCGCCCATCAGCAGCTGGCCCTCGATGGCCACGTTGACCACGCCGGACCGCTCACAGAGCACCCCGGCGAGCGCGCCGAAGATCAACGGCAGCGCCAGGATGAACGTGCCCCGGATGACGTTGACCAGCGGCATGAAGTTCTGCCCGGTCGGCGCGGCGGAGACCTGCCAGCAGAGGAACGACAGCACGAAGGCGACCAGCCCGACGCCGAGTACGGGAAGGAACCACCGCTTCGGCACCCCGGCGAGCAGCGCCGCGCCGGCGGCGATCGTGATGATCCCGAACAGGATCGCCCCGATCGTGCCGTTGATCTCCAGTGCGGCGCCGGCCGCGTCGTCGCTGAGCGTGAACCGGGCCTGCTGGTCGGTGGCGAGCGCGCCGAAGAGCACCGCGGACAGCAGGCCGAGCGCCAGCAGCGTGAGACCGACCTTCCGGCTGCGGGTCCAGAAGCCCTCGTCGACCGGGGCGACCGCGATGTCGGGGACAGCCATGGTGGACATGAGTTACCAGCCCTTCGCCAGGCTCGTCTGCAACCGGGCGGCGCGCGCGGCCCGGAGCTGGAAGATCGCCTTCACCAGGGCCGGTGCGGCGATGAAGATGACGATCAGCGCCTGGAGCACGGTCACCAGCTCCAGGGAGATCCCGGAGTACGACTGCATCCGGTTACCACCGGCCTGCAGCGCACCGAACAGCAGCGCGGCCAGCAGCACACCCCAGGGCTTCACCCGCCCGAGCAGCGCCACCAGGATGCCGTCGAAGCCGATCTGCGCGACCACCAGCGGGGTCAACGCGCTGGCGGTGGAGCCGAGCACCATGTTCGAGCCGCCGAGGCCGGCCAGGATTCCGGCGAAGACCATGATCAGGATGTACGTCCGGGTGACGCTGATGCCCGCGGTCCGGGCGGCGTCCGGGTTGGCGCCGACCGCGCGCAGCTCGAAGCCGAGCGTCGAGCGGTTGAGCAGCCAGGCGACCGCCCAGGTGGCCAGCACGGCGAGCAGAATGCCGGCGTGCACCCGCAGGTTGTCGCCGAGCAGTCGGGGCAGCTGGGCGGAGCTGTCCACCGCCTTGCTGATCGCGTCGGTACGGTTCGGGTCCTGCACGCCGTTCTGCACGATCAACCAGGTGAGGAAGTACGTGGCGACGTAGTTGAGCATGATCGTGTTGATCACCTCGTGTGCTCCGGCACGGGCCTTGAGGATGCCGGGGATGAAACCCCAGATCGCTCCGCCCAGCGCGCCGGCCAGCACCGCCACCAGCAGGTGCAGGCCGGGCGGCAGCGGCAGCAGGAAGCCGGCCAGCGCCGCCATGATCACGCCGATGGTGGCCTGGCCTTGGGCGCCGATGTTGAACAGGCCGCCCCGGAAGGCCAGCGCCACCGACAGACCGGTGAAGACCAGCGGCGCCGCGTAGGTCAGCGTCTCCGAGATCGGCGCGAGTACGGCCTGCCAGCCGTTGGCGCCGTTCAACCAGCCGGAGAACGCCTCGGGGTCGAAGATCGAGCCCTTGAACAGGTTCGCGTACGCCTCGCTGACGAGCGTCCAACTGGAGTTGATCGCGTCGGACGGGCGCGAGGTGATGTACGAGTAGGTGGAGAGCACGTCGGGATCAGAGATGATCATCAGCACCGCGCCGACCACGATCGCCAGCACCAACGACAACAGCGTCACCGTGAAGGTGTTGGCCGCCCAGAGGTTGTCCAGGAACAACCGGCCCAGGCTCGGCCTCGGCTCCGGCTCCGGGCCCGGCTTCGCCACCGAGCGGTCCGGCTCGGTCGCCACCTCGGCGCGTTCGGTGTTGCCGAGCGCGTTCTGCGCGGCCTGCGCCTCGCTCGCCGGCTCCTTGTCCGGGGAGCCCGACTGCGGGTTGGGGTTGGTCATGCCTCGTCCTCGCTCGCGGAACCTGCGTCGCTCGCCGGGCCCCCGTCGGCCGCTGCGGGCTTGTCGACGGCGGTCGCCGCACCGGGCTTGTCGGCGGCGGGTGCTGCGATGGCGTCGTGGGCCGCGTCTGGGCTGATGCCGGCCATCAGCAGGCCGATTTCCTCACGTGGGGTGTCCGGGCCGACGATGCCGATGATCCGACCGCGATACATCACCGCGATCCGGTCGGCCAACCCGATCACCTCGTCGAGTTCGCTGGAGACCACCAGAACGGCGGTGCCGATGTCCCGTTCGCGGATGACCTGGCTGTGGATGAACTCGATCGATCCGACGTCGACGCCACGGGTCGGCTGGGCGGCGATGAGGAGCTTCAGCGGCCGGGACAGCTCCCGTGCCACGATCACCTTCTGCTGGTTGCCACCGGAGAGGGTGCCCACCGCCGCGTCGGCCGATGAGGTGCGGACGTCGAACTGCTCGATCCGCTCCTTCGCCGAGGCGGCGATCGCGTCCGGCTTCAGCGCGAGCCCGGCACCGAACGGCGGCCGGTCGTAGATGTCCAGCACCAGGTTCTCCGCGACGCTGAACTCCTTGATCAAGCCGTCCACGCTGCGGTCCTCGGGTACGTAACCGACGCCCGCCCGGAGCACCCTCTTGGGCTTCCAGCCGTTGATCCGGTCGCCGGTCAGGCTGATCGTGCCGGCGAGCACCGGGCGCAGGCCCATGATCGCCTCGATCAGCTCGGTCTGACCGTTGCCCTGTACGCCCGCAACGCCGAGCACCTCGCCCGCGCGCACGGTCAGGTCGACGCCGTCGACAGCGCGGATCTGCCGGTCGTCGTCGACGACCAGCCCGGCCACTTCCAGCACCGGGTCGCCCGGCGTGGCCGGGGTCTTGTCCACTGTGAGCCGGACGTTGCGCCCGACCATCAACGCGGCCAGCTCATCCCGGCTGGCCTCCGGCGAGGCGGTGCCGACGGTCTTTCCACGTCGGATCACTGTGATCCGGTCGGCGATGGCCTTGACCTCGCCGAGCTTGTGGGTGATGAAGACGATCGACTTGCCGGCCGCCTTGAGCGACCGCATGACCGTCAGCAACTCCTCGGTCTCCTGAGGGGTGAGCACCGCTGTCGGCTCGTCCAGGATGAGCAGGTCGACGTCGCGGGTGAGCGCCTTGACGATCTCGACGCGTTGCTGGATGCCGACCGGTAGGTCCTCGATCACCGCGTCCGGGTCGACCCGCAGGTTGTAGCGCTGGGACACCTCGGTGACCTCGCGCCGGGCCCGCCGCCGGTCCAGGAAGCCGGCGATGCCGCCCCGGATCTGCTCGGCGCCGAGCATGATGTTCTCGGTGACGGTGAAGACCGGCACCAGCATGAAGTGCTGGTGCACCATGCCGATCCCGGCCCCGATCGCGTCGGACGGGCCCTTCAGCTTCAGCGGCTTGCCGTCGACAAGGATCTCGCCCTCGTCGGGCTGGTAGAGCCCGTAGAGCACGTTCATCAGTGTCGACTTGCCCGCGCCGTTCTCGCCGAGGAGGGCGTGAATCTCTCCAGGCTCCACCGTCAGGTCGATGTGATCGTTGGCGACCAGATCACCGAACCGCTTGGTGATGCCGCGCAGTTCGAGTCTCAGCGCAACCTCCTGGAGTGCGAGCGATGGTGCAGCCTAGCTGCCGTCGTACCGGCCGGACCGGACCGGCCGCCGTGGTGCGCGATCGGCCGCTCCGACCCCGCGGGGTGTCCGCAGAGCCGGAGCGGCCGATCGGTCGTACCTGTCCCCCGCCGGCCCTCCCGATGATCTCACCGGAGCGGCCGGCCGGTTGTCACTTGGTCGGCTGGGCCTTCGAGGTGACGGTGATGGTGCCGGCGGCGATGTCCGCCTTGATCTTGTCGACCTCGGCCTTCAGCTCGGCCGGAACCTTGCTGTCGAAGTCGTGGTACGGGGCGATCGAGACACCGTTGTTGGCCAGGGTGCCGACGAAGCCCGGCTTGGCCGGCAGCTTGTCACCGGCAGCGGCCTTGACCACGGCCTCCTTGACCGCGTCCGGGATGTTCTTGACCACGGTGGTCACGATCGCGGAGCAGTCCGGGGTGCTCTCGCAGCCGTCGACGTCCACCCAGATGGTGCTGTACTTGCCACCCGACGCCTTGGCCGCGGCGGTGGTGCCGAGGCCGGAGCCGCCGGCGACCGGCATGATGATGTCCGCGCCCTGGGCGACCAGCGCGTCGGAGACCTTCTTGCCCTCGTCCTGCTTGTCGAAGGCGTTGGAGAAGGAGCCCTTCTGGGTCTCCTTGTTCCAGCCCAGGGCCTGGACGTTCTTGCCCTTGGTGGTGTTGAAGTACTTCACACCGTCGACGAAACCGTCCATGAAGATGGTCACCGGCGGGATCGGCACAGCACCGTAGGTGCCGACCTTGCCGCTCTTGCTCATCCCGGCGGCCAGGTAGCCGGCCTGGAACGCGGCCTGGGCGGTGTCGAACTGCATCGGGTAGATGTTGTCCACGCCCGGGTTCGCGTCGACGATGCCGAACTCCTGGTTCGGGTTCGCCGTCGCAATCTTCTTGGTGGCGTTCTCCATCAGGCCACCGACCGCCAGGATGAAGTCGCACTTCTGGTTGACGAACTGCGTCAGGTTCGGCTCGTAGTCGGCCTCGGCCTTCGACGCGACGTACTTGATGTCGATGTTGTCGTTGGCGGCCTTGGCCTCCTGCAGGCCCTTCCAGGCCGAAGCGTTGAACGACTTGTCGTCGATGCCGCCAACGTCGGTCACCATGCAGGCGCTGAACTTCTTGGCGCCACTGCCGGCGTTGTTGTCATCCTTGGGCGCCTCGCCACAAGCGGCGGCGGTGAGCGCGAGCCCACCCACCGCGAAGATCGAGGCGATCCGCATCCCACGCACCGAGCGCAAGACGTCTCCTTCCCATTGCACACCGCGCCTTGTGCGGTGGCAGCCCATCAGCCGACCTGCGGGTGTGCCGCCGGCTGTCCCACGTTACGGACGGGAGCGTACGCCCGCGTCCACCCACCGGCCGACAATCGTGCACGACTGTTGAGCGCCTGTTACCCGGGTGTAACCCTTGCGTGGGGCAAGTCACTCTTCGTGCTGGTAAGCAAGCGCCACGGCGTCCGCAACGTCCGTTTTCTGGAGGCGTTTTCCTCCTCGGACGTTACCGCCAAAAGACCGCGACCGCCGCGTTGACCAGGGTCAGACCGACGATCGCGAGGAAATGACCGCGGTTGACCACGTCCCGCTTCCGGGAGAAGAAGACCATGACGAAGATCAGCAGCGCGATCACCAACTTCGTCACAAGTTTTGCCGGTGCCGGCTCGTCGCCGTCGCGCAGCGGCGCGGAGAGGCCGAGCCCGGTCAGCAACTGGATCACCGCGCCCCACAGCATGGCCGGGTTGATCCGCAGCCGACCGCTGGCGTACTGGGCGATCGAGCCACCGAGCAGCAGGGCGAACCCGATCAGATGGACGTAGAGGAGGATGAGTCGGAGTGCTTCCACGCCGCCCATCCTCCCCCATCAACGACACTTTGTAGTAGTGGGGTGGGCCGGTCGGCGCGTCCAGGCCGCCCGGCCACTGTCGACGACCTATCCCTTCACGGCGCCGGAGGTGAGGCCGGAGACGATGTACCGCTGAAGGAACTGGAAGACCAGCACCGTCGGGATCGCGGTCAGCAGGGTGCCGGCCGCGAAGATGCCGAAGTTGGTGTTCCGCTCGCCGCCCTGCAACATGCCCCGCATGCCGACCGCGAGGGTCTTGGCGTCCGTGTCGGTGAGGAAGACGCTCGCCATCAGGAACTCGTTGATGGTGTTGATGAAGGCGAGCAGTCCGGTCACCGCGAGGATCGGCGCCACCAACGGCAGCATGATCCGGAAGAAGACCTGGGCGTGTGAGGCGCCGTCCACGGTGGCCGACTCGTCCAACTCCCGGGGCAGTGTGTCGAAGAAGCCCTTCATCAGCCAGGTGTTCACGCCCAGCGCGCCACCCAGGTAGAGCAGCAACAGACCCCACGGGGTGTTGAAGCCGATCGCCGGCCACAGGTCGGTGATCCTGCCGAAGATCAGGAAGATCGCAACGATCGCCAGAAACTGCGGGAACATCTGGATCAACAACAGTGACAGCAACCCCACCCGTCGCCCCTGAAACCGCATCCGGGAGAAGGCGTACGCCGCGAGCGCGGAGAGGAAGACCGAGGCGAACGCGGCCCCACCGGCGATGAGCAGCGAGTTCAGGAACCAGTCAGCGAACTCGGTGCGCGCGAACAGATTCCCGAAGTTCTCCAACGACACCCCGCCGGTCGGCACCAACTCGGTGGACGACAGGGTGCCGAGCGGATTGAGCGCCGCCGAGACGACGAACACGAGCGGAAAGAGACTGAACAGCACGCCGAGCAGGCCGACCAGGTGCCGCCAGCCGACCTCGGCGAACCATCGCTTCTTACGCTTGCCCGGGTTTCGGTTGACCGCCGCCGGGCCGTTCGCGCCGCCCGTGACGGCGGCGCCGGTGAGCATGGTCATGCGTACACCTCCTCCTGTTGCCGGGTCCGCCGGAAGCTGATCGCCGACACCACCGCGACGATGGCGAAGATGAACAGCGAGATGGCCGCGGCGAAGCCGAACTGTGCGGCCTGCCCGCCGAACGCCAGCCGGTAGGTGTAGGTGATCAGCAGGTCGGTGGCGCCGTTGCTGGGGTTGTCCGCCGGGAACGGCGCGCCCTCGGTGGTCAGGTAGATCGCGTTGAAGTTGTTGAAGTTGAACGCGAACGACGAGATCAGCAGCGGCGAGAGCGCGACCAGCAGCAGCGGCAGGGTGACCGCCCGGAACGACTGCCAGCGCGACGCCCCGTCGACAGAGGTGGCCTCTGTCAGCTCCCGTGGGATGGCCTGCAGTGCGCCGGTGGCCACCAGGAACATGTACGGGTAGCCGAGCCAGAGCTGCACCAGGATCACCGCGGCGCGGGCCGACCAGTCCTGCCCGAACCAGTCGACGCTGAGCCCGAACAGATTGTTGATCAGCCCGAAGTCGGTGTTGAACATGTCCCGCCAGACCAGCAGCATCGCGAAGGACGGCATGGCATACGGCAGGATCAGCAACATCCGGTAGAGGTTGGTGCCCCGCATTCGGGGCGAGTGCAGCGCCAGGGCGATCAACATGCCGAGGATGAACGTGCCGCCGGTGGAGCCGATGGCGAAGGCGAAGTTCCAGATCAGCGTGCCGAGGAACGGCCCGGAGATCCGCTCGTCGGTGAGCACGCGGGTGAAGTTGGACAGCCCGACGTTCACCTTCCAACCCTGGGCCAGCCGCTCGCCGTCGGCGGCGACGAACGCGCCGACCTCGCCGTCCGCGGTCCAGGTTCTGCCGCTGTCGCTGTCCTTTACGCAGTCGCAGCCGGCGTCGTAGGCCCGAACGGCCTTGCCCTCGTAGGCCCGGGACAGGCCGGACGAGCGCAGCGCGCCTCCGGCGGTCGGCACCACCAGGTCCGTGATGTCCTTGCTGCGGGCGCTGGCCTGGCCGAAGTTCAGCATTGTGTAGCCGTCCGCCGCGGTGACCTTCCCGCCGGGGCCGACGGTGGCCGCGCCGGGATCGAGCGGGCGCAGGCCTCCGGCGTCGCCGACGGAGACCGTGTCGGTTCCTGGCTTGGTGATCAGGAAGACCAGGGCGCCGGTGGCCGGGTCGCCCTTGGTGGCGACCGACAACGGGTACTGGGGGGACCCCGGGACCTGCTTGACCGAGGAGCTCTGGATCGCGACGATCGCGTCGTCCTTGCTGCCGCGGTGGCCGTCGCCGAAGTTGGTGAAGGCTGTGCTCGCGGTGTAGAGCACCGGCACGACCTGGAAGGCGATCAGGAAGAGCGTGCCGGGGATGAGGTACTTCGCCGGGACGTGCCGGCGGCCCAGGTACAGATAGAACAGTGCGGCGGTGGTCAGCACCAGCACCGCCAGCCCGACCCACTTCTCGGCCGCCACGAGCGGGAAGGCCGCCCAGATCGCGATCCCGGCCACCAGGCCGAGCAGGATCACCTTCGCGGCGAGGCCGGCCGCGGTGATCGGCGCGTGTTTCCGCGCGGTACGGGAGGTGCGCGGGGACCCGGTGCGGACGGGCCCCCGGCCCGGGGCCTGCTGGGCAGACTCCGGGCCGGACAGCGGTGTGCTCATTACTTGATCGAACCGGCGATCGTCTTACCGGCTGCGGTAACCGTGCTGGTGGGGTCGGCGCCGCCGATGACGGCGGCCTCGGCCTTGCCGAACGGGTCCCAGATCGCGGCCATGGCCGGGATGGCCGGGAGCACCTGGCCGTTCTTGCCGGCCTCGATGAACTTGGCCAGGTCCGGGTCGCTGCTCTTTACCTGGTCCAGCGCGGCGGTCAGCGCCGGCGGGCGCGGGTCGGCCTGGTAGAGCGCCATGGCCAGGTCCGGCCTGGTGACGTAGTTGGCGACGAACTCCTGGGCGAGAGCCTTGTTCTTGCCCTTGGCCGCCACGTAGAAGGACTGGACGCCCACGAACGGCGCGGCCGCCTTGCCGCCGGCGAAGCCGGGTACGGCGGAGACGTCGTACTTGATGCCGGCCTTCTTCACGTCGGCGGTGGCCCACGGTCCGGAGACCAGGAAGGCGCACTTCTTGCCGGTGAAGGTGGCGGTCGAGTTGGTGTCGGCGATCGAGCGCTTCAGCACGCCCTCGCCCTTCTCGCCGAGCGCGGCGATCTTCTTGAACGCGGCGATCGACTCCGGCTTGCCCACGCCCAGGTCCTTCGGGTCGTAGTCGCCGTTCGCCGTGGTGCCGAAGAGGTAACCGCCGGCCGAGGTGTACAGCGGGTAGATGTGGTACGCGTCGCCCTTCTGGCCGACCTGGAGGCAGAGCGTCTCGGTGACCTTCTTCTGCGCCTTGAGCTGCTTGCCGGTGGCGACCAGGTCCTCAATCGTCTTCGGTGCCTCGGGGGCCAGTTCGGTGTTGCGGATCAGCGCCAGGTTCTCCTGGGCATATGGCACGCCGTAGAGCTGGCCGTTGAACGTGACGGCCTTGACGGCGGTCTCGTTGAAGGCAGTCTTCTGCTCGTCGGACAGCTGCACCGGGTCGATGGCACCGTTCTGGACGAGGTTGCCGATCCAGTCGTGCGCGCCGATCACCACGTCCGGGCCGCCGCCCTGGCTCGACACGGTCACGAAGTTGTTCTGGAGGTCCTCGTTCGGGACGGCCTGGACCTCGACGGTGACGCCGTTCTCCTGGCCGAACTTCTCGACGAACGGCTTGAGGGCGGCGGTCCGCTTGTCGTCCGCCCAGATCACCAGTTTGCCGCCGGCGGCCTTGGGGGTGTCCTTCGCGGCCGGCTCGTCGCTGTCGCCACCGCAGCCTGAGGCGGCGAGCGCCAGGGCGAAGAGGGCGACCACACCCGCGGTACGGATGCGCATCGGTACTCCTGTCGTCATGGCGGGTCCGCCGGGGGAAGGGCGGCCCGCCAGTGGAAACCTCTGGAATTTCTTGCCAACCGGCGCATTGATGCTGCGCCGCTGCTCTCGCATGTTGCGGGGACGTTAGCAAGACGTTGCAAGTAATGGAAGGGCTTGCAGAGCACCCCGCAAGAACTTGCCGGTGGGCTAAAGTGCCGCCATGCGCGCTCGACTGTCCGACATCGCCCAGCAGGCCGAAGTCAGCGAGGCCACGGTGTCGCGGGTGCTCAACGACCGCCCCGGCGTGGCCCCCGAGACCCGGCAGGCCGTCCTCACCGCCCTCGACGTGCTCGGGTACGAGCGCCCGGCCCGGCTGCGTAAGCGCAGCGCCGGTCTGGTCGGCCTGGTGGTGCCGGAGCTGGACAACCCGATCTTCCCCGCCTTCGCCCAGGTCATCGAGTCCACACTGGCGCAGAGCGGCTTCACCCCGGTGCTCTGCACACAGACCGCCGGCGGCGTGACCGAGGACGAGTACGTGGAGATGCTGCTGGACCGGCAGGTCTCCGGGATCGTCTTCGTCTCCGGTCTGCACGCCGACACGGCCGCCAACCACGACCGCTACCGGGCGCTGCTCGCCCGGCCGTTGCCGGTCGTGATGATCAACGGGTACGTGCCCGGCATCGGCGCGCCCTTCGTCTCCTGCGACGACCGGGAGGCGGCCGAACTGGCCGTCGCCCACCTGGTCGCGCTCGGGCATCGACGGATCGGCCTGATCACCGGCCCGGACCGGTTCGTCCCGGTGCAGCGCAAGGTGGCTGCCTGGCGCTCCGCGATGACCCGGCTGGCCGGCGTCGCCGAGGCCGACCTGGGTCCGCTGGCCGAGCTCTCACTGTTCGGAGTGGAGGGTGGCGAGGCGGCGGCCGGCCGCCTGTTGGACCGCGGCGTCACCGGCGTGGTCTGCGGCTCCGACCTGATGGCGCTCGGCGCGATCCGGGCCGCCCGCCAACGCGGCCTCGACGTCCCCAGCGGCCTCTCCGTGGTCGGCTACGACGACTCCCCGCTGATGGCCTTCACCGACCCACCGCTGACCACCATGCGGCAGCCGGTCACCGCGATGGCGGTGGCCGCCGTCCGCGCCCTGGTGGACGAGATCAACGGGCACGGCGCCCCGCACTCGGAGTACCTGTTCCGCCCGGAGCTGGTGGTGCGCGGCTCCACCGCTGTCGCGCCGAGCTCCGCACGCCTGTCTTACGCAAGATCTGCTTGACTCTTGCAGCGACGGGCCGGCATATTGCTCGAATGATCAGCACCACCACCCCGCCACATGCCACCGACGACGACTGGTGGCGCTCCGCTGTCGTCTATCAGGTGTACGTCCGCAGCTTCGCCGACAGCGACGGCGACGGCACCGGCGACCTCCAGGGCATCCGGCAGCGCCTGCCGTACCTGCGCGACCTCGGGGTGGACGCGCTCTGGCTGACCCCCTTCTACACCTCGCCGATGATCGACGGCGGGTACGACGTGGCCGACTACCGGGACGTCGACCCGATGTTCGGCACCCTCGCCGACTTCGACGCGATGATCACCGACGCGCACGCCCACGGCCTGCGGATCATCGTCGACCTGGTGCCCAACCACACCTCCAGCGAGCACCACTGGTTCACCGCGGCGCTTGCCGCCGGCCCCGGCTCACCGGAGCGGGCCCGCTACCTCTTCGCCGACGGTCAGGGCGCGCACGGCGAGTTGCCCCCGAACGACTGGGAGAGCATCTTCGGCGGCCCCGCCTGGACCCGGATCACTGACGGTCAGTGGTATCTGCACCTGTTCGACCCGTCGCAGCCGGACCTGAACTGGCGTCACCCGGAGGTCCGCGCCGAGTTCGAGGACGTGCTGCGGTTCTGGCTGGACCGGGGCGTCGACGGATTCCGCGTCGACGTGGCGCACGGCATGATCAAGGCGGAAGGGCTGCCGGACGTCGGCTTCAGCTCGATGACCACCGGCCAGCGCCAGGTCGAACTGCTCGGCAAGGGCCGGCTGCCGTACTTCGACCAGGACGAGGTACACGAGATCTACCGGGCCTGGCGGCCCATCCTGGACAGCTACCCGGGCGGTCGGATGGCGGTTGCCGAGGCGTGGGCCGAGACGCCACAGCGCCTGGCCCGCTACATCGGCCCGGACGAGCTGCACCAGGCGTTCAGCTTCGACTTCCTCGACGCCACCTGGTCGGCCGACTCGTTCCGCAAGGTGATCGACACCGCGCTGGCCGAGGCGACAGTCGTCGGAGCGCCGACCACCTGGGTGCTGTCCAACCACGACAAGCAGCGGCACGTCACCCGGTACGGTGACGGTGTCGAAGGGCTGCGCCGAGCCCGGGCCGCCAGCCTGCTGATGCTCGCCCTGCCCGGCTGCGCCTACCTCTACCAGGGCGAGGAACTGGGCCTGCCGGAGGTTCTCGACCTCCCCGACGAGCTGCGCCAGGATCCGGCATTCCTGCGCACCGGCGAGAGCCGCGACGGCTGCCGGGTGCCCATCCCGTGGAGCGGCGAGCTGGCCCCGTACGGTTTCGGGCCGGCCGGCAGCGAGCTGAGCTGGCTACCCGCCCCGGCGCTCTGGCAGGCGCTGTCCGTCACGGCGCAGACCGGCGTACCCGGCTCGACCCTGGAGCTGTACCGGACCGCGCTGCGGATCCGCCACGTTCATCCCGCGCTCGCCCTCGACGCCGACGGGGTCACCTGGCGGGAGAGCGAGCCGGGCGTGCTGGCCTTCTCCCGCTCCGCAGGCTCGACCGTGCTGACCTGCGTGGTCAACTTCAGCGGCGCGCCGGTCCTGATCGACGGGTACGGTCAGCCGCTCGTCGCCAGCGACGAGCTCACCGGACAGGGCTCCGGTCAGCTGCTGCCAATTGACGCGGCAGTCTGGTTGGAACGGCGCTGAACGGGTAACTCGTTCTCGACCTGGTCGTTCGTCGTGCCCCGCGCCGGCGGGCGACTGGGCTACCGGCCCCTTGTGGTGGGGGGTGAGGTGCCACCGGCGCCGCGCGGAGTCCGCTCCGCGTGGCGCCGGTGTCCGTGTGCCGCCGGTGGTTAGATCCGCAGATATCGGGGGTAACGAATCGGGCACCATCACTACGGAGGTGACCCCCATGGTGGTACGGATCGCCCAGTGCACGCTCGACGTCGAGGACCTGGACCTGATGGTCTCGTTCTGGTCCGCGGCGCTCGGCTACGAGGTCGAGAAGGGCGACGACGGCAGCGCGATGCTCTGGCCGCCGGGGCAGCCGTCCGCCGCCGCGCCCACTGTGTGGTTGCAGGGCTCGGGCACCGCCAAGCGGGGCAAGAACCGGCTGCACCTCGACCTGGTCGCGGACACCGACCCCCAGTCCGAGGTACGGCGGCTGCTGAGCCTCGGCGCGCGGCAGGTCGACGTCGGGCAGACCGGGACCGAACAGTTCACGGTGCTCGCCGATCCCGAGGGCAACGAGTTCTGCGTGCTGGACCGCGCGCCGACCCGCTGACGTCTCACTTCGCGGTGAGCAACGCCGCGATCCGGGTCCAGCCGGCGCGTACCTCTGCCTCGTCCGGCGGTTCGGCGGGCTCACCGTGGCCGGCCTCGTCGGCTGCCGCGTCCAGCTCCTCGTCGATTACGTCCTCGAAGTCCCCGTACAGGTCGGCCCCCTCCACCTGGCGGGCCTCGTCCTCGGCGGCAACCTGCGCGGCGGCGATCTCGCTGCGGATCTCGTCGGCGGACAGCGCCGGTAGCAGCGGCTCCACCACGGCCATCAGCTGCTCCTCGGCCACCACCGCCTCGGCCAGCGCCAACGCGTGCGGTCGCTCGTACGGCCCGCAGACCACCGGCTCCCACTCGTCGAGGTCCCCGAGCGGACCGAAAGTGATGATCCATGGCAGGCCGAGGAGCGGTGAGTCCGCCGGCAGGTCCAGTGTCATGAGTGCGCCCACCGGCTCATCATGGTCCGCGAACGCGAGCGACGACGCCGTTCTGCTCAGTTATCGCCCGTCCGACTGTCGATCGGCGGCCGGTCAGCCGGGGCGGACCGCGTCCAGGGCGGCGCGGACCAGGGCGAGCGCGGTGGCCGGCGGCACGCCGAGCCGGGCCGCCTCCGCCGCGTAGCCGGCTGCCGCCCGCTGCAACCGGTCGACGGCGTCGTCCCGCCCGGGAGCGACGAAGGTGCCGTTGCGCCCCCGGGTCTCCAGCAGCCCGGCCGTCTCCAGCTCCCGGTACGCGCGGGCCACCGTGTTCGCGGCCAATCGCAGGTCGGCAGCGAGCTGCCGGACGGTGGGCAGTCGGCTGCCCACCGGCAACCGGCCGTCGCCGATCAGCTCGGCGAGCTGCACGCGCACCTGCTCGTACGGGGGTACCGACGAGTCCTGGTCGACCGAGATCAGCACCTGCGCGCCTTCCGTCATCAGCCCGCACCGCCCGGCGTACCGGGGTCGATGCCCTCGTCGACATCCTTCGGTGCGGCGGGGGTCTCCGCCAGGTCCACCACTCGGCCGTTGGTGCTGGTCGCCAGGAGCGCCGCGCCGAACAGCACCAACTGGTTGAGCAGGTAGAGGTAGAGCAGCAGACCGACGGCGCCGGCCACCACGGTGTACGCCGGGTTCCGCTCGGTCCGCACCACGTAGTACCGCCCGACGGTGTTCAGCAGCGTGATGCCGACCGCCACCAGCACCACCACCGGGCGCAGCCGGGACCGGCTCATCCGCAGCCGGGGCACGGCCAGCAGCAACGCGGTGGCGAGCACGGTGTTGACCAGCACGCTGAGCACCGCGCTGATGGTGGTCAGACCCACCGACCCGGTGCTGCGCAGCAGGAAACGCAGCAGCGACTCCAACGCGTCCACCGCCGCGACCGAGACGCCGAGCAGCACGAAGACGCCGATCATCACGCCCAGGTCAACGAGTCGCCGCACCACCAGATTGCCCGGCTGCTGGTTGAGCTGGTACATCAACCGCTGCGAGGACCGGATGGCCTCGACCCACCCGATCCCGGTGAAGACCAGGATGACCAGGCCGACCACACCGACAGTGCCGCTGGAGTTGGCGATCTGCTCGGCGTCCAGGAACGGCAGATTCTCCTTGAGGAAGTCGGCCGCCGCCGCGCTGACCTCGTCGTTGTCCTCCAGGATCGCCCCGAAGATGGAGAACGCGACCAGGGCGAGGGCGAACACGGCGAAGAAGCCGTAGTAGGCGATGGCGGCTGCCAGTCGGCCGGCCAGCACCTCGCCGTACAGCACCCCGGCCCGCCACACATGATCGAAGAGCCCCGACCGGTGGCGCGCGGCGCTCACCCAGCGGTCGATGCCCGCCTCGATCCGGCCGATCACGTTCACGCGATCATCCTCGCCGATCTCCCACCGCTGTAGTGGCAACCGGCTCCCGATGCTCGCCGGCCGGCGCGTCGCCGATGCTTCAGGTGCTGGCGGTTCGGTTGCCGGCGCTTCAGTTGCCGAGGCAGAAGTCCCGACGCGGCTGCCACCTGGCCTGCCCGCTGTGCGAGAAGAGGGTGAACCCGTCGACCTCGAACATCGCGGAGAAATCGGCCAGATCCTCGTACACCTTGTCCAGGTCCTCCGGCGCCACGTCCTGAGCCACTGTGACGTGCGGATGGTACGGGAACCGAAGCTCGCGGTGCAGGCCCGGCGCCGCGGCGATGGCCGCGGCCAGCAGCTCGCACTCACTGATCCCGGCGGCCACCGCGACGAACACCACCTGGGTGACCGGACGGAACGTGCCGGTGCCCCGCAGGTGCAGCGTGAACGGCAGGTGCGCGGCGGCGACGGCGGCCAGGTGCCGCTCGACCGCCGGCAGGTTGGCCGTCCGGATCTCGGTGGGCCCGAGCAACGTCACGTGCGCGGGCACCGCCAGCGGATCACCGGCCTCGACCCGCCGCCGGGTGAGCAGGGCACCCCACGGCTCGGGGATGTCCACCGCGATGCCGATCTGGATGGTGTCGCCGGTCGGCGGCATCCCGCCACTGCGATCCACGCTTCGCGCCGCCCCTCCGACCACCGAGCCGTCCACCTGTACCGCGGAGCTACTCGCCGCGCACGGGCGGGAAGAACCCGACCCGCTCGTACGCGGACCGCAGGGTCGTCGCGGCCACCGCACGGGCCTTTTCCGCGCCGGCCGCGAGCAGCTTGTCCAACTGCGCCGGATCGTCGAGGTAGCCGCGGGTGCGCTCCTGGATCGGCCGGACGAAGTCCGTCACCACCTCGGCCAGCTCCTTCTTCAGATCGCCGTAGCCACGGCCCGCGTACGCGGCCACCAGCTCGTCGATGCTGCGGCCGCTGAGCGCCGAGTAGATGGTCAACAGGTTGGACACACCCGGCTTGGTCTCGACGTCGAAGACGATCTCCCGACCGGTGTCGGTCACCGCCGAACGGATCTTCTTCGCGGACCGGGCCGGATCGTCGAGGAGGTCGATGATGCCGGCCGGCGAGGACGACGACTTCGACATCTTCGCGGTCGGGTCCTGCAGGTCGGTGATCTTGGCAGTGTCCTTGACGATGTGCGGCGCGGGCACCGTGAAGGTCGCGCCGAACAGCGAGTTGAAGCGCTGGGCCAGATCCCTGGAGAGCTCCAGGTGCTGGCGCTGGTCCTCACCGACCGGGACCGCGTTGGCCTGGTAGAGCAGGATGTCGGCGGCCTGGAGGACCGGATAGGTGAACAGCCCGACGCTGGCCCGCTCGTTACCCTGCTTCTGCGACTTGTCCTTGAACTGGGTCATCCGGCTGGCCTCGCCGAAGCCGGTGATGCAGCCGAGCACCCAGGCCAGCTGCGGGTGCTCGGGCACCTGCGACTGGACGAACAGGGTGCTGCGTTCCGGGTCGAGCCCGACCGCGAAGAGCTGGGCCGCGGCCACCCGGGTCCGCTGTCGCAGCAGCGCCGGATCGTGCCCCGCAGTGATGGCGTGCAGGTCCACCACGCAGTAGAACGCGTCGTGGGTGTCCTGTAGCGCCACCCAGTGCCGCACCGCGCCGAGATAGTTGCCGAGGTGGAACGAGTCGGCTGTCGGCTGGATGCCGGAGAAGACGCGGGGCCGGGCGGGAACGTCGGACATGGCGATAATTCTGTCAGCAAGCAACCCGGTCCGTCATGACGGGCCGGCGGGTCGGCTCCGGCCCGCCGGTGCCGGGGTGCTGACCTCGCCTGCTTCGCCCGCGCCGACCCGGCGCGTCGGCCCGACCGCGACCCGGCGGTGCTGCCCCGCCATCGCCTCCCGGGCAGGCTCGGGGCCGCCGCCCGCCGAGGCCGACGCGGCGTCGTACTCGCGGCGCCGCCCGGTGCGCTGCTCGCGGTCCGGCTCGGTGCGCTGCTCGCGGCGCTGCTCGGTGCGGACGGCGGAGACGGCGATCTGGGCCACCCGGCGGCGGTCCAACGTGAGCACCCGCAGCAGCCAGCCCGCCGGCAGCTCGGGCGGATCGGGGGCGCCGACCTCGGCGGGCTCACCCGGCACCGGCACCTCGTCGCCGGTCACCGGGAGCCGACCCAGCGCGGCCATGACGAACCCGCCCACCGTTTCGTAAGGTCCGGCGGGTAGTGCCACCCCGGTCCGCTCGGCGAAGTCAGCGAGGTTGAGGCGGCCGTCCACCACGGCGGGCAGGCCGGCGTGCACCGGGTCCGGGGTGGCGTCGTACTCGTCGTGGATCTCGCCGATCAACTCCTCGATGAGGTCCTCCAGGGTGACGATCCCGGCCGTGCCGCCGTACTCGTCGACCACCACCGCGAGGTGCTGACCCTCCCGGCGCATCTCGGTCAGCGCGGCGAGCACCCGTTTGCTGCCCGGGAGCCGCTTCACCTCCCGGGCCAACTCGCCGACGGTGACGCACGGGTCGGCGTCCGGGCGCAGCAGTACGTCACGGAGGTGCACGAAGCCGACCACGTCGTCGTGCGTGCCGTCGGTGACCGGGTAACGGGTGTGCGTTTCGGCGCGGACGAGTCGGGCGGCTTCGACGATGGTCAGCCGCGCCGGGAGGAAGACCACCTCGGTGCGCGGCATCATCACCTCGCGGATCAGACTGGCACCGGCCACCAGGACCTCGTCGATGATCCGCCGCTCGTCCGGGTCGAGCACCGTGTTCGCCGCGACCAGGTCCCGCAGATCGGCCTCGGAGATGTGCTCCCGGCCGGCCGTCGGACCGGTCCCGAGCAGATCGGTGACGAGTCGGCTGGCGCCATCCGCGGCGCGCACCAGCACCCGGGCGACGGCCCGGGCGAGGCGGCCAGGGTCGCGGCGGGGGTGTGCCCGCGCGTGTCGCCGGAGCCCGGTACGGGCCGCTTCCCGCATGACAGAGATGGTAGACACCGTGGGCCCACCGCACCGGGGATCACGCGGAGCGGCGGAGAGATGTTCGGCTCTGTTTAATCATGAGAGATTATGATGGAATGGGGTTGACGGTGGCAACGGCGAGAGCGCCGGCCACCGCCCTAGTGTGATCACCGAAGGGCCACGTCCCGGGCGGGCCAGGCAGGAGGCAACGACGTGAAACTGCTCGTCACCGGGGGCGCCGGCTTCATCGGGAGCGTGGTGACCCGGATGCTGCTCGACGCGGGTCACCAGGTGGTCATCCTGGACGACCTGCGCACCGGCCACCGCGAGGCCCTCGCCCCGGACGCCACCCACGTGGAGGCGTCCATCCACGACGCCGCCCAGGTCATCACCGCGGACGCCGGGTTCGACGGAGTGCTGCACTTCGCCGCCCTGATCGCCGCCGGCGAGTCGATGGTCAAGCCGGAGCTGTACTGGCACAACAACACCATCGGCACGCTCGCGCTGATCGACGCGGTCCGGGCCGCCGGGGTGCCCCGGATGGTCTTCTCCTCCACCGCCGCCGTCTACGGCAACCCCACCGAGCTGCCCATCACCGAAAACGCGGTCAAGGCACCCACCAACACGTACGGCGCCACCAAACTCGCCGTCGACATGGCACTCACCTCCGAGGCGATCGCGCACGGGCTGGCCGCCGTGTCGCTGCGCTACTTCAACGTGGCCGGCGCCCACCTCGACGGCGACATCACGCTCGGCGAGCGGCACGACCCGGAGACGCACCTGATCCCGATCGCGCTGGAGGTCGCCGCCGGCCGGCGGGAGAAGCTCCAGCTCTTCGGGGACGACTACCCCACCGTGGACGGCACCTGCGTCCGCGACTACATCCACGTCGCCGACCTGGCCCGCGCGCATCTACTGGCGCTGGGCGCGGCCACCGGCGGCCAGCACCGCATCTACAACCTGGGCAACGGCAACGGCTTCACCAACCGGCAGGTCGTCGACGTGGTCCGCGAGGTCACCGGGCACCAACTGCCCGTCGAGGTCGCGCCGCGCCGCGAGGGCGACCCGGCCGAGTTGGTCGCGTCCTCCGCGCTGGCCCGCGAGGAGCTGGGCTGGGTGCCGCAGAAGCCGACCCTGCACGACATGGTCGGGGATGCCTGGGCGTTCTACCGCACGCACATCCTGGGGCAGTCATGACCCACCCGAGCAGTGACGTCGCCGAGCGGGCTGCGGCCGGCTTCTCCGCGCAGTTCGGCGCCGAGGCCTCCGGCCGCTGGGCGGCCCCTGGACGGGTCAACCTGATCGGTGAGCACACCGACTACAACGAAGGCTTCGTGCTGCCGTTCGCGCTGCCGATGCGTACCGTCGTCGCGGCCGACCGGCAGGACGGGGAGCACTGGACGGCCTGGTCCGAGCTCTCCGGCGAGGCGATCACCTTCGGCGCGGACGACGTCGCCGAGCCGGGTCGGGTCACCGGCTGGGGCGCGTACGTCGCGGGTGTGGTCTGGGCGCTGCGCGAGGCCGGTCACCCGGTGCCGGGTGCCCGGCTGGCGATCGCCTCCGACGTGCCGCTGGGCGCCGGGCTCTCCTCCTCGGCAGCGCTGGAGTCGGCCGCGCTTGCTGCCCTGCTCGACCTCGGCGAGTTGGAGCTCGCCCCGGAACTGCAACCCCGGCTGGCGCAACGGGCGGAGAACGTCTACGTGGGCGCGCCGACCGGGATCATGGACCAGTCCGCGGCCATCCGCTGCCGCGCTGGGCACGCCCTTTTCCTGGACTGCCGCGACGAGTCGGTCGAGCACATCCCGTTCGACCTGGACGCCGACGGGCTGGCGGTGCTGGTCATCGACAGCCGGGCACCGCACCGCCACGCCGACGGGGAGTACGCGGCCCGCCGCCGCTCCTGCGAGGCCGGGGCCAGTGCGCTCGGCGTTGCCGCCCTGCGCGACGTGGGCGTCGACCAGCTCGACGCCGCATTGGCGCGGCTCGACGACGAGGAGACCCGGCGACGGGTCCGGCACGTGGTGACCGAGGACCAGCGTGTACTGGACACGGTGGCGCTGCTCCGCGCCGCCCGGGTCCGCGACATCGGCCCGCTGCTGACGGCCTCCCACGTCTCGATGCGCGACGACTTCGAGATCACCGTGCCGGAGATCGACACGGCGGTCGAGGCAGCGTTGGCGGCCGGTGCGCTGGGTGCCCGGATGACCGGCGGCGGCTTCGGCGGCTGCGTGCTCGCGCTGATCGAGGCCGACAGTGCCGACGCGGTAGCCGCCGCCGTGACCGACGCGTACGCGCAACGGGGTTTCACCGCCCCCGGCACCGTGACGGTCCTCCCCTCCCCCGGCGCCACCCGCCTGCCCTAACCCACCCCCACACACCCACCCCACCCCACCCGGTCCCACCCCCACCGCCCACCTCCGCTCCAGCCGGTGATCAAGAGGTTTGCGTCAATTCGAGCCCGAATCCTGACGCAAACCTCTTGATCACCGGCCGCGGGCAAGGGGCAGGGGCCGGCGGGCGCACGGGGCCGGGCGGGGGCACAGGGCCGGGCGGGGGCACAGGGCCGGGCGGGGGCACAGGGCCGGGCGGGGGCACAGGGCCGGGCGGGAGGCCGGGATGGAGATCGTGCTTGTTCATGGAAGTAGTGGCCTCGCCCGTTGGGCGAGGCCACTATTTCCTGGATCGAGCGCGATCTTGCCGGCGGCGGGCGCGGGCTGGCCAGCGCACGGGCAGGGGCCGGCGGGCAAGCCGCCGGCGGGTTGGGGTTAGCTGGCTTCGACGATCATGGCGGCACCTACCGTGCGGTTGGTCGCCTCGTCGATGATGACGAAGCCTCCGGTGGTGCGATTACGGCGGTACTCGTCGGCCAGCAGCGGCACCGTCGTGCGCAGTCGCACCCGGCCGATCTCGTTGAGCCGCAGTTCGTCTGCGGACTCGTCGCGGTGCAGGGAGTTGATGTCCAGCCGGTAGTGCAGCCCGCGCACGATCGCCCGTGCCGACCGGGTGGTGTGCTTGATCGCGTACCGGCCGCCGACCCGTAGCGGACCAGTCTCGTCCATCCAGCAGACCATCGCCTCGATGTCCTGGGCCACCGCCGGCGCGTTGTTCGGCCGGCAGATCAGGTCACCTCGCGAGATGTCGATCTCGTCGGCCAGTCGTACCGTCACCGACATCGGCGGGAACGCCTCCGGGACCGGTCCGTCGGCGGTCTCCACGGCGGCGATCCGGCTGGTGAAGCCGGAGGGCAGCACCATCACCTCGTCACCCGGCTTCAGCACGCCGGAGGCGACCTGGCCGGCGTAGCCGCGGTAGTCGGTGACCGTGGTGGACTGCGGACGGATCACGTACTGGACCGGGAACCGGACGTCGACCAGGTTGCGGTCGCTGGCGATGTGCACCCGCTCCAGGTGGTGCAGCAGCGACGGGCCCTCGTACCAGGGCATGTTGTCCGACCGGGTGACGATGTTGTCGCCGCGCAGAGCGGAGACCGGCACCACGGTCAGGTCCGGTACGTCGAGCTTCGCCGCGAACGCGGTGAACTCGTCGGCGATCCGCTCGTAGACCTTCTGCGACCAGTCGACCAGGTCCATCTTGTTGACACAGAGGACCAGGTGCGGCACCCGCAGCAGGGAGCAGAGGAACGCATGCCGGCGGGACTGCTCGACGAGGCCCTTGCGCGCGTCGACCAGGATCAACGCCAGGTCGGCGGTCGATGCCCCGGTGACCATGTTGCGGGTGTACTGGATGTGGCCTGGCGTGTCGGCGATGATGAACTTGCGCCGGGGGGTGGCGAAGTACCGGTACGCCACGTCGATGGTGATGCCCTGCTCCCGCTCGGCACGCAGGCCGTCGGTGAGCAACGCCAGGTTGGTGTATTCGTCACCGCGGGCCGCGCTGACCGCCTCCACGGCGGCCAACTGGTCGGTGAAGAGCGACTTGGTGTCGTAGAGCAGCCGCCCGATCAGGGTCGACTTCCCGTCGTCCACACTGCCGGCGGTGGCGAACCGCAGCAGGTCCATCGGCCGGGCCTCCGGCCCGGCCCCGGTAACAGCCCGCGCCTCCGCATTCGCGGACGCCGCGATCTCGGTGCTCATCAGAAGTAGCCCTCCCGCTTGCGGTCCTCCATGGCGGCCTCACTGACCCGGTCGTCACCACGGGTGGCGCCGCGCTCGGTGATCCGGGTGGCCGCCACCTCCTCGATGACCTTCTCCACGGTGTCCGCGTCGGAACGGACCGCGGCGGTGCAGGAGGCGTCGCCGACGGTGCGGTAGCGCACCTGCGCCTTGAACCGCTCCTCGCCCGCGCGGGGGCGGAAGAACTCGTTGACGGCGTAGAACATGCCGTCCCGCTCGATCACCTCGCGCTCGTGCGCGTAGTAGATCGACGGCAGCGGGATGCGTTCCCGGGCGATGTAGTGCCAGACGTCCAGCTCGGTCCAGTTGGACAGCGGGAAGACCCGGATCGACTCGCCCGGGTGGTGCCGGCCGTTGTACAGCGACCACAGCTCCGGCCGCTGGTTCTTCGGGTCCCACTGACCGAACTCGTCGCGGAAGCTGAACACCCGCTCCTTCGCCCGCGCCTTCTCCTCGTCCCGGCGGGCGCCACCGAACAGCGCGTCGAAGCGGTGCTTCTCCACCGCGTCCAGCAGCACCGGTGTCTGGATCCGGTTGCGCATGCCGTCACCGGACTCCCGGACCATGCCGCTGGCCAGGGCCTCCGGCACGCTCGCCACCACGAGTTGCAACCCCAGCTCGGCGACCCGTTGGTCGCGGTATTCCAGGACCTCGGGGAAGTTGTGCCCGGTGTCGACGTGCATGACCGGGAAGGGGACGTTGGCCGGGGCGAACGCCTTCTGCGCGAGCCGCAGCATGACGATCGAGTCCTTGCCACCGGAGAAGAGCATCACCGGGCGTTCCATCTCGGCGACCACCTCGCGCATCACGAAGATGCTCTCCGCTTCCAAGGCGTCCAGGTGGGAGACCTGGTACGCCGCGGGGGTGGTCATGACACCGGCTCGATTCGCTCGCTCATCCGATTTCCAGACCTTTCCGGTCGGGCATGTCAAGAAAGTTCGCTCAGGCTACCCGGAATGTTTCTGCAGCGCTGCAAGCAACCGGGTGGCGAGATCCTTGCGGCAGACCAGGAGGTCGGGCAGCCGCGGATCCGCCTCGTTGTATTTCAGCGCAGAACCGTCGATCCGGGAAGCGTGCAGTCCGGTGGCCGTCGCCACAGCGATCGGGGCCGCCGAGTCCCACTCGTACTGCCCACCTGCGTGGATGTACGCGTCCACCTCGCCGGTGACCACGGCGGCGATTTTCGCTCCGGCCGAGCCCATCGGCACCAGGTGCGCCCCGACGTCCTCGGCCAGATCGGTCAGGAACACCGGCGGCCGGCTCCGGCTCGCGGCCAGTCGGATCTTCCGCTCGCCGGCCGTCGCCGCCTCCACGGTCATCGGCGGGTACGCCGGCGGGTAGTCAGTGCCCAGCACCCGGTGCTGCGCCGGCAACCCCACCGCCCCGGCGACCAGCCCGTGCGGGCTCGGCGCGTTGCGTGCCCAGAGCGCCACGTGCACCGCCCAGTCCGAGCGGCCCTCCTCGGAGAACTCGCGGGTGCCGTCCAACGGGTCGACGATCCACACCCGGTCCGCGTTCAGCCGCGACACCGCTCCGGTGTTCACCTCCGCGGCCCAGGCCAACCGCGACCCCTCGTCCTCCTCGGAGAGCACCGCGTCACCCGGACGCCACTTCGCCAACTCCGTGCGGATCAGGTCGTGCGACACCTTGTCCCCGGCCGACTTCAGCGCGCCGGCGTCGGCGAAACCCATCTCCGTGCGCAGGTCGAGCAGCGCCTGCCCGGCCCGGGACGCCAACCATCGGGCGAACGCGCCATCGATCATCGGAGGACTGCTCATCTGTCCGCTCCCGTCGCCTCGCCGCGCTGCCCGCACGGGCCGATCCGCCGCGACTCGCGTCGCCGGTCGCGGCACGCTGAAAGGCGCAGACTACCGGCCCGCCGTTTCCGATTCGGGTACGCCCCGCCCGGCTCAGCCGCCGTGGTAGAGGTTCTGGGTCGGCTCCACGCCCTTGGTGATCACCGACTCCACCATGTCGGCGGCCCGGTCCACCAGGAAATCCAGCTCCTTGCGCTCAGCCGCGCCAAAATCCGACAGCACATAATCCGCCGGATCCTGTCGCCCCGGCGGTCGGCCGACGCCGAACCGCACCCGGGCGTAGTCCTTGGTCCCCAACGACTTCGACATCGAACGCAGGCCGTTGTGCCCGCCCTCGCCGCCGCCGAACTTGACCCGCACCTGGCCGAAGCCGATGTCCAGCTCGTCATGCACCGCGATCACCTGCGCGGTCGGCACCTTGTAGAACTGTGCCAACGCCGCGACCGGCCCGCCGGAGAGGTTCATGTACGTCAGTGGCTTGACCAGCACCAGCTTCGGGCCACCGAACCCCAGCCGCGCCTCGGCCACCTCGGCCACCGCCCGCTTGTGCCGGCCGAAACGCGCACTCACCCGCCCGGCCAGCAGCTCGGCCACCATGAACCCGACGTTGTGCCGGTTGCCGGCGTACTCCCGACCCGGGTTTCCCAGGCCGACCACCAGCCACGGCCCCGTCTCGTCCGTCACGACCCGTCCCTTCCGACGCCCATCCCACCGACTCCTGATATGCCGACAGGCGCCCCCGAACATCCGGGGACGCCTGTCGCACAGTACGAACCGATCAGGCCTCGGTGCGCGCCTCGGTCGTCTCGGCGCCCTCGGCCGGGGCGGCGTCCGCGCCCTCGGAGCCCTCGGTGGTCTCGCCGACCTCGGCCTCGGCCTCGTCGGTGGCAGCCTCGACCTCGGGCAGCGTCGCCTCGAGCTGCTCGGCGGTCGGGGCGGCGGTCACCGACGCGACGGTCAGCTCCGAGTCGACGGCCAGCTCGACGCCGGTCGGCAGCTCGACATCGCCGGCGGTCACCAGGGTGCCCGCCTCCAGGCCCTCGATCGACGCCTCGAGGTGGTCCGGAACCTTGGTGGCGTCCGCGGTCACCGAGAGGGTGTCGTGGTCGTGCACGATCAGGGTGTCCCGGGCGGCCTCGCCGGTCAGCTGGACCGGGACCTCGACGGTGACCTTCTCGCCCCGGCGGACCAGGATCAGGTCGACGTGCTCGAAGGTGTCGCGGATCGGGTCACGCTGGATCGCCTTCGGCAGCGCCAGCACCTGGGTGCCGTCGGCGATGTCGATCGCGAAGAGCTGGTTGGCACCGCCCTTGCGGATCGCGGCGGCGAACTCCCGCGACGGCAGCGCGATGTGCTTGGGCTTCTCGCCGTGGCCGTACAGCACGGCGGGCACCTTGCCGGCCCGGCGGGTACGGCGGGCACCACCCTTGCCGAACTCGGTACGGGGCTCGGCGCTGATCTTTACCTCGGACACGGGGAAACTCCTGATGCTTTTCGCTGCGGCGGCTTGTCGTCTAACGGTGCTGGGGCGAGGGGCTCGCTGGGGCTCATGCGTCATGAACGACTGCCCGGAGCACCGCGTCGATGACGGTGCCTCCGTGCGGCGCTTTTCAGCGGCCCGCCGGGCACCCTCGCCGTGGCAACCGCACCAGTCTACCCGAGCTGTTTCCAGGGTTTCCGGCAGTCCCCGATCACGGCTCAAGACCGGCGCGTCGGTGGTGCTCCCACCAGCGTGCCGGCCCCGTTTCCACCAGTTTGCCAGCCCCGCCCCCGCCGGCGCGCCGCGTGGCGGAAACGGGGCTCAGGCTCAGCTCAGGCCACCGAAGAGGGTGGTCACCGAGCCGTCGTCGAAGACCTCCCGGATCGCCCGCGCCAGCAGCGGCGCGATCGACAGAACGGTGAGCTTGTCCAACTGCTTCTCCGGCGGGAGCGGCAGGGTGTTCGTCACCACGATCTCGCTGATCGAGCTGTTCTTCAGCCGCTCGGTGGCCGGGTCGGACAGCAGCGCGTGGGTGGACGCGACCACGATCTCCGCCGCGCCCGACTCCTTGAGGATGTCCGCCGCCTTGGCGATGGTGCCCCCGGTGTCGATCATGTCGTCGACGATCAGGCAGACCCGGCCCTCCACCTCGCCGACGACCCGGTTCGCCACGACCTGGTTCGGCTTCATCGGGTCACGGGTCTTGTGGATGAACGCCAGCGGGCAGCCGCCCAGCCGGTCGGTCCACCGCTCGGCCACCCGCACCCGGCCCGAATCCGGTGCCACCACGGTCATCGGCCGGCCGGCGTACTTGTGCTCGACGTACTCGGCCAGGATGTCCATCGCGAAGAGGTGGTCCACCGGGCCGTCGAAGAAGCCCTGGATCTGCGCGGTGTGCAGGTCGACGGTGAGGATGCGGTTCGCGCCGGCGGTCTTCAGCAGGTCTGCCACCAGGCGGGCCGAGATCGGCTCCCGACCACGGTGCTTCTTGTCCTGGCGGGCGTACGGGTAGAACGGCAGCACCACGGTGATCCGCTTGGCCGACCCCCGCTTCAGCGCGTCCACCATGATCAGGGTCTCCATGACCCAGGTGTTCACCCCGTGCGTGACGGACTGCACCACGAAGGCGTCCGAACCACGTACCGAGTCCTTGAACCGTACGAAGAGCTCGCCGTTGGCGAACTCGTACGCGTCGGCCGGCGTCGGCGCGACGCCGAGCACCTCGCCGATCTCCTTGGCCAACTCCGGAAAGCCACGTCCGGAAAAGAGCATCAGGCTTTTGCGGTTTTCGGCGACGATGCTGCCCATGGGCCCGTCTGCTCCCGTTATGTCGGCGGTACCCGACCCGGTGGTGGTGGGTCAGGGACTATTCGGTTGCAGTATCTCCCGCGCCGGATGCGCCGCCCACCGTCTCGGTCGCCCCGTGGATTGCCTCACTGTGGCTTGCGGCACCGGTCGTACCGGACGCACCCTTCGCGTCGCCGGCCGGCTGCGCATTCTTCGCGTCGCGGGCCCGCTGCGCCGCCTCCGCCGCGGCAGTGCCGGCACGCCGCATCACCACCCAGCCCTCGATGTTGCGCTGGCGCGCCCGGGCGACGCCCATCGCCCCGGCCGGCACGTCGTCGACGATCACCGAGCCAGCCGCCGTGTACGCCCCGTCGCCCACCTCGACCGGTGCCACGAACATGTTGTCCGCACCGGTCCGCGCGTGGCTGCCGATCACCGTGCGGTGCTTGTTGACCCCGTCGTAGTTCACGAAGACCGACGCGGCGCCGATGTTGGTCTGCTCGCCGATCGTCGCGTCGCCGACGTACGTCAGGTGCGGCACCTTCGCGCCGGCGCCGATCTGCGAGTTCTTCACCTCGACGAACGTGCCGACCTTCGCCTTCTCGGCCAACTGGGCGGCCGGCCGCAGGTACGCGTACGGCCCGACGGTCGCGCCCGCGCCCACCTCGGCGCCGACGGCGTGGCTGCGGATCACCGACGCGGCGGGGCCGACGATCGTGTCGATCAGGGTGACGTCCGGCCCGATCAGCGCGCCCGCGCCGACCACCGTGCCGCCGCGCAACTGGGTGTTCTGGTCGACCACCGCGTCCCGGTCCAGCGCGACGGTCACGTCGATCCAGGTGGTGGCGGGGTCGAGCAGGCTCACCCCGGTGCGCATCCACGCCTCGTTGATCCGGTCGCGCAGCAGCCGACGCAGCGTGGCCAGCTCCACCCGGTCGTTGCAGCCCAACGTCTCGACGTGGTCCGCGGCGACGTGCACCGCCACCGGCTCGCCGGCGGAACGGAGCAGACCGAAGACGTCGGTCAGGTACTCCTCGCCCTGGTCGTTGTCGGTGGAGAGCTTGCCCAGCGCCTCGCGCAGCCGCATCGCGTCGAACGCGTAGATGCCGGCGTTGATCTCCCGGATCGCGCGCTGCGTCGTGTCGGCGTCGCGTTCCTCGACGATCTGCTCCAGACGGCCGTCGGCGTCCCGCACGATCCGCCCGAGGCCGGTCGGGTCGGGTACCTCGGCGGCCAGCACGGTGGCCGCCGCGGCGGCCGCCTCGTGCGCGGTCACCAGCGCGCCCACCGTTTCGGGTCGCAGCAGCGGCACGTCACCGTTGATCACCACGACGGTGCCGGCACCCTCCGGTACGGCCTCCAGCGCGATCCGTACGGCATGCCCGGTGCCCAACTGCTCGGCCTGGAGCACCGGAGTGGCGTCCGGGGCGACCTCGGACAGGTGCGCCCGCACCTGGTCGGCGCCGTGCCCCACCACGACGACGGTGCGCTCTGCGCCCAACGGGGCGGCGGCGCTCAGCACGTGACCGAGGAGCGTCCGCCCGAGCAGGGGGTGCAACACCTTGGGCAGTGCCGACTTCATCCGCTTGCCCTCACCGGCGGCAAGTACGACGACGGTACGGAGGTGGGGCTGGGGCACGACGTGGCTCCCGTCGGGACGGCGGACACTCTCGCGGCCATGCTAGCCGCGAGGCCCGGCACGTTCCCCTCTTACCCCCACCGGACCCTAAAACGGGCGCAGGTGGGCAGCTCGGCCGCCAGGGTTCGAACCTGAAATACGGGTACCAAAGACCCGGGTGTTGCCAATTACACCACGGCCGATCAGCGACGTGAGCACGTCGCACGAGGGATGGACATCCCGCCGCTACACCTTAGCGCCCCGGCCGACGGATGCCAGCGCTCATCCCGCCGCACGGCGAGCGGTCGATGCCGTCGACCTTCCGGGGGTGGTCGGCGCGCGCCTGGGCCGCCCGCTTCCCGGGTCGGTCAGGCACCCGCCAGTGGGCCGGCTGACCTGCGACTTCGAGCAGTTACGCGAAGGCGATTCGAAACTTCCCCGTGCGATCTACGGTGCCGTAAGTTACGGTGACGTAGGCGTAGCTTCGTGATCGTTACCATCCCCCTGCGAGGTCCCATGTCCACTGCTCTGCTCGATTCCAACACCGCCGGACCCGGCCCCAAACCACTCACCGACGGCAGCCAGTCCCCCGGCATCCTGGCCGCCCTGTGGGCTTTCGTGGTGATCCCCTTCGTCGCCCTGCTGGTCGCCGTGCCGGTGGCGTGGGGCGGCTGGCTGGGCTGGACCGACGTGATCATCGGCCTGGTCTGGTACGTCGTCTCCGGGCTCGGCATCACCGTCGGCTTCCACCGCTACTTCACGCACGGCTCGTTCAAGGCCAAGCGGTGGCTGCGGGTGACTCTGGCGGTCGCGGGTTCGCTGGCGGTGCAGGGCGAGATCATTCAGTGGGTCGCCGACCACCGGCGCCACCACGCGTTCTCGGACCTGGAGGGCGACCCGCACTCACCGTGGCGCTTCGGCACCAGCTTCTGGGCGTTGACCCGGGGCCTGTTCCACGCACACGTGGGCTGGCTGTTCCGCCGGGAGCTGTCCAACCGCGGGCGTTTCGCACCGGACCTCATCGCCGACCGGGACATCAGCCGGGTCGATCGGCTCTTCCCCGCGCTGGTGGCCATCTCGCTGCTCGGCCCGGCGCTGATCGGCGGTCTGGTGACCTGGTCCTGGCAGGGCGCGCTGACCGCGTTCTTCTGGGCGGGGCTGGTCCGGATCGGCCTTCTGCACCACGTCACCTGGGCGATCAACTCGGTGTGCCACGTCTACGGTGAGCGTCCGTTCGCGATGCGCCAGGGCGACCGCGCGTCGAACTTCTGGCCGCTGGCCATCCTGTCGTTCGGCGAGAGCTGGCACAACCTGCACCACGCCGACCCGACCAGTGCCCGGCACGGCGTGTTGCGCGGTCAGGTGGACATCTCCGCGCGGGTGATCTGGTTGTTCGAGAAGGTCGGCGCGGCAACGCAGGTGCGCTGGCCAAAGCCCGAGCGCCTCGCCGCCAAGCTGGTGAAGCCGGTCGCACCCCGCTGAAACCGGGCGGTGCCCGACGATGCCGCCTGGCAGGATGGCCGGATGACCGAGCCATGCGGGGGGGGACCGGGCGGCTCGGCGGACGGGGGGCCGAGCCCGATCCGGGTACGGTCGAACGGCGCGTCAGGGCGGTCGGACCGCCCGACAGTGAGGCGACGACGTGAACGGGCACAGCGGAGGAACCATTCCACGGCAGGGCGTCACCGAGCGCCAGCGAGGCGGCGACATGCCCGAGGTCAGCGACGAGGCGTCGGCAGCTGTCGGCGGCCGACGGGCGTCGCCGACGGCGGCGGCACCGAAAGCCAAAGCTCCCTCCCGGGTCCGCATGTCGGCGGCCCAACGCCGGGAGCAGTTGATCGCGACCGGCCGGCAACTCTTCGCCGAGCGTGGTTTCGACGCCACCTCCATCGAGGAGGTGGCGGCCCGCGCCAAGGTCTCCAAGCCGGTGGTCTACGAGCACTTCGGTGGCAAGGAAGGGCTCTACGCGGTGGTGGTGGACCGGGAGGTCCGGGCCCTGTTGGACCGGATCACCACGGCGTTGACCGCCGGGCACCCGCGGGAGCTGCTGGAACAGGCGGCGCTCGCCCTGCTGACCTACATCGAGGAGGAGACCAGCGGTTTCCGCGTGCTGGTCCGCGAGTCGCCGCTGATGGCCGGCACGGCCACCTTCAGCAGCGTCATGAACGACGTGGCGCACCAGGTCGAGCACATCCTGGGCGCCGAATACAAGAGCCGCGGGTACGACCCGAAGCTCGCCGAGCTGTACTCGCAGGCGCTGGTCGGCATGGTGGCGTTGACCGGTCGCTGGTGGTTGGAGGTGCGTAAGCCGCGTAAGGAGACGGTGGCGGCGCACCTCGTCAACCTGGCCTGGAACGGGTTGTCGCACCTGGAGGCCAAGCCGACCCTGATCACCGCGCGGCGTAGCTGACCCCGATCAGCGGCGGTGCACGTCGGCCACCGGGTGCTTGCGGTGCTCCAGCTCCGCCTCGGCGGATTCCGGTGGGCCGACCTTGTCGTAGAGGCCGGTGCCGAGCAGGATCAGGCCGAACAGCATCGACACGACCACTGTCGACATCGAGAAGTTGAGGAAGTTCGCGTCGGTCTGCAGCACCGACATCATCAGGATGCTGGTCACCAGGAACACCACGCCCGCGGTGAGGTTCATGTAGTGGCCGAGGTTGGTACGCCGCGAGGCCCCGATGATCAGGACGACCCCGAAGACCACCGAGGCGAGCGAGAAGGCCAGGTTGGTCCGGAGCCCGAGGGCCCAGGTGCTGCTGCGGGCGAAGAGCGGATCCCCGATCGTCTCGGCGACGCCCCAGACGCCGAAGACCAGGATGTAGACGCCGATCAGCCCGGAGAGGACCCGGTAGAGCGGCCGTGCCGGATGGTTGACCGGAAAATGCGGCATGCCCAGACCCCCTGATGTGACCGTTTCAGGGGAATTGTCGCCCAAGGCAGCACTAACTGTCCGCAGAACCCCAAAGCCGAAGGGGTCCGCCGACAGGCTGGACCAGGTCAGGTTTTCGCCGGAGCCCGAGCTGCGCAGGGATCAAGCCTGACCGCCCGGAGCAGCTCGGGCTCCGGCGAAAACCCACGGCCGCAACCAAAGGATTCAGAGAACGAGACGAGCCTTCTGGAACGCCTCCGCCTCATCCTCCGTACCGACCTTGCCGTACATGCCGACCATGAGCAGCACCAAAGCGGCCGTCATCACCACGATCACGGTGGTGATGCTGAAGTTGAAGATGTTGGCGTCGGTCCGGATGAACGCGAGACCGGCCAGGCTGACCACCATGAGGGTGTACGCCAGCCACTGGTTGATCGCCACGTCGATGTTGCGGCCGAGCGCGGTGCCGACCAGCACGACAATCCCGAGCAGCACGCTGAGCAGCGAGAAGCCGAGGTTGGTGCCCTGACCGAGGACCCGGGTGTCGTCCTGGGCGAGGATCTCGTTGCCGGTGCTCGCGATGATGCCGAACACACCGAAGACGACCAGGTACAGACCGGTCAGCCCGCCGATCGCCCGGTAGATCGGCCGCGCGGGGTGGTTGACGGGGGTGTGTGCCATGTCTGTGTCTCCAACGCCGTGGGGTAGGTGTCGCCGACGATTGTCTCGCATGTGGTGGTGTGACGCCGCACACGGGGCCCGGGCCGGCGCGCCCGGACGGTCAGCTCTCGGGCAGGTCCTCGGCGAGGGTCATCCAGCTCTCCTCGATCCGCTCCCGTTCGGCGCGCAGATCCTTGAGCTGGGTGTCCAACTCGGCGACCCGGGCGTAGTCGGTGGCGTCCGCCGCGAGCTGAGCGAGCAGCGTGGTCTCGCGCTGGTCGAGCTTGCTGAGCTGCCGCTCCAGCCGGGTCAGCTCCTTGCGGGCCTGACGGACCTCGGCGGCGGACATGCCACCTCCCAAGGCGGCAGCGGGCGCGGCGGTCGAGGTGACGCCCGCCCGAGGAGAGCCGGCCCGCTCGGCGGTCCGCGCGAGGTATTCGTCCACGCCGCCCGGCAGGTGCACCAGCCGACCGTCGCCGAACATCCCGTACGCCGTGTCGGTGACCCGCTCGATCAGGTACCGGTCATGGCTGGCCACGATGATCGTGCCCGGCCACGAGTCGAGCAGGTCCTCCAACGAGGCGAGAGTGTCCGTGTCCAGGTCGTTGGTGGGCTCGTCGAAAAGCAGCACGTTGGGCTCGCCGGCCAGCAGCCGCAGCATCTGCAACCGGCGGCGTTCCCCACCGGAAAGGTCACTGACCGGGGTCCAGAGGCGGCGGTCGTCGAAGCCGAACACCTCGGCGAGCTGCGCGGCGGAGACCTCCCGGTCGCCGAGCTGGACCCGGCGGGCGACCTCCTCCACCGCCTCCAGCACCCGCAGGTGCCCGGGCAGCTCGGTGAGCTCCTGGGAGAGGAACGCGGGCCGCACTGTGGAGCCGGTGCCGAGGCGGCCACCATCGGGGCGGGTGATGCCGGCGAGCATCCGCAGCAGCGTCGTCTTGCCGGCGCCGTTGGCACCGAGGATGGCGATCCGGTCGCCGGGGCCGACCAGCCAGGTGACGTCGCGAAGGATCTCCTTCGGGCCGGCGTGCAGCTCGACGTTCTCCAGGTCGTACACCTGCTTGCCCAGCCGGGAGGTGGCCATGCGCTGCAACGACATGGTGTCGCGCGCCGGCGGCACGTCGGCGATCAACGCGTTCGCGGCGTCGATGCGGAACTGCGGCTTGGAGGTCCGCGCGGGCGGGCCGCGGCGCAGCCAGGCGATCTCCTTGCGGAGCAGGTTCTGCCGGCGGGCCTCGGTGGCGGCGGCGACCCGCTCGCGCTCGGCGCGGGCGAGGGTCCAGGCGGCGAAGCCACCCTCGTAGGCGCGGACGGTCTGGTCGGCGACCTCCCAGGTGTTGGTGCAGACCGCGTCCAGGAACCACCGGTCGTGGGTGACCACGACCAGGGCGCCCTTGCGGCCGACCAGGTGCCGGGCCAGCCAGTCGACCCCGCCGACGTCCAGGTGGTTGGTGGGCTCGTCGAGGATGAGCAGGTCGGAGTCGCGCACGAGCAGCGCGGCGAGCGCCACCCGGCGGCGTTCGCCACCGGACATCGGGCCGACCGGCTGGTCGAGGCCGAGGTGCGGCATGCCGAGGCCGTCGAGGATGGCCCGCACCCCGGAGTCGCCGGCCCACTCGTGCTCAGCCCCCATGCCCTCGGCGAGCCAGGCGGTGCCGAGCACCACGTCCCGGACGGTGGCCTCGGGGGCGAGGGTGAGCTGCTGCGGCAGCCAGAGCACACGCAGGTCACGGCGGTGGGTCACCCGACCGTCGTCGGGGTCCTCCTGCTTGGTGAGCAGCCGCAGCAGGGTGGACTTGCCGGCGCCGTTGAGGCCGACCACGCCGATCCGGTCGGCGTCGTCCAGGCCGAGCGAGACGTCCGTGAGCAGCCGCCCGGCGGCGCCGTACCCCTTGGACACCCGGTCCAGATTGACGATGTTCGCCACGTTCCACCCTTCATGATCAAGGCGTCCCGATGCCGGCGGGCACCTGGACGCCTGTCCCAAGGGTACGCGGAAGCCCTGAACGCTCGCGCCGCGCGCCAGCAGCTCCGGTGGAACGCTTCGTCAGCCGACGCGGGCGCCGGCTACCGGACCGTGCGCGACCCGCGCCTCCCGGCAGACGCCCGCGGCGGTCAGCTCGGCGGCGATCCGCTCCGCGTCGGCCGCGTTGGCGGCGAGAAACACGCAGGTCGGGCCGGAGCCGGAGACGATGCCGGTGAGCGCGCCGGCCGCCTCGCCGGCCTTCAGGGTGTCGGCCAGCGCCGGGCGCATGGCCAGCGCGGCGTCCTGGAGGTCGTTGCCGAGCGTACGGGCGAGCACCCGGGGGTCACGCTGGCGCAGCGCGCCCAGCAGCGCGTCGGTGCTGCCCAGCGGGGCGCCGGCGGCACCGGAGTCGCGGAGCCGGTCCAGCTCCCGGTACGCGGTCGGGGTGGAGAGGCCGACGTCGGCGATCGCCACCACCCAGTGCCAGGAGGTGGGGCGGGCCAGCACCGGGCTGATCGCCTCACCCCGGCCGGTGCCCAGCGCGGTGCCACCGTAGATCAGGAAAGGCACGTCGGAGCCGAGGTCGGCGGCGATGCCGGCCAACTCGTCGCGGGACAGCCCGGTGCCCCAGAGCGCGTCGCAGGCCACCAGCGCGGCGGCCGCGTCGGCGCTGCCGCCGGCCAACCCACCGGCGAGCGGGATCTGCTTGCGCAGGTGCAGTCGGGCGTGCGGCAGAACCCCCGCGTACCCGGCGAGGGCGTGCGCGGCGCGGATCACCAGGTTGGTGTCGTCCAGGGCCAGCTCGCCGGTGCCCTCACCCTCCATGGTCAGGGCGAGGGTGTCGCCCCGGCGGGCCGTCAGCTCGTCGTAGATCGAGATGGCGTGGTAGACCGTGTTCAGCTCGTGGTAGCCGTCCCGCCGCAGCGGGCCCACCCCGAGATGCAGGTTGATCTTCGCCGGCACCCGCACCCGCACCGGGCCGATGGCCCCGCGTCGCTCGTCGTCGTCCGGTCGCCAGGCCTCGGTCACGGGGTGATGTCCCGCAGGTGCAGGCGGATGTCGAACGGCTTGGCCACGATCAGCTCCTCGGCGGAGTCAGCGGCCAGTTCGTACCGGCCGCCGACCAGGTCGTACGCGTACACGTGCACCGGATTCTGCTCGATCCGCCAGTAGTGCCGGATATCGGCGTCGGCGTAGTCGGCCGGCTTCTCCAGCCGGTCCCGACGACGGGTGCCGGGCGAGACAACTTCGACGGCGAGCACAACCTGATCAGCCTCGAAGTAGTGGTGGTCGGCCGCCACCGGACGTTTCAGTAGGACGACGTCGGGTTCGAGAGTGTTCCGATAGTTGATCGCCACCCCGACCGCGGTGGCCGGCGTCAACTCGTCCGGAGCGTGCTGCCGCAGCCACATCCACAACAGGTTGCCGATGTTCTGATGACCAAGGGTCGGGGAAGGGACCACGACGAGGACTCCGTCACGTAGCTCGACGCGGGGGGCGTCGTCGGGCAGGGCCAGCACGTCCTCGATGGTGTGGTTGGCCAGCCGCTGCCGGACGGGATCCGGACTCCACATCCCGTGGGCGGCGGGCTCGATCGGCTGCGCGGTCACTCGTACACCTCCTCGGCGGACACGGCGTCAGCCTACTTCCCGGCCGGCGTACCGACCGGAGCCGACGCGGCGATGGCGGCGAACTGCTCGACGGTCAGTGACTCCCCGCGGGCGCCGGGGTCGACGCCCGCGGCGGTGAGCGCAGCGGCGGCCCGGTCCGCCCCACCGGCCCAGCCGGCCAACGCGGCGCGCAGCGTCTTGCGCCGCTGCGCGAACGCCGCGTCCACCACGGCGAAGACCCGTTCCCGGGGTACGTCGGTGCGGGGCGGCTCGTGGCAGGTGAAGGAGACCAGGCCGGAGTCGACGTTGGGCACCGGCCAGAACACGTTCGGCGGCACCTTGCCGGCGCCCCGGGCCTGGGCGTACCAGGCGAGCTTCACCGACGGGATGCCGTACACCTTGGAGCCGGGACCGGCGACGAGCCGGTCGGCGACCTCCTTCTGCACCATCACCAGGCCGTGTCGCAGGGTGGGCAGCACGGCGAGCAGGTGCAGCACCACCGGTACGGCGACGTTGTAGGGCAGGTTCGCCACCAGCGCGGTCGGTGCCGGGTCGGCCAGCTCGGCGGCGGCGATGCGTAGCGCGTCCGCGCGGTGCACGGTGAGTCGGGCGGCATCGGCCCCGGCGTGCCGCGCGACGGTCTCCGGTAGCGCCCCGGCGAGCACCGGGTCGATCTCCACGGCGTGCACGTGCCCGGCGACCGGCAGCAGCCCCAGGGTCAGCGAGCCGAGCCCGGGCCCCACCTCCAGGGCCACGTCGTCGGGGGTGAGGCCGGCGGCGGTCACGATCCGGCGCACTGTGTTCGGGTCGTGCACGAAGTTCTGGCCCAGCTTCTTGGTGGGCGCGACGCCCAGCCGGGCGGCGAGTTCCCGGATCTCCGCCGGGCCGAGGAGACCGGTCATGGCAGGCAGCGTAGCGACGGGGTCGGTGCCGACCGTCGGGCCGGGCTCACCACGGGCCGAAGGCCCGGTCGCCGGTGGCGGAGATGGCCGCGCACAGCTCGTCCAGGTCACTGCCGGTGGTCGCGGCGAGCGCGCGGACGGTGAGCGGGATCAGGTACGACGCGTTCGGTCGGCCGCGGTACGGCATCGGGGTGAGGTACGGGGCATCGGTCTCCACCAGCATCTGCTCCATCGGAGTGAGCGCGGCGGCCTCGCGCAGCGCCGTCGCGCTGCCGAAGGTGACGGTGCCGGCGAAGCTCAGCAGGTAGCCGCGGCGGACGCACTCGCGGGCGAAGTCGGCGTCGCCGGAGAAGCAGTGCAGCACCACCCGGTCGGGAGCGCCCTCGTCGTCGAGGATCCGCAGCACGTCGGCGTGCGCGTCGCGGTCGTGGATGACCAGCGTCTTGTCGTACCGCTTGGCGATGGCGATGTGCGCCCGAAAACTCTGCTCCTGCGCGGCACGCCCCTCGTCGCCGGTCCGGAAGAAGTCCATTCCGGTCTCGCCGATCCCCCGGACCCGGTCGCGGGCGGCGAGTGCCTCGATCTCCCGCAACGCCTCGTCGAGGTCGCTCAGCCGGGGCGCCTCGTTGGGGTGCAGCGCCACGGTGGCCAGCACGGCGGGGTACCGGTCGGCGGTGTCCGCGCCCCACCGGGAGGAGGCGACGTCCACGCCCACCTGGACCAGGCGGTCCACGCCGACCTTCGTGGCCAACGCGATGGCCACGGCAACCGGATCGTCGGCCGGCCCGCCGCCGGGTACACCGGCCTCGCTGACCGTGATGTCCAGATGGGTGTGGCTGTCCAGCACCGCCCGGGGCAACGACTCGGGGGCGGGCGGAAACTCTCCGGCCCGCCGGGCGGCACGCTCGCGGCGGGATTCAGTGGGCTCGCTCATCAGCGACAGCATCACACACCGGGCCTGTCCATCTGCCCGCCACCCGACGTTCACCCCGACTACGCCGCGCGACTCTACGGTCGCTCACGAGCGGACGCGACAGCGTGCGGACCTCATCCCACCGAGCAGCGAGGCGACGGCATGAGCGTCACTCCCCAGGCCGGTGGCAGCGCCGGTGAACGGACCGGACTGCACGTGGCGTTCGGCGGCGGCGTGTACCCGGCCGAGGAGATCGCCCGAGGCGCCGCGTACGAGTTGTTCAGCGCCGACGAGGTGGCCGGCTTCGAGTGGGCTCCCCGCCCCGGTAGCGCCCTGCCGTGGCACCGGTTCGTGCACGTCACCGAGGTGACCGCGGTGCACGGGGCGACGGAGCCGGCCGACGAGCCGGAGACGCCGCTGCTGATCCCCGCTCACCGTGAGCGGGGCTGGGCCTACCTGCACCAGCTCAGCCAGCAGCCGGCTGCGGCGGGCGACCCGATGCTGACGGAGGCGCGCGCGTCGGCGGTGGTCCGGCGGGGCACCCGGATGATGAAGGTGCTCTCGGCCCAGCAGCTCGCCGGCTACGTACGGGGTTGGCTGCCGCACGGCTTCTGCTATCGCGAGCACGACGTGGCGCACCTACGTACGCCGGCGACGACGACGGTGCTGCGTACCGATGGCGATGCCGGCCGGGACGGCTCGGACGTGGCGTACGCGCTGCGTTGGCGCGCGTCCGACCCGGGCGACTACGACGTGCCGGTGGGCCCGGCACACCGCGGCCTGACCGCGCTGGCCTCCCGGGACCGGCTCGGCGCCCCGGTGCTCGGCACCGGCTTCGTGCCCAGCAACGGTCAGCTCATCCCGGAGTTCATCACCCGGGACTTCGCCGACCTGCCGATGCCGGCGAACGCCGCCCTCATTGCGTACCCGGCGGAGGGGGTGGAGGTGGTGCTGTACACCTACCAGGCCGAGCAGCGCGGGTGGCTGCGGATGGTGGGCCCGCAGTGGCGGCACCTGCTGGCCGCGGTGCCGGGCCTCTCCCCGGACCAGGAGTACGTGCCGAATGCCGACGCCCCCCGCTCCACCCAGCTGGTCGGCAGGTACGGCGACAGCGAGTACGAGGCGGTCGCCGACCTACCCGGTGGATTCCGGGTGCTGGCGATGACCCGCGCGGCCCGTTACCCGGTGGACGCGGTGGCCCGCCGGGTCCGGTGCGCCCAGTGGCGGGGCGTGCCGTGCCTGGTGCTGCGGGAGGAGGCCGGCTGGCTGCGGGTGCGCCTGCGCTACCCGAACCCGGACACCGTGGTCACGACCGGCGCGCAGTGTCAGGAACGTGGCATCTACGAGGCCTGGGCGCCGGGCGCCGAGGTGACCGACGACCAGGTGATGGACACCCGGTACGCGATGTGACGGCGCGCGGCGGCAGGGCACCCCGCCACCGCGCGCGTCGTGCGTTCAGTCGGCGAGCCGGGCCAGTTCCTCGTCGACGATCGACGGGTCGAGCTTGCGGAACACCGGCTTCGGCGCGGCCAGCGGGCGACCCGACTCGATCGACACCGACTCCCAGCGCGCGCCGACGGTGTAGTCCCCGGTGAGCACCGGGTACGCCGGGCCGCCGTCCAGGTCGTCGACCTGCTCGATCACCGGCATCGGCGCGTGCACGCCGGTGCCCCCGAGCAGCTCGTGCACCTGCTGCGCGGAGTGCGGCAGGAACGGGGTGAGCAGCGTGTTGGCATCGCTGATCACCTGAAGGGCGACGTGCAGGATGGTGCCCATCCGGGGCTTGTCCGCCTCGTCCTTGAGCTTCCAGGGCGCCTGCTCGGAGAGGTACCTGTTGGCCTCGGCGACCACCTTCATGGCCTCACCGATCGCCTGCTTCTGCCGGTGCCGGCCGATCAGGTCGCCGACAGTGGTGAACCCGGTCCGGGCGACAGTGAGCAGCGCCTGGTCGGCCTCGGTGAGCCCGGCCGGGTCGACCGGCGGGATCGCCCCGAAGTTCTTAGCGGCCATCGAAACGCACCGGTTGACCAGGTTTCCCCAACCGGCGACCAACTCGTCGTTGTTGCGGCGCAGGAACTCGGCCCAGGTGAAGTCGGTGTCGTTGCTCTCCGGGCCGGCGGCGGCGATGAAGTAGCGCAGCGCGTCGGCGTCGTAGCGCTCCAGGAAGTCGCGAACGTAGATGACCACCTTGCGTGACGAGGAGAACTTGCGCCCCTCCATGGTCAGGTACTCGCTCGACACCACCTCGGTGGGCAGGTTGAGCCGACCCAGCTCGCCCGGCTCACCATCGCGGGAGCCCTCGCCGGAGTAGCCGGAGAGCAGCGCCGGCCAGATCACCGAGTGGAAGACGATGTTGTCCTTGCCCATGAAGTAGTAGGACTGGGCGTCCTTCCCCGCGCCGTCGGCGGACCAGTACTTCCGCCACGCGTCCGGGTCGCCGGAGCGACGGGCCCATTCGATCGAGGCTGACAGGTAGCCGATCACGGCGTCGAACCACACGTAGATCCGCTTGTCCGGCCGGTCGCGCCAGTCGTCGAGCGGGATCGGTACGCCCCACTCCAGGTCACGGGTGATCGCCCGGGGCTGGAGGTCGTCGAGCAGGTTGCGGGAGAACCGCAGCACGTTGGGCCGCCACCCCTCGCGGGTGTCCAGCCACTGCCGCAGCACCTCGGCCAGGGCCGGCAGGTCCAGGAAGAAGTGCTCGGTCTCGACGAACTTCGGAGTCTCTCCGTTGATCCGCGACTTCGGGTTGATCAGGTCGATCGGGTCGAGCTGGTTGCCGCAGTTGTCGCACTGGTCACCGCGGGCGCTGTCGTACCCGCAGATCGGGCAGGTGCCCTCGATGTAGCGGTCGGGCAGGGTACGCCCGGTGGACGGGGAGATCGCGCCCATGGTGGTCTTCGGCACGATGTAGCCGTTGCGGTACATCCCCTCGAACAACTCCTGCACCATCGCGTAGTGGTTGCGGGTGGTGGTGCGGGTGAACAGGTCGTAGGAGAGACCGAGGCCGTGCAGGTCCTCGACGATCACCCTGTTGTACCGGTCGGCCAGCTCGCGCGGGGTCACCCCGTCGGCGTCGGCCTGCACCTGGATCGGGGTGCCGTGCTCGTCGGTGCCGGAGACCATGAGCACGTCGTGGCCGGCCATCCGCATGTACCGGGCGAAGACGTCGGAGGGAACGCCGAAACCGGAGACGTGGCCGATGTGGCGGGGGCCGTTGGCGTACGGCCAGGCCACTGCCGCGAGAACGTGACTCATGAGCAGTGAGCCTAGTGACCCGTCCGGGGCGTTCGCGAACCAATGGGGGGTGCCGGACCGGCGGACCGGGCCGACCACCTCGCCCGTTGGTCCGATTTGTCGTCGACACGCGGCTCACCTGCCCGTTTCACCTCCTGGCCCGGTGTGCAATGAACGTCGTGACGGGCAGAGGAGCGGCACGGGACCACGAGGACCGTCCCACCGGGCCGGCGGTCGGCGACGACCCGGGGCCCGAGCCCGCCGCGTCCCGGGTCGCCGGGGTCGCGCCGCAGCCCCGGCTCGAGCCCAGCGCCGACCCGGGTGCGCAGCGGCCCACCCCGGCGGGGAGGTCCGCCCCGGCCCGCCCCACGCCGACGGCGCCGGCGCCCACACCGACCCGTCCGACCCCGGGGGCACCCGTACCCAGCCCGGTCCGGCCCGGCTCGTCGGGCCCGCCGGCCGGCTCGGCACCGGCTGGCGCGGAGCCCGTCGAGGTGGAGCCGACCACCGGCGCGCCGGTGGACGCGGTGCCGCGTCGGGTGCCGGTCCGGCAGCAGGGCCGCCGGCAGCGCGACAATGGGCCCGACGGCGACCCGCCGGACGACGACGCCGGCGCTTTCTGGGCGCCGATCGAGCAGGTGCACTGGGACGGCACCCCGGTCCGCAAGGACGCGGCACCGGCGCGGCTTCGCGGCTTCCGGCTGGCGCTGCGCCGGGCACCCAGCCGCACGCCCCCACCGCCGGATCCGCTGCCCGGGCTCGCCGCGCTGGTGGTGCTGAGCCTGGTCGCGGCCTTCTTCGCCTGGGTCAGCGCCGGCCCGTTCTGGCTCGCGGTCGGGCACGCCCGGACGGGCACCGTGGTGATCGACGACTGCTCCGGCGGCGGGCTCACCCTGCGGTGCCGGGGGCTCTTCACGGCCGAGGACGGGCGGTTCATCGCCCATGGCGTCCGGGTCAGCGGCGTGCCCGTCGAGGGGAGCACGGCCGGCACCGCGCTGCCGGCGCGGATGACCGGCCCGGACAGCGGCACCGCGTACGCGGACGTCGGCGTGGGCCGGCACCTGCGGTGGCTGCCCGGTCTGCTGGTGGTGGTGGCCTGCACCGGCGGCATCGTCCGGTGGACCGGGTCGGCCCGGCTGCCCGGTCGCCGGCACCGCCGCTGGGCCGTGGCCGCCGCCATCGCCGGCCCCACGCTGATCACCGTCGGCTTCCTGGCCGCCGCGTGGTGAACCCGCCGTCCGGCGAACCGTACCTCCTCGGTCAGCTGTGCACGATCGTGTAGACGTCCCGGCGGCGCAGCGCGTACTCGGTGGCGACGTCGGTGATGGCGTCCCGGCGGGACCGGCCGGCGGCCTCCCGCTCGGCGACGGCGGCGCGCAGGGTGTCGTCGTCGGGGCGTTCGGCCGCGGTCACCGGGGCTCCGGCCACCACCAGGGTGATCTCTCCGCGCGGGTCCCCCTCGGTGGCCCACCGGGCCAGCTCGCCGAGGGGGCGGCGGAGCACCTCCTCGTAGGTCTTGGTGAGTTCGCGGCAGAGCGCGGCCGGCCGGTCCGCCCCGAACGTGTCCGCCAGGTCGGTGAGCGTCGCTCCGATCCGGTGCGGAGCCTCGAAGAAGACCAGGGTGCGCTCCTCGGCGGCGAGGGCGCGCAGCCGGGATCGGCGGCCGCCGGGGGTACGGGGCAGGAAGCCCTCGAAGCAGAACCGGTCGCAGGGCAGCCCGGAGACGGCCAGCGCGGTGGTGACCGCGCTGGGCCCGGGGGCGACCGTGACCGGCGCCCCGACATCCAACGTGGCACGGACCAGCCGGTAGCCGGGGTCGGAGACGCTGGGCATCCCGCCGTCGGTGACCAGCGCCACCACGTACCCGCCGAGGATGGCCTCGACCAGCTCGGGGGTGCGCCGCTCCTCGTTGCCCTCGAAGTAGGAGACGATTCGACCGCCGACGGTGAGGTCGAGATCGCGGGCCAACCGGGTGAGCCGGCGGGTGTCCTCGGCGGCGACCACGTCGGCGCTGATCAGCACCTCCCGGAGTCGGGCCGAGGCGTCGGCGGGGTTGCCGAGTGGAGCACCGAGCAGAATCAGGCGCCCAACTTCGGACATTTCACCCACGGATTCGTCTCCTTCATTGCTGGGAATACCGGTATCAGGGACGACGGACGCCACCGGACACCCTGGCAGCCTACGATCGCCGGGTGACGAGTGCGTCGACAGCGCAGAGCCCGAGCGCCGATCCGGACAAGATGATCCAGATGACGGGCGAGCCCAGTGCCAACCAGGAGCCGACGCCACCGAGCGCCGAGGGCGGCGGGGTGGCCGCGGTGGTCCGGCGACGGTTCGCCACCGTCGACACCCAGGTGGACCGGTTCTCCTGGCTGGCCACGGCAGTGGTGGTGGCCATCGCGGCGATCGTGCGCTTCGTCGGGCTGTCCAGCCCGAAGGGCAAGATCTTCGACGAGACGTACTACGCCAAGGACGCCTACGGGCTGATCTCGCGTGGCGTGGAGTGGAACTACAAGGACAACGTCCCGTCGTACGTGGTGCACCCGCCGCTGGGCAAGTGGTTGATCGGCATCGGCGAGTGGGCGTTCGGCTATCAGGACGCCGATTCCAAGGTCTCCGTCCCCGGGCACCTGATGACCACCGCGCCGGAGTTCGGCTGGCGCTTCTCGGCGGCGGTGATCGGCACGCTGTCGGTGCTGCTATTGGTCCGCATCGGTCGGCGGATGTTCCGCTCGACGGTGCTCGGCTGCGCGGCCGGCCTGCTGCTCGCCCTGGACGGCTTCCACCTGGTGCTGTCCCGCGCGGCCCTGCTCGACATCTTCCTGCTCTTCTTCGTCCTGGCGGCGTTCGGCGCACTGGTGCTCGATCGGGACGCCCGCCGTCGGCGCTGGGCTCGGGCCCTGGACGACGGGCTCGATCCGAGCCAGCCGGGCCGGGCCGGCCGCCCGCCGACCGGTTGGCGCACCTGGCCGTGGTGGCGGCTGGCCGCCGGGGTGCTGATCGGCTGCGCCTGTGCGGTGAAGTGGAGCGCCCTGTACTTCGTGCCGGCCTTCGCGCTGCTGGTGCTCTTCTGGGAGGTCGGCGTCCGCCGCTCGGCGGGCGTCCGCCGGCCCTGGCGGGACACGCTCGTCGACGAGCTGCCCTGGCTGGTGCTCGCCGGCGTGCTCATGGTGGGCACCTACCTCGCCACCTGGTCGGGCTGGCTGCTCACCGACGACGGTTACTACCGGCTCGCGTCGTCCTACCCGGGCTCCCGGCTCAGCGACCGGCCGGTGATCGGCCCGCTGATCAATCTCTTCGAGTACCACCGCGCGGCGTACGGCTTCCACGCCCAGCTCGATGATGCGCACAAGTACCAGTCGTGGCCGTGGCAGTGGCTGCTGTTGGGCCGACCGGTGGCGTTCCACTACGCCGGCGACGGCGTCTGCGGCGCGGCGAGCTGCGCCTCCGAGATTCTGCTGCTCGGCACCCCGCTGCTCTGGTGGTCGTTCCTGCCGGCCCTGGTGGCGCTGGTCTGGCTGGGTGTGGCCCGTCGGGACTGGCGGGCCGGCGCGATCCTGCTCACCGTGGCCGCCGGGCTGCTGCCGTGGTTCTGGTTCGCCCTCGACGGCCGGACGATGTTCTCGTTCTACGCCGCGCCGGCGGTGCCGTTCCTGGTGCTGGCCGTGGTGTATGTGCTGGGCGCGCTGATCGCGCCCGCCGGGGGCGACGTGGGTGCGGTGGCGCCGCTGGTGCCGGGTGACCCGAGTTATGAGCGCCGGCTGGTGGGCAGCATCGCTGCGGGGGCGTACGTGCTGCTGGTGGCGCTCTGCTTCGCGTACTTCTATCCGATCTTCGTGGGTCGGGTGATTCCGTACTCGGACTGGCTGTCCCGGATGTGGCTCGACGGCCGGTGGATATAAGCATCGACACGCGACGCGCCGCACAGCGCGACGGAAGAAGGGCCCGCACGCCGAAGCGTGCGGGCCCTTCTTGACAAAGACGCGCGCCCCGATCGCCTGCCACGGGGGAAGCGGGCGATTGGGGCGCGCAAGAAGAGCTTAACCACCGCGCACCACCGGCACAACGGGTCGACTTGGGTCAGATTTCCGACGGATGCTGGCCGAGCCGACACCTTCCCTCGCACAGTTGACCGAGGGTGACCCGGCGTGGACCCTGAGCGCGGGCGCGGCCGGTCAGAGGCGGTCCCCGGCCCAGCCGGAGTCGCCGGTTCCGCACGCCTGCACCCAAACGATCATCCAAAGTGGATCTCACTACACTGCGGATCGTGATCAACTTCAGACGATCGACGGCGGTCCTTCTCGGACTGTTGGCGACCACCGCGCTGACCGGGCCGGCGCAGGCCGACGAGGAGCCGGTGCCCGAGCCGCCCCGGGTCGAGCTGGTGCTCGACGTCAGCGGGTCGATGCGCGCCGCCGACATCGACGGACGCACCCGGATATCGGTCGCCCAGCAGGCCTTCAACGAGGTGGTGGATGCGCTGCCCGAGGAGACACAGCTCGGCATCCGGGTGCTCGGCGCGACCTACCGCGGCAAGGACAAGAAGGTCGGTTGCCAGGACACCCAGCAGATCGTGCCGGTCGGGCCGGTGGACCGGTCCGCCGCCAAGGCGGCGGTGGCGACACTTCGGCCGACCGGGTTCACTCCGGTCGGGCTGGCGCTGCGCTCCGCCGCGCAGGACCTGGGCACCGGGGCCACCACCCGGCGGATCGTGCTGATCACCGACGGCGAGGACACCTGTGCTCCGCCGGACCCGTGCGAGGTGGCCCGGGAACTGGCCGCCCAGGGCACCAGCCTGGTCGTCGACACCCTCGGTCTGGCCCCCGACGAGAAGGTTCGCCGGCAACTGCTCTGCATCGCCAGCGCGACCGGCGGGACCTACACCGCCGCGCAGAGCGCCGAGGAGTTGACCGACCGGATCAAACAGCTTGTCGAGCGGGCCGCAGACACGCACACCCGGGCCCCGACCGTGGTCGGCGGCACGAGCGCGTGCGACTCGGCGCCACTGCTCGCCCCCGGCGTCTACGCCGACCGGGAGGCGTTCTCCGAGCATCGCTACTACCGGGTGCCGATCCGCCCCGGGCAGGAGCTGCGGGCTTCGGTGAGCATGGCGTTGGACCGGGCCGTCAACCGGGACTACGGGGTGCTGCTGCGGGCCACCGCGGCCGACGGGCGGGAACTCGTCCGGGGGGCGGACGCCGGCAGCGGGCGGGCCGACGTGCTCTCCGCCGGACTGCGCTGGTCGGCTTCCGCCGACGACGAGGACGCCGCCGAGACCGAGCAGAACTCCGCGCCGGTCATCGAACCCACCACGGTCTGCCTGGTGGTCAGCAACTCGTTCGCCCCGCGTCCCGGCACCGCGGCCACCCCGGGCATGCCGGTGGAGTTGACCATCGACGTCGTCGCCGCCGCACCCGCACCGGACGGACCGGACCTCGGCCGGGGCTGGGTGCTGCTCGCCCTGCTCACCATCGCCGGGCTGGTCACCGGTCTGCTCGCCGGTCTGCTCACCCGCTGGTGGGTCGCCACCTGGAGGGAGAACTGATGCGTACCGCACTGTTCCGGTCGACGGCGGCGCTGCTCGCCGCCGGCGTGGCCGCTCTGCTCCCCGCTGCGGCCGTCGCCGCACCGACCCCCTCCCCGGGTGCCACGCCGGTGAACCGTGCCGGCACGTCGTTCCTCACCGCCACCCCGATCACCGCCGGCCAACCGGTACGGGTGGACGCCTCGATCGGCGACCACCTCTACTGGTCGTTCCCGGCGACGGCCGGCCAGGTGCACGAGATCAACGCCACCGTCACCTTCCCGAAGGGACGTAGCGGCGCCTCCACCTGGACGGTGGACGTCTTCGACGGGCTGCGCCGACGCCAGGCGTGCACGGCGGGAGCCCAGACCCCGACCGTGGACGCGAAGGCGTCGAACGTGGTGCTGGGCTGCACGCTGCGCGAGGTGCGGTCGTGGGCGGAGCCCTGGTCGGCCGACCCACTGCCCGGCACGTACGTCGTCCGGCTCTCGGTGATCGAGCTGCCGGAGCCCGATCTGGGTGCGCCGATCGACGTCGACCTGCTGGTCGGCACCATCGCCGACCGGGGCGCCTCGGCTGACGACGGCGAGTTGGCCGCCCCGCTGGTGCCGAACACCAAGGCCGGCACGGTGCTCAACGCCGTACCCCCGGTGGACGCGGAGGCCGACGACGAGAGCGGCTCGCTCGCGGACTGGTTGCCGAATCTCGGCTCGCGCTGGCTCTGGACCGGCATCGGCGGCGTGCTCGCCGCGGTGGCCGGCGTGGTCGGCTTCGCGGTGACCCGACGCCCTCGACGTCGCTGAACGCCAGTCTCTGGAGGCCCCGCCCAGCGGCGGGGCCTCCAGAGCCTCAGCTACGCCGGGAGCCGCGCGGCAACCAGCCGATGAACCGGTCCTGGAGCGACATCACCGGTGCCGCGCGCAGATCCTCGGTGGCGGCGGCGAGGCAGGAGCCCAGATAGACGCTGAGCATGGCGCGATCACCCTCGTACTCCGCCAGCAGCCGGGTGCGCTTCGTCGCGCACGGCCACTCGTCACCGCAGGAGCCGCAGCTCCAGCAGGGGGTCTTCGGGGCGTGTTCGTCAGCCCGCACCCCCGGCCGATCCAGGCCATCGGTCATCGCACGTCCTTCCAGATGTCCACGGGACTGGCGGCTGCCGCGCCGGCCAGCATTGATGGTGGTCCCCCCGGAGCCATCAGGGAGGGCGCTGCGCGTCCCTCCGGTGTTACATCTTTGCGGTACCTTCGGCGGTCGTGGGAGTCGGAAATTTGACGGTTAACTCTCTGCGTCATTCCTACCGACCAGTAGGTCAATGGAATGCGTGACCTGCTGCCATCGACTGTCGCCGTTGCCGTCGCCGGGCCGGAGGACTGGACGGGCGAATTGCTCCCCGCTGAGCAGGCATGTCTCGGCGAGCGGGCGGTGCAGACCCGTCGGCGGGACTTCGCCGCGGGGCGGATCTGCGCCCGCAGGGCATTGCGCGACCTCGGCCTGCCGACGACCGCCGTGCCGGCCGCCGCCGATCGCGCGCCGGTCTGGCCGGCCGGGGTGGTCGGCAGCATCACCCACACCGCCGGCTACTGCGCCGCCGCGGCGGCGCACACCACCGACATCCGGTCCGTCGGAATGGACGCCGAGCAGCACCGCGAGGTCAATCCGGGAGTACGCCGACTCGTGCTGCTGCCCGAGGAGGAGGCAATGTGTGTTCGGCTACCCAGCGGCACCTACTGGCCGGTCGTGCTGTTCAGTGCGAAGGAGACCGTCTACAAGGTGTGGCATCCGGTCGTCCGCGGCTGGTTGGACTTCCACGACGCCCGGCTCGACATTGATCCGGATGCCGGCACGTTCACTGCCCGGATCGCACCGGCCCGGGTGGACGCGGCGGGGGTCGACGACCCTCCGACATCGATCAGCGGCCGCTTCGTGATCGCCGACGGGCTGGTCCGCACCGCCGCCGTACTTTCGGCACGTTGACCTCGCCTGGTTACTCATGGCGATGAATAAGATACCGATCCACATTGGCGTTCGGTGACCGATTGAACACTGTCCACGCTGGCCAGAGCGGTTTCGGATCCTCGCGGTGGGAAGCCCTCCGGCGTGGCCACTGGACGCTCCGCCACCCACGGTAACGTCGAAGAGTTCCCGCACCGCACGTACCGAAGCGTCAAGGAGTACGGTGACCCACCCCCAGCCCCGCGTCAGGCCGCACGACCCCCAACAACCGAACCCGCAGCCGCCGACCCGCTCGTTCGCGGCGACACCGCAGCCGCCGTTCTCGGGGGCTGCGTACCCGGCGGCCAGCGGGTACACGGGCGCTGGCGGCGGATATCGGGCACCTGGTGGCCCCGGCTACCCGATCATCGCACCACCCCTGGCGCAGACGGACCGCGCCAAGAAGTCCGTCGTGCTCGTCGCGGTCACCGCGGCCGTACTCACCCTGCTCACCTGCGCCGGCGGCATCGTGGCGGTCGTCATCGGCACCAAAGGCACCTCGACCACGGTGAGCGAGGCACAGGCCACTCCGCCGACCCCACCGTCAGCGAACGGCGACACCCGCGACATGTCGCCGGGCGACACCCTTGTCGTCAACAGCTCGGCAGGCACCGTCGAGATCACCGTGACGAAGTTCAGCAGCGCCACCAAACCATGCAAGTCCCACGGACTGAAGCCCGGCGAGGGCATGTACGTGATCGCCGACGTGACGGTGGCCGTCACCAAGGGCACCGCCTCGACGAACCCGCTCTACTTTCAGTGGGTCGCCGCCGACGGCACCAAGACCACAGCGATCGGTGGAGCCTTCTCCGGCTGCGGCAAACCGATGCCGGCCGTCGACGACCTGACCGCTGGCACCAGACGCACGGGCAGCGTGGTGTTCGACGTGCACGACACCTCGGGCGCGTTGGAGTACCAGGACCAGTTCCAGACCGCCGGTTCCTGGAAGCCGTGACGCGCTGACGAGACGTGGGGCCGACCCCGTCCGGGCCGGCCCCACGCGGTGGGAGAGTCGGTGGGTCAGCAGCCCGTCCAACGCACCGGAGTCAACCGGTCGGCGAGGACGTTGCGGAACCCGACGATGGTGCCCGAGTCGGAGATGGACCGCGCACCGACGACCACCCCTTCGCCGCCACCCGGCAGGACCCGGGAGGTGGAGCCCCTGGCAACGCGGTCATCACCCACCACGACGCCCTTGGCGTTGACATCGGTCACTGCCGGCATTTCCTGGTCGAGCAACGTGTGCGAGCCGTTCCGAAGGTCCCACCGCACCCCGGTCGAGCTGGTGCCGCCGTCCAGCCATACCTGGCCGATCGCCCAGCGGCCCGCCGCCACGCCGGCCGTGCTCCACTCGGCGCCGGGGAACGTGAGCGCGTCGATCCGGCCGTTCGGCCGGCGGACCCAGCTGTTCCAGTCTCCGAAGGGCCCGGCGCTACCGACGATGGTCCCGTTGTCAGTGATCCCACCTGCCTGGGCGTCGACCGGCGCGTCGAGCACCTCGACAGTGCCCGGACGGGCGGCCGGCCAGCGCAGCGCGACCAGTTCCCCGGGGACGATGTCGGAGCCGTAGCCGACGATGTCGCCGGCATCGTTGATGGCGCTGACGAAGATGCCGGTGGACGGCAGCACCGGCAACTGCTCGAGCTTGCCGTCGCGGTACCTCCACGGCTGCCCGTAGCCGGTCTCCGCCGACCCGTTGCCGACCACGACGCCGTCGGCGTTGATGTCGACGGGGGTGGCCATGCCCTTCGACTCCAGCTCGGTGACCCGCTGCCCGTCCCAGAACAGCAGCAGGTACTGGTTGTCGGTCTCACCGACCCGCAGCGCGGTGCCCGCGACGTAGCGGCCCGTCGGGTCGACCGCGTTCGCGTCGGCGCGATAGGTGTCGGTCGGGTACGGCAGCGTACTGATCTTGCAGGTGCGGAGGGCCGCCCCGCCGGGCGCGGCGGTCGCGGTCGCGGAGACAGCGACGCCAAGAGAGGTGGCCAGCAGACCGGTTGCGGTGGCTGCGAGCATCCGGCGTCGAGTGCTTCGGTTCATCCTTGCTCCCCGTGTGCAGCCCGGGTACTCCCGGGCATTCGGTTGATACTCGGCTCCACAGGTGAGCTGGCTTCCCGGTTGCGTACTGTCAGCCAAGGGACAGAAGTGGATCCGCCCGAGCTACCGTCCCCATGCCTCGGTGGCGGTGACGACCGGCTGGCCGGCGCGTATTGATTCTTCGATGGCGAGGCTGATCAGGTGGTCCTGGCAGGCCTCGGCGAGGGGATACGGAGCAGGGCCCTCCTCCCGCGCCCACGCACCGGCGCGGGCGACGATGTCGGCCACCGCGATGTCGTCGTCGGACATCCCGCTGCCGACGAACGGATTGCGGTAGACCACGTCGCCGTCGAAGCTGATGTGCTTGAGGTCGAGCCCTTCCAGGTTGAGGTCGAGACCGGTCTGCCGCCGGGTCAGGAACGACTCCACCGGCGTGCTCGGGTCGACCAGGCGGACCACCCGGTCGTCCACCAGCTCACCGCGCGAGCCCCGGACCACCAACCGGCGGGTGCGCAGCGGGTTCCACCACTGGTTGTCGGTGAAGTCGTACAACCCCATCCGCCCGCCGAAGTCGATGGTGGCGAGGGTGGTGGAGAGCTGCTGCGGGGTGTCGTCGCCGCTCCAGCCGGCCGGCGAGAGCGGGTTGGCCAGCGGCGCGACGAAGGCGCGCGCGCTCACCTCGGCGCTCTCGTGACCGACGCCGAGCAGACCCCGGATCAGGGAGACCGCGTGGTACAGGTGGGTCGAGGAGATCTGGACCGAGGTCGGCTCACCGAGCACCCCGGCGCGGACCAACGCCAGCCGAGCCGCGTGCCCGGGCATCAGCAGGTACTGCTCGGCGACCTGCACCAGGCCGCTGCCTCCGACGTCGGCCCAGAGCGAGCGCAGACCCGCCAGGTCGGGGGCGGGCGGCGTCTCGGCGAGCACCGGTACGCCGACCGCGACCAACTCCCAGGTCGCCTCTGGTGTCACCGGCCACGGCACCGACACGATGACGAAGTCCGGCCGCTCGTGGGCGAGCAACTCGCCCGTCGTGCGGAAGGCCGGCACGCCCCAGTCGGCCGTCACGGCAGCTCCGCGCGATTCGGTACGCGTCACCACCCCGGTCACCCGGAACCGCTCGGGGAGCAGCCGGGCCAGGCGAAGGAAGAACTCACCCCGCCAGCCACTGCCGATGATGCCGAACCGGGTCTGGGCCACCGAAGTCATCTGGGCTCCTCACGTTGGGGTCCGGATGCTAGCCGTTCTCCTTGGCTACGGTTGTGCTGATGACCACCGAGCCGTTGCGCGCCGTGCCCGTGCTGATGCCCGACGCGGGACCGTCCCTGGACTACTACCTGGTCCTACCTCGACTCGACGACCACGGCCCGGCCACCACTGTGGAAGGGATCGTCGTCGAGGAGTTCACCCGCCACCACGACTTCACCACGACCGGGCTGGACAGCGCCGGCTGGACACCGGAGGCCGGCTGGTGGAGTTCCGCCGCGCTGAGCCGCGGCATGCGCACCGACCCCGAGGTGCTGGCGCGGGTGCTCCCCACCTCCCGCCGGGAGGCCGAGGACGTCCACCGCGCGCTCGGTGGTGGGCAACTCCCGGACGAGCTGCTGCTTCGTACGCACTTCCTCGACCATCAACCGATCGCCACCGCCCCGCCGCTGCGGCTCGGCCCGGCGCAGCCACCGGCCGGCTTCCACGAACGGCGGGTGTACCGCGTCCTCTTCGCCAAGGATCTCCGCGCCGAGCAGGTGGCGAGCCTCCGGACGGCCTGGCGGTCACCGGCGGGCGGCACTGTCGCGTCCGCCGCGAGCGGTCGTCTCGTCGAGCACGGCTACCAGTTCACCTGGGATCTGCGCCGGGTCGGCCACTCCCTGGCCTGGTGCCTCGACGTGACCGCGCTGCTGAGGACCGATGGCACTGCGGCGCTCGGCTCGACCCTGTCCGAGTTGACGAACGTCCTGCGACAGCACGGCCTGATACCCGTGACGACCGAACGCTTCGCCTAGGTGGATCAACGCCTCGCCTGGCCTGCCCGTCGGGGACGTCGGAAGGTCGGTCAAGCACCTGAAAGATCGCAAAGGCCGTCTCCGACTCGCGGAAACGGCCTTTGCCGGGTCGTGCCGTCAGCTGCCGCCACCAAAGAGGGAGAGGTAGCGACTGAGGTAGAGGGGCCAGCCAGTATCGCTGTCGACTCCGTCTCGGACCGACTCCCAGCCAGGGCCGTGCCGGTCGAGGTGCCGGTGTTCCAGCTCGATTCGGGTCCGGTCTGGAGTCTCAGCAACGAATAGGACTTCGACCTCGCTGGTGAGATCCGGGTCGGCTTCGACCTGCCAGGTCGGTCCGATGTCCCAGCTGAAGACGACCCGGGTCGGCGGCTCGAACGCGAGAATGCGTGCCCACCGGCATTCGCTACCGTCGGTACCTCGGTCGTAGATGTGCCCGCCGGCCTTGGGCTCGAACACGGTCGCGGCGATCGGGACCTGGAGCAGATTGTGCTCGCGTGGCTTGAAGTCGCCGAACCGCTCGGTGAAGACGGTGAAGGCCTGTTCGATCGGCGCGTTGACGACGATCTGTCGGCGGACGACCGCCGTAGCTGCTTGCGTCATGGGCACTCCTTGGTCTCTTCAACGATGTCTTGATAGCCGTCCAGCGCCCGGCGCCAGAAGGTGTCGAGCTGGTCCCGCAGGGCGGCCAACCCGACCGGACTCAGCCGGTAGACGCGACGGGTTCCCATCGCCTGGTCAACAACCAGGCCCGCGCTCTTGAGCACCTTGAGGTGCTGCGACACGGCTGGTCGACTGATGGGCAGCTCGTCCGCCAGCTCCCCCACGGCACGGGGCCGCTCGGCCAGGCGCTGGACGATGGCGAGCCTGCTGGGATCGCCCAACGCCTCCCAGCCCGGATGCATTCCGTAAGTCACCACGAACGAAAGCTACGACTTACCGATACAGTCGTCAAGGCGAATCACCGAAGCCCCGGATCTGCCAACAACCATGGCGGCCCGGGGCTTCTTCGTATGTCGCGCCGACGGCGGGCTGTCAGCGGCGCGCTGGCGGCCGAAGGCCAGAGGCACGGCGGCGGGCCATCGGCACGGCTCAGAACCAACGAGTGCCCAGTCACGGGACATGCTTGACACTCGCATCCCACCAGGCGCTCGACATGATCGAGATGATCATCAGCAGTAGTCCCCGTTCCTCGGCGCATTGATCCAGGGACAGTCGAGGAGGTTTCGCGGCGTGTTGGAGCCGGACAAGCTCGACGCGGCTCGTCGTCGCTTCCCAGTGGGCGAGCACATCACGGGTCAGGTCGTCCTCATACCGAAGCCCGGAGCGATCGGGTTGCTCGTGGACCTGGGCCAAGAGCCAGAGGGCTTCGTTGACGTCGTGGTCTTGCCACACGAGCCGGCCGACTGGCCTCCAGTTGGCACAGTGACCACGTTTGAGGTTCTCCAACACAGGCCGGGTCAGGTTCGCCTTCTTCCTCTCGACGAGCGATTCCGTTCACGGACCTACCTGCCCACCAGCCTGAGCGACCAGGAGTGGCTATCCATCAAGGCGCGATTTCCGATCGGCTCCGTGGTCACCGCGACCGTCACTCACGTCTTCACCTCGAACAGGGAATACGTGGTGAGCTTCGAAGATTGCTGGTCGTCCCTGGGATGGAACAGCGAGGCCCCTGAGGTCGGCGCCACTGGCAGGTACACCGTCACCCGGCACCTGGACGTCACTCGACGGGTCGTCCTTGGATCGACCGATTCATGACCAGCGGTGGTCGCAGATGTGGCGAACCTGGCGCAACGTGGCCAGCTGGCCCGATGAGGCCACCTTCCACTCTCGGCGGCACTACTTCGCCACCCGCCTGATCACCTCGGGTGCCGATCCCACCGAGGCGCAGAACGCGCTACGGCACTCCAGCCTGCGGATCACGCTGGAAACCTCCGTCACTGTGGCCGAAGAAAGACCGCCACCGCAACATCATCAGCGGGGCTCTGCGCGACGCGAGCGCCAAACGAAAACGGGGCCCGAAGGCCCCGGATCCTCGCTGATTTGTGTCGGACCTGTGCCCGCCGATCTTGCTGGCGGGATTCTCCCCAGGTCGTACGTGTTGCTGGTGGAGCTGAGGGGATTTGAACCCCTGACCCCCTCGATGCGAACGAGGTGCGCTACCAGTCTGCGCCACAGCCCCCCGCCGGCGAACCGGCTTCGGTCCCACCCGGCTTACACCGGGCGGGCCGGCAGCAAGGCTAACAGGTCGTCGGCCTCCACCGCGAATCCGCCCCCGGCCCGGCGCTCCGGCCTACCCGAAGATCGACTCGGGTTCCTGGAAATCGGGGCATCCCGGACGCCACAATCACCCGACTTCCAGGAACCCGAGTCGATCAAGCCAGCCGGGCGCGGCCGGGACCTGGGCAAGGCCGGGACCCGGCGTCAGGCGCCTCGGCCGGCCTCGTAGGGACGGCCGCGCAGGCCGCCCGAGCGCCGGTACGAGACTGATCCACCGTTGACCGCCGCCGGCAGGTCTCCCGACCGGTCCAGGCCCATGGCGGCTCGGCGTACCCCTTCGCGCTGGGCGGCGAGGCGGCGCTGCGCCTCCCGGCGGGCCGCGGCCCGGCGGGCCTGCTCCCGGCGCACCTCGGCCTGCCGGGCGGCCAACCAGGCGGCCTCCCGGGCTCGGGCGCGGCGGCGGCGACGCCCGGCGAGGGCCTGGCCCCGCAGGTGCACGACGTACAGGGCCAGGAGCAGGAAGGTGACCCCGAAGCCGACCCAGAAGCCGGGGCTGACGAACAGCACGCCGATCAGCTCGACGACGTTGAGCAGCAGTAGGGCGGCGAGCACCCGGCGACGCCGGTACACGGCGGGGGTGTGCTGTCGGCGCGGCGGCGGGCGGCGACGGGACCGCTTCGGTGCGGCGGGCACGGCGCGCAGTCGACCGGAGCGGCGGACGGCCGGTGGCGCGGAGACCGGCGCGCTCAACGCGCCAGTAGTCGCATCTTCACTGAGGGTGACGACCAGTGAGCGCGGAGGATGGACGGGTCGCCGTCCGGGCACAGTGCGGCGCCGTCGGCGGCGCTGGAGCACCCGCGCCGTCGACTGCGCCCGCTCCGCCACCAGCCGCTCGGTGGCGTCGTACCGGCGAACCAACGCCGGGGCCAGGGCGAGCAGGCCGGCGGCGGCGAGGACGGCGAGGAGCACCGAGGTCGGCACCCTCACCCCTCCCGTCACCGAATTCGAAGCAACCGCCATCCGACCGCAGGATCTTCCATCGATCACGCCTGGGCGCGTGGATCGTCCGGCCGGGGAGCGCTTGCCGCAGCTTGCAGTTACTTGAGGTTACGGCGCACCGACCGGGATGCCACCGCGCCGCGCCGATCCCGTCCGTGGGACGAGTGGGCGGATGTCGGGAAATCCTCCTACCGCGCGTTGGCGCGAACCCGGTGCCAGCGGGCCAGTAGGCCACCCTCGGCGGCGATCTCCTCACTCGTCATCGCGTACCCGATGTGGTCCCGCCACGCGCCGTCGATGTGCATGTAGCGCACGTGGTACGCCTCCTCGCGGAAGCCCAGCTTCTCCACCACCCGGCGGGATGGCCGGTTCTCCGGACGGATGTTCACCTCCACCCGGTGCAGCCCGCCCGGCCCGAACGCGTGGTCCACGGCGAGCGCCAGCGCCGTCGGGATCACACCCTGGCCGGCGACCCGCGCGTCCACCCAGTAGCCGACGTAGCCGGAGCAGAGCGCCCGCCGCACGATGCTGCCCACGTTGATGTGCCCGACCAGCCGGTCCCGGTCGGCCTCACGCAGGCAGACCGCGAACGGCATGCCCTCACCCTCGCGGGCCGAACGCCGCTGGTCACTGTGCACCCAGCGGAACGCGGCCGGCGAGTTCATCTCGTCCCAACCGCCGGGCAGTGACGACTCCCAGGGTGCCAGCCAGGCCCGGTTGGCCCGTCGCACCTCCGACCACGCCGCCGCGTCGGAGCGCCGGTAGGGCCGCAGCAGCACTGGGCCGTCGGCCAGCTCCACCGGCCAGCCCGGTGCCCGCGCGGGTCCGAAAAGACTCACCCGCACAGTCTCCCGCGCGGGACCGTGTCGCGCGCAAGTAGCCCCACCACGTTCACCGCACAGATCCGACGATCACCCGACGCGAGCCGCGAGCGGACCGGCCGGAACGCGTCATCGGCGGCGGTCCAGCAGCAGGACGTCCACTGTAGAGCCGGCCGCGGCCGTGGTGACCCGCTCGCCGAGCACCAGCAGCCCGTTGGCCTCGGCCAACCCGGAGAGGGTGAACGGCCCCCCGCTGAGCGGCTGGACCGTGTACCCGCCGCCGCGTCGCTCGGCGACGTGCGCCGGCCGGAACTCGCGCAGCCCCGTCGGCGACGACACGGTCTCCAGCAGGTGTGCCCGCACACTGGGTCGGAACACCGGCTCGGCGCCGGCGAGCAGTTGGATGGCGGGGCGGGCCAGCACCTCGAAGCCGATCAACGCAGCGCCCGGGTCGCCGGGCAGGCAGACCACCGGCACCTCCTCGGCGCCGACCGTACCGAACCCGAGCGCGGTGCCGGGATAGAGCGCCACGTCGGTGAAGGTGACCGGCCCGGCGCGACCGCCCTCACGGCGGGAGAGGATCCGACGCACCATGTCACCGGGGCCGGTGCCGGTGCCCCCGGTCGTGATGATCAGGTCGGCGCGCAGCGTCTGGTCCTCCAACAGCCCGCGCAGCCCCTCCGGGTCGTCGTCGCAGATTCCCACCCGGTACGCCAGCGCGCCCACCTCGGCCGCCGCGGCGGTCAGCGCGTGCGAGTTCGCGTCCACCACCTGACCGGGCTGACTGCCCCGGCCCACGTCGACGAGTTCGTCACCGGTGGCCACGATGACCACCCGTGGACTGGGCCGGACCACCACGTGCCCGATGCCGGTCGCCGCGAAGACGGCGACCAGGGCCGGAGACACGTAGGTGCCGGCCCGCGCCAGCAGGGTGCCGGCGGGCAGCTCCTCACCCGCTCGACGTACCCCGTACCCCCGTTTGGGGGTGCGGAAGATCTCCACCGCGGCCATGCCCTGGTCGGTCCACTCCACCGGGACCACGACGTCAGCGGCGACCGGCAGCGGAGCCCCGGCGGCCACCGAGAAGCACGAGCCGGGGGTGAGCCGGACCGGCCGCCAGCTCGCGGCGCCGAGATCGCCGACCACGTTGAGCCGGATGGTGCGACCACCGGGCGTGCCGGAGGGGGCCGGGACGTAGCTCGGCCCCCGACCCCCTCCGGAAATGTCCTCCCAGCGCGCGGCGTAGCCGTCCACTGCCGCCTGGTCGAAGGCCGGGAAGGCGTGCGGCGCGACGACGTCCTCGGCGAGGACGTTGCCGTGCGCCTGGGTGAGGTCGAGGTCGAGTGGCGGCAGCGCGCGCAACCTGCGCAGCACGCTGCCCAGGTAGTCGGCGAGCGGCGTCAACTCGTTCGCGGCCGCCTCGGCGTCGGCCGTCGCGGTCATGTACCAGATCCGCCTGCCGCGTCGGCCTTGACGAAGTCGGCCAGCCAGGACCGGAACTCGGCACCGAGGTCGTCGCGCTCGGCGGCGATCTGCACCACCGTCTGGAGGTACCCCAGCGGCATGCCGGTGTCGTAGCGGGTGCCCCGGTAGACGATCGCGTGCACCGGGACGCCCTCGGTACGCAGCAGCTCCATCGCGTCGGTCAGCTGGATCTCGCCGCCGCTGCCCGGCTTGGTCCGCCGGATCGCGTCGAAGATCCTGCCCGGCAGCACGTAGCGGCCGAGCACCGCGAGGTTGCTCGGGGCGTCCTCGGGCTGCGGCTTCTCCACCATCCCGGTCACCCTGACGACCTCGCCGATGTCGGTCAGCTCCGACTCGGCCGGCTCGACGGAGGCGATCCCGTACCGCTTGGTCTCGGCCGGGTCGACCTCGAAGAAGGCGAGCACCACACCGCCGGTGCGGGCCTGCAACTCCAGCATCGCCGGCAGCAGCGGCTCCGACGGCTTGACGAACTCGTCGCCGAGCAGCACCGCGAAGGGCTGGTCGCCGACGTGCGACTCGGCGTACCCGATGGCGTGGCCGAGCCCGAGCTGCTCGGGCTGCCGCACTGTGTAGATCTCGGCCAGCTCGCTCGGCCGACGGACGGCGGCCAACCGCTCGGAGTCGCCCTTCTCCTCCAACCTGGTCTCCAGGTCCGGGCGACGGTCGAAGTGGTCCACCATCGACGTCTTACCCCGACCGGTGATCAGCAACACGTCACCGATGCCGGCCTGCGTGGCCTCCTCGACGATGTACTGCAGCACCGGCCGATCCACCACTGGCAGCAGTTCCTTGGGCACCGCCTTGGTGGCCGGCAGGAACCGGGTGGCCAGTCCGGCGGCCGGGATGACGGCCTTGACCGCCAGGGGACGGCCAGTTGCGGCGACCGTCGATGAGGGGTTCGCTGAGTGCTCCGACATGCCGCGAGACTATCGGCCACGGGTCTGCCGCGGCGGGTGTGGCCCAGAAGACGCGCCGCCACCCGGCCCCGGCCGCGCCGCGTCCGGGCCGGCCCGCGCCGCGCCCGTCGCGCTGTCCGGCGTGTCGTCGGCCGAATCCGGTCGGGCGTGCGCCGGGCCCGCCAGCGATGATTCCGGTACGCCCACCGCCGGGTCGGACCGGGCGGGCCCGCCCGGCTCCCGGCTGGCCTGCACCGGCTTGCCTGCGCGCGGCAGCCCGTCGGGTGGGCTCACCGCACACGCGAGCACCGGAATTTCCCGGGTCGGCAGATCCGAGCGCACCTCGGCGACCCGGTACGTGTCGCGGCCCGCCGCCTTGGCCGCGTAGAGCGCGTCGTCGGCGGCCTCCAGCACCTCCCGCCCGGTGCTGCCGTGATCCGGGAAGACGGCGATGCCCACCGACACGGTCACGAGGACCGGGCCGGCGTACGCCTCGACGGCGATGGGCGTGTCGCGCACCGCCGCGCCGAGCCGCTCGGCCACGATCGCCGCGCCCCGCGCGTCGGTCTCCGGCAGCAGCAGCACGAACTCCTCACCACCCTGGCGGAAGGCCAGGTCGACCTCACGGATCTCCCCGCGCACCCGCCGGGCGAACTCGGCCAGGACGGTGTCCCCCGCGGCGTGCCCGTAGGTGTCGTTGACGTCCTTGAACCGGTCCAGGTCCAATGCGAGGACGCTGAGCATCCGCCCGAAGCGGCTGGCCCGTTCCACCTCCCGCCGGATTGACTCGCGCAGGTAGCGGTAGTTCCACAGCCCGGTGAGCGGGTCGGTGAGGGAGAGCCGCTGCGCCTCCTCGTGCACCCGGACGTTGTCCACCGCGACGGCCGCATGACCGGCGAAGGTGCGCAGGGTGGCCAGGTCGTCGTCGTCGAACTCGTCGGCGCCCAGCCGGTCGTAGAGAGCCAGCACACCGAGCGCGGCCGCCGCGTCCGCCTCGTCGACCGACCCGGAGGGTCCGCCGATAGTGGCCGTGGCACCGCCGGCCGGGGCGGCGAACGGAACCGCGACGTAGGTGCGGCAGCGTGGCTCGCCCGTTGGTGCCTCGGTCGGCTCCGCCCTGCCCCGCTGCGGTTCCCCGGTGGCCGCGACCTCACCGACCACGCCGACGCCGACCGGCACCCGGAGCGTCTGCGACCCGTCCGCCTCCTCGGCCGGCCAGCGCCCGTCCAACCCCTCGGTGCACTGCGCGACGAGCACCCCGCCGGTCTCCACCAGCAGTACGGCACCGGCACGCGCGCCGGTCGCCCCGATGGCACTGCGCAGGATCACCCGCAGGATGCGTTGCAGGTCGTGCGTGCTGGCCAGCGTGTCGCCGAGCACCGCGAGATGCCCGCGCAGCTGATCCCGGTTGCTGGTCAACGCCGCGACGTAGGAGCCGGTCTCCCGGGTCATCCGGTTGAACGCGGCGGCCAACCGTCCCAACTCGTCGCGACTGCGTACCGGCACCCGCGCGGTCAGGTCACCCTGGGCCACCCGGTCGACAGCACCGGCCAGCTCCGCCAGCGGCCGGGTGGTCACCCGGGCCAGCCGCCAGGCGGTCAGCACCGCGAGCAGCCCGGCCAGCACGACCACCCCGAGAAGCGTGGCGTGCAGCCCCGGTGGCCGTTCACTGGGCACGGAGAGCACCAGTGGCAGCGGCTGCGCGTCGGAGGGCCGGAGCCTGCGCACGTACCGGCCCTCGTTGGTCTCGGTGACCTGCTCGCCCCGGACGCCGACGGCCGCGGCCAGCACCGCGTCGCGGACGTCACGGGACTCGGTCGTGTGGGTGACCCGCGCGGCGCTCGCCCCACTGTCGAGCAGGGTGACCGCCACCCCGGTCACCGCCGCCAGCCGGGCCACGAAGGCCGGGTCGACCAGTTGCGCGGCGGTCACAGTGCCCAGCCGGGTGCCGGCGCGGTCGTGCAGGTCGACCTGGGCCGCCAGCGCACGGACCGGGCCGGCCGAGCCTGGGTTCGAGCCCCCGTTCGCGGCCTCGGTCGAGCCGGCGCAGTCCTGCCACGGGGTCGACGGCGCACCGGGCGATAGGTAGGTGACCTGGCCGGCCACGTCGGTGACCAGCACCGCGGCGGCCAGGCCCCGGCCGACCAGTTGCGCGGCGGCGACGGCCGGATCGGCGGTGAGCGCCACCGCGTCGGCGGTGGCACGTAGCTGCTGGCAGAGCGCGTCGACCGAGGTACGAACGGTGGACGCCGCCACCGCCAGGCGCTCGGTGGAGCGGCTGCGGTCGACCGCCGCGAGGGTGGAGGCGACGAAGAGCGCGCCGAGCAGGACCGGCCCGAGCACCACCACGAGGAAGGCTGCCGTCAACCGCCCGCGTAGCGTCACTCGGTCCCCCCGGAAGTTCCGCCTCCGTTGCTTGCGATGCTGACACAGTGCAACCGTGGGAGAGGTGTTGCGTCAGGAGTGTTGCGTGCCGGAATTTTCTGATGAAGCGGAAGTGACCCGGATGGCGAAGCGGGACGCCCGCGTCGAGCTGCTCGCTCGCCGCCGGTCGCTGCCCGCCGCCACCCGGGCAGCCGCCGCCGGGCGCGTGCAGGCCGAGCTGGTAGCACTGGTACGCCGGCTGCGCCCGCACCGGATGACGGCGTACGTGCCGGTCGGCTCCGAACCGGGCGGCGCCGACCTGCCCGAGGTGCTGCGGGCGGCGCTGCCGGCGGACGCCGAGTTGCTGCTGCCGGTGCTCCTCGCCGACCTGGATCTGGACTGGGCGACTTATACCGGGCCGGATGCCTTGATCGCGGCGGGACGGGGTATCCGAGAACCGGTCGGTGCCCGCCTCGGGGTGACCGCCGTGGCGCACGCGGAACTCGTTGTCGTACCGGCTCTCGCGGTCGACCGCCACGGTCGGCGGCTCGGGCGCGGCGGCGGCTCGTACGACCGCGCACTCGCCCGAGTACCCGAGGCGGCCGTGACGGTGGTGCCGCTGCACGATGGTGAGCTGGTCGAGGCGCTGCCGGCAGAGCCCCACGACCGTCGGGTGCGCGCAGTCGTCACTCCCGCCGACGGGGTGCGTACGCTTGACGGCGGCCCGGGTGCGGCGCGCGGTGTCGCGCCCCACACGTCCGCTGGACGAACCCGGGCCGAATGACGCACCATTGGCACTCGAATAGGTCGAGTGCCAACTGGCTGAGCCCAGATCCGGAGGAGAACGTGCCCACGTACCAGTACGCCTGCACCACGTGCGGTCAGCAGCTCGAGGCGGTGCAGTCCTTCTCTGACGAGCCGTTGACCGAGTGCCCGGCGTGTCAGGGGCGGCTGCGCAAGGTCTTCAACTCGGTCGGCATTGTCTTCAAGGGTTCGGGCTTCTACCGCACCGACTCCCGGGCTTCCGGTTCCGAGACGACCGCCGGCGGCACGGCCACCAAGCCGGCGAAGTCCGAGTCCTTCTCCGGTGACAGCTCGTCGTCCTCGTCGTCCTCGTCGTCCTCTTCGGGGTCCTCGTCCTCGTCCGGGTCGTCCTCGGGCTCGTCGTCCTCCTCGGGGTCGTCTTCCGGGTCGTCCTCGGGTGGATCGGGCGGCGGCAAGGCGGCGGCGGCAAGTTCCACGTCCTGATCGCCGAAGGCCCGACCCGTCACGGGTCGGGCCTCGATCAACTCGGGAGGTCGGCCCCTCCTCGCGGTGCCGACGACCCGACTTCCCACGACCCGACCGGCCCGCCGGTTGCGTCTTGATCCACTCGGGTTCCCGGAAGTCGGCCTGTCCCCGCGGCTCTGACCGCCCGGATTCCTTGATTTCGAGTCGATCAAGGCGGCTGCCATAGCAAACCGCGCCGACGGATGCGCGTTTTCCACAGGCCGTGCGGTTGTCCACAGGCGTCGGTCGTGGGTCGGCCGAGGCGGCCGGAACTGCCTAGCCTCCCGTGAGCGGGTGCCACTGCGGCGCTCGGGGACGGGAGGCGGCAGAGGCGATGGTCGATCCGGATTCCGCGAGGGCGTTGCGCCCACTGCGCCAGCTCACTTCGCCCGGCGGGCGCACCCTGCTCCGGGCCGGTCTGGTCGCCGCGCTGCTCGGCCTGGCCGCCGCAGTCCTGCACACCCCGGCCGGATGCCCGCCGGCCGCCGTGCCCACCGACGCACCATCGGTGGCAGACCGAACCCCGCCACCACAGACTCCACCGCCGTCAGCGGGGGCCCGGGGCTGACCCGTTCAGCGGGGAGCACGACCACGACAGGGCAGATTCCGCTTCGAAGCCGTCCTGCCCCGTCATCGCACGGGCGGCTGCCGGATAGACATCGTGGGGGCCGGCCGAGCCACCGGGGGTCAGTCCCAGTGCGGGGGGCGTTCCGCGAGCAGCCAGTCGTCGTTGCCGCCGGACCGCTCGCCCCAACCACGGTCGGTGTCGTCAGTGGTCTGCTCGGGCAGCACCACGAAGTCTTCGCTCAGGTCGACGGCGCGGTCATCGTCTCCAGGTGCGCCGTGCGTGCCGGGGTCCTCGGTGCTCACGAGCGGCAAGACTAGCGCAGCCACGGCGGTGGACCGGGCCATCGGCGGTGGGCATGCCGGCCAGAGCCGGCCAGACCGCCGAATCTGGGCTCGCCGGCCAGAAGCGACCGAGCCGCCGGTGGCGTTGGTAGCGTCGGACGGCGTGACGACCCCCAGCGGTGGCAGCACCCCGGACGACTACTGGCGACGGCCCGACACCGGTGACGACACGGTGGCGGACCAACCTCCCGCCGCGCCCGCGCTTACACCACCGACCGGGCCCACCAACCCACCGACAAGCGAGCCCAGCAACTCACCACCTACCGGGCCCACCAACCTCCCGCAGAACGAGCAGGGCAGCCCAGCATCGACGGGGCATCATCCCAGCGGGAACGCCGGCCCGCCGCCGGCCGGGCCGACCGGTCCACCGCCGGCGGAAGGTACAACCGGCGGGTACTCCGGCCCGCCGCCGAGCGTGCCGCCGCCGGCGGGTTGGCGTCCACCCGTACATCTGCAGCCGGCGCCGCCGCGACAGCTGCCACCTCAGGACATGGCCGACCTGGACGCAGCCGAGCAGCGCTCGCAGCGGGTCACCTACGGCTTCGGCGCCGCGGCCGGGGTGGTGCTCCTGGTACTGCTCTGTCTGCTCTGCTCGCGAGTCATCTTCTGATGCCCACCCCCCGGGCAGCAGCAGTGAGCAGCAGCTCAGAGGGTGGTGCCCCAAACCGTCTCGGCACCCGAGTGACCGGTCAGGTAGACGTAGACCAGGGCGGCAATGGAAAGCCCCACGGCCGCTACCGCCAGCACCGGGATGACCAGCGCGGGCAGCTGCGGCACCCGGGGGTGCCCACTCGTCGCCACGAGCAGCAGGATGGCCACGATCCCGAGCGGCACCACGACGCGTAACAGGATGTCACCGTAGCGGGAGTGCTCGAAGATCTGATCGAGGATCGGCCCCTGGAAGCCCCGGGCCACCAGCGCGTCGGTGAGCGCCTCACCCGACTTGACCGCGACGTAGGCGGTCACCGGCGCGGCCACGGCGAGGAGGCCCAGGGCCCAGTCCAGCCGGTGCCGCCACCGCGGTAGTCCCACGTACGCGATGGCCAGCACCGCCAGCAGCGGCACGAACACGACGACCGCGTGGATTACCAGGACGTGCACCGGTAGACCCAGGATCTCCTCGAACATCGGACCCTCCAGGTGGATCATGGTCAGGGGTGGTCAGCCTATGGTCCGCCGATCGTCCCCAGGCTCTCGACCGGTGACACGTGCGCCGCGTCGATCGGGTTCATCCTCTGGGCCGTACTCCCGATCTTGCCTGGCTGTGTCGGTGGCCACCCGGAGCGGGCGACGGTTGTCGATGTGGGTCGGGCGTGTTGTCATTGGCCAATGTCCGGTGCCGAGGAGCTGCTGCGGTCGAGGGGCCTGCGTGTCACGCGGCCACGCCTCGCGGTGCTCGACGTGCTGGCCGGCGGCGGCCACCTGGAGGTCGACGAGATCACCCGGCGGGTTCGCGAACGCCTCGACTCGGTCTCCACCCAGGCGGTCTACGACGTGCTGGGCGCGCTGTCCCGGGCCGGGCTGTCACGCCGGATCGAGCCGGCGGGCAGTCCCGCCCGCTATGAGGCACGGGTGGGCGACAATCACCACCACGTGGTCTGCCGGGGCTGCGGCGAGATCGCCGACATCGACTGCGCGGTGGGCAGCGCCCCGTGCCTGGAGCCGAACAGCGCGCACGGGTTCGAGGTGGACGAGGCCGAAGTGACCTTCTGGGGTCTCTGCCCGGGCTGTCGGGCCCGCCGCTCCGCCGACGTCTGATCAGCGGCACCGGTTGGCACGTGACCGGCGAGGTCGGCCCCACCGTGGCACTCTTGAGCGGTGGACTCCGATGACCTCGGCCTTTTCGGTCCGGGTTCGGTCACGTGGAAGGTGCACGAGGAGCCGATCCTGATCGTCGCCGGCCTGCGCTCGCTCTACCTCCAGGCGTTGCACCCCCGGGCCATGGCCGGGGTCGCGCAGAACAGCAACTACCGCACCGACGCCTGGGGCCGGCTGGTCCGCACCGCGACCTACGTGGCGACCACCGTCTACGGGACCACCGCCGAGGCGGAGGCCGCCGGGGCCCGGCTGCGCCGCCTGCACGACCGGCTGCGGGCGACCGACACGCTCACCGGTGAGCAGTTCCGGATCGACGAACCAGACCTGCTGCGCTGGGTGCACGTGACCGAGGTCGAGTCGTTCCTGAGCACGGCCCGACGCGCCGGGCTGCCGCTGACCGACGACGAGGTGGACGGCTACTACACCGAGCAGCGCCGCGCCGCCGCCCTGGTCGGCCTGGACCCGGCCACCGTCCCGGGGACCGCCGCCGAGGTCGCGGACTACTACGAGGCAGTACGGCCACAGTTGCGGATGACCCGGGAGGCCGCCGAGACAGCGGTGTTCCTCACCGCCCCGCCGCTGCCGTGGAAGCTCAGCCTGCCGGTCCGGTTGGGACTGACGCTGGGCCCGCCACGTTGGGCGTACCTGGGGATCGCCAGCACCGCGTTCGCGCTGCTGCCGACGTGGGCACGCCGGATGTACGGAGGTCTCGGTCTACCGACCACCGCGCTGTCGGCGGACCTGACCGTGCGCGCGCTGCGGCTCGCGTTCGCCGCCGTCCCCCGCCGCTATCTGGAGGGGCCGTTGATACAGGCAGCCAAGGAGCGGGCCGCCCGGCAAGCCGACGCCTCGCTGGCCGGTTGACCCGACCCTCGGCAGCGGGATCAGCCGGCGGCGGGCCGGTCCATGGCCGCCCACGGCTCCTTGCCCGGGGCCTGCGCGCCCGTCGGGCAGTGCCGCCGGAAGTCGCACCAGCCACAGCGCGGGCTGGGCGCCACCGGGAAAGCCTCGTCCGCGTCGGCACCGTCGGCGACTGCCCGCTCGGCGGCCATGATGTCGCGGGCTGTCTCTTCCGCGCGGGTCAGTTGTCGGGCCAGCGACTCGACGGTGTGGTCGTGGCCGGCGACCGTGCCGGTCGGCAGGTGGTGCAGCTCCACCCGGCGGCACGGCCGACGGAACACACGCTCGGCGGCGTACGCGTAGAGCGCCAGCGCCTGCGAGCCCCGGGCGTCGTCGGTGTCCAGCCCGGTGCGGCCGGTCTTGTAGTCGACGATGACCAGCTCCGGCCCCTCGGGGCCGGGCCGCGAGTCGATGCGGTCGGCGCGACCGTTGAACGCCAACACCGCGGTCTTGACCGCCACCACCCGCTCCACGCCGAGCGGGTCGGAATCCGGCTCCAGCGTCTCGACGTACGCCTCCAGCCATCCCAACGCCCGCCGGTAGGCGGCCCGCTCCTGCTCATCATCGCGGTAGCCCTCGCGGACCCAGGTGCCCTTGAGCAGCGTGGCCAGCGCCTCGGGACGCCGCCGGTCGGCGGGCAGCGCATACCAGTTCTTCAGGGCGGTGTGCACGCTGGCGCCGAGCGAGTTGTGCGCCCACGGGGGGCCCTTGGGTGGGGCGGGCCGGTCGACGTAGGAGTAGCGGTAGCGACGCGGGCAGTCCGCGTACGTGCCGAGCTTGCTCGGGGTGCAGACGAACAGCCGCTCCGGCATGCCCTCGAAGCCGAGCTGCTCGGCGTCGCCGGCGCGCTGTCGCGGGGCCCGGCCGCCGGCGGCCGGCCGCCCCGCTGATGAGGATCGTCGCACGCCTGCGATCCTGCCATCCACCTCCGACATCGCGCGCGTGCCGTCAGGCCATGTTCACGTACTGCGTGACGAAGGCGGCCACCGCGTCGGCGATGAGCTGCACGGCGATAGCGGCCAGCAGCAGGCCGGCGATCCGGGTCAGCACCTCGATCCCGCCCGGCCGGAGGATCTTCACGATGCCGCCGGAGAAGCGCAGGACGATCCAGACGGCGACCATCACGGCGAGGATCGCCACGGCGATGGCGCTGAACTCTCCCAGCCCGTCGGCCTGCTGGACGAAGAGCATGGTGGCCACGATGGCGCCCGGGCCGGCCAGCAACGGCGTGCCCAGCGGCACCAGCGCGATGTTGGAGGTGACCTGCTGGCTCGGGTCGTCGGCCTTGCCGGTCAGCAGTTCCAGGGCGACGAGCACGAGCAGGAGCCCACCGGCCGCCTGCAACGCCGGCAGGTCCACGTGCAGGTAGTCGAGCAGGGTCTGCCCCGCCACCGCGAAGATCACGATGACGCCGAGCGCCAACGCGACGGCCTGCCAGGCTGCCCGGTTACGGTCGCGGGCGGGCAGCGGGCCGGTCAGCGCCAGGAAGATCGGCATCATGCCCGGCGGGTCGGTGATCACCAGCAGGGTCACGAAAACCTCGCCGAACAGCTTCAGATCCACGTGATCAACCTAGCCGCGCCGCGATGGGCGAAATACCCGGATCAGCCCGAAGCGACCTCGGTCACCCCCTCGGCGACGATCCGCTCGTACGCCTCGACGCTGGTGCTGAAAGCGCCGAGCTGGACGGTCTTGTGGGTGCCGTGAAAATCCGAGGAGCCGGTGACGAGCAGACCCAGCTCGGCGGCGAGCGCCCGCACGTGTTCCCGTTCGGCCGGGCTGTGGTCCTCGTGGTCCGTTTCCAGCCCGGCGAGCCCGGCGGCGGCCAGCTCGGCGATCAGCTCGTCGGGCACCACCCGGCCACGCCGGGTGGCGCGCGGGTGGGCGAAGACCGGCACGCCTCCGGCCTCCCGGACCAGTCGAACGGCCCGGAACACGTCGATGTCCTCCTTGGGCAGCCGGTACCGCTCGCCCAGCCAGTCCGGGCCGAACGCCTCCCGGACGCTGTCGACCAGGCCGGCGCGGATGAGTGCCTGCGCGATGTGCGGCCGTCCCACGGTGCCGCCACCCGCGCCGGCCAGGATGTCCGGCCAGTTCACGTCGATGCCGTCAGCCCGCAGGAGGCCGACCATCCGTTCGCCGCGCTCCTCCCGGGCGGCTCGGACCCGCGCCAGCTCGGCCACCAGCTCCGGGTGGTCCGGATCGAACAGGTACGCGAGCAGGTGCAGTGGCACCGCCGGCTGCGCACCGGACCAGCGACACGACAACTCGGCACCCCGGATCAGACGCAGACCTGGCGGCAGCGCGCCCACGGCCGGCGCCCAGCCGGCCGTGGTGTCGTGGTCGGTGATCGCCAGCACGTCCAGCCCGGCGTCGAAGGCCGCGCCGACCAGCCCGGCCGGGGTCAGCGTGCCGTCGCTGGCTGTCGAGTGGGCGTGCAGGTCGATCCGGGGGGCGGAGCCGGTACGCGAGGTCACCGCCCGACGTTACCGAGGAAACAGCGAGCCCGGCTCACATGGGCCACCCGGGGTCAGAAGCCCTGCACCAGGATCGGCCGCTCTCCGGCTGGCACGCCGGGCACCGCAGCGGGGCTGGCCGGCTTTCCCGCCCGCACCTGGCCGACGTCGACCCGGACCAGCTCGCCCGTGCCGTCGAGGTAGGAGGCCTGGGTCCCGTCGCTCCACACGACCGCCCCGGTCATCGGCGGCCCGGCCGCAACGGCGGTCGCCGCCGGCCCGAGCCGCTGCAGGTCGACCAGCAGGGACCGACCGGCGGTGCCGCTCCCACCGTTGACCAGCAGCCAACGCCCGTCCGGCGAGACCCCGCCGACGCCGTCCCGGCTCAGGTCTGGACCGCAGCCGGTGCGTACCGGGTCCAGGCGACGTGTCGGGGCGAGGATGGCGAGGCAGGTCCGGCCCGGCTCGGTCGTGGTGACCTGCCCGACGAGCCGCCCGTCGGGCAGCCGCCCGTACACGTTGAGGCTCTTCTGGTCGATGGCCTCGGGCAATGGCCCCGCACCGGGCCGCCAGAGGGTGTGACCGGCGCTGGCCGGGTCGAGCCGGACCAGCACGCTGTCAGCGACGAACCGGACGGGCTCCGCCGCCGCCGGCACCGGGGTGCGCACCGCCCCGATGAGTTGGGTGCCGACCACGCCCGCCACCAGGAGATCGTCCCCGTCGCGCCAGGCGACCTGGAGGCTGTCCGGGGCCAGGACGATCGCGCCGGCACCGGCCAGCAGCACCTGCACCAGGCCGTCGTCCTGCACCACCCACAGGGAGCGTCCTGCGGTGCTCGGCGCGCCGACCACCAGCCAACCGCCGCCGCTGGGCAGCGGCTGGACGTGTTCGGCCGGCCCCACGTCGGGCAGCACCAGCCGCCGTCCGTCGGCGTTGACCAGCGTCTCACTGAAGAGGAGGGAGGTCGACGTCTTGGGCGAGGTGGCCGAGCCGGGAACGCTGGCCGTCGGGAGCGGCCGGTTGGTCGGGCCCGGGTCGCCGATCACGACGATGGGTGAGCCGTCCCGCCTGGTCTCGGCACCGAGCTGGGCCATGCCGGCGCTGAGCAGCACTGTGGTGACCGCCGCGAGGGCGAGGCCGGCGGCGTTGCGTCGACGCCGGATCCGGTTCGCGCGGCGGATGGCCTGGCCGGCCGGATCGACGCTCAGTGGGCGGGCAACGGCGACCTGGTGCGAGAGTGTCTCCCGCACCGCACCTTCCAGCTCGTCAGGCCGCACCTGGTATGAACGCTGCGGGCCGTCCGTCAGGTTGTCGCGCCCGCCCGGGAACTGACTCACTGCTGTTCCCCGGAGCCCGTGCCGACGGGCACGGCCGCCGGGGCGGTGGGCAGTACGACCTGCTGGCTGATCGCACGCGGCACGGCGGCGCGGGGAGCGGCCGGGCGGGGCACGGGTCGGCCAGCCGCCCGTTCGGGACGGGGTGTGGCAGCGGCACCGGTGGCCGGGACTCGCCCGGTCCGGGAACCCGAGCCCGTCGTCCGGCCGGCGGCACCGGTCGCGGCCCCTGCACCGGCGGCAGCGACCGACCGGCCGGCGATGCCGGCGGCGGCTGCGAGCTCCGGTGCGTCCGCTCCCAGTCGCCGACGGAGCGTGGCGAGCGCCCGGGACGCCTGGCTTTTCACCGTGCCCGGTGAGATGTCCAGCATCGCGGCGGTCTGCGCCTCCGACATGTCCTCGTAGTAGCGCAGCACCAGCACTGCTCGCTGCCGGTTGGGCAACTCCCGGAGGTGCCGCCAGAGCAGGTCACGGTCAAGTTGCTGCTCGATCTCGTCGACGCCGGCCCGTTCGGGCAGGACCTCGGTCGGGCGTTCGCCGTGCCAGCGCCGCCGCCACCAACTGGTCGACGTGTTGACCATCACACGCCGGGCGTACGGCTCGACCGCCTCGATTCCGCCGAGCCGCTTCCACGCGAGGTAGGTCTTGGTCAGCGCCGTCTGGAGCAGATCCTCGGCCGTGGCCCAGTCGCCGGTGAGCAGATAAGCGGTGCGTAGGAGCGCGGCGGAGCGGGCCGCGACGAACTCGCGGAACTGCTCCTCCAACGAGTCCTTGCTCGCCACCGCCCACCTCCACACCCCTGCCGTCCTGGCAGAGTGCCACGTCAGCGGCGCTCTGGTCCATGACGAAAGGTGCGCACTTGCTCCGATGTTCGGTCGAAAACCTTCACGCCCCGTCGTCGGCCTTGGCCTCGTCGGCCTCCTTGCCGAGCCGCGCCTCGACGGCCTGAGGCTCGTACATCTCCTCGACGACGCGCAGGTAGAGCTCGTTCGGGTTGGGCAGGTTCTTGATCTCGCGGAGCGCCTGCTCCTGGCCGGCGGACTCCAGCACGAAGGTGCCGTAGTTGAGCGCTCGGCCGGTCGGAGTCTGCTCGTACTTCATGTCGGTGACCCGGACCAGCGGCATCATCGCCACCTTGCGGGTGACGATGCCGTTGACCACCATGACCCGCTTGTTCGTCAGGATGAACCGGTCGTACCACCAGTCGGCGACCTTCCACGCCACCCAGCCCATGACCGCGAACCACAGCAGCACGGCGATGGTGGTCAACGCGCCGACGTCCTGGCCGGCGAGGAAGCCGGAGAGGTAGCCGAGCACGAAGGTCGCTGCGACGCCGATCAACAGCGGGTTGGTGAGGTGGATCCAGTGTCGCTTCCACTCGCCCCGGTAGCGCTCGGTGGGGAAGAGGTAGCGAGCCACCAGCGAACTGGGCTCGTCTTCCAGGGGCAGCACCCGCCGAGGGGTCGAGCCGGTCGCGTCGGCGCGCAACCCGGCCAGCTCGTCCTCGGAGATCTGCGGTGGCTGGTAGCTGGCCTCCGGATCACGGATCCACCCCCGACCGGAACGACCCTGACCGGCATAGCCGGGCCCGTCGCCATAGCCGACGTCGTCCGAAAGGGACGGACCGTCGGACAGGCCGGGACCGGCCCCGTAGCCCGGGCCGTCATCAGGCCCGATCCGCGGGATCGGCTCGGTGTCTCGCTCGCGACGTTCCCGGTCGGGGTCGTCCGGGTCGAAGGGTGGACCGGAGGGGCTGCCCATCGGCGGCTAGGCGACGAGGCTGGTGAAGAAGTCGCCAAACCCCTGGGCGATATCCATGATCCCGCCGCCGAGCGACTTGAACACGTCCGCCGCAGAGTTTGGCCGGTAGGCGACGAAGAAGATCAAGAATGCGATTCCGGCCCAGGTGAGGACCTTCTTGACCATGGCGGGCCATCCTCTCGCGCGGCGCCGGGTCCCATTACCGCAGCGGCACCCAGAGTATCAGTGTGGTGTCGTACAGTGAATATCTGCGTCCGTTCTCCGTCAATCCGGAAGAGTTGTCAAGCTCTACCAGGTAGATACGGGGACGGTGCGCCGTACACGAGTTCGGGCGGAGTCCACTCGGTCAGGTCGTGTAGCACGACGTCTTCCGCGAGCAGGTGACCCGCACTCGCCGGCCAGGCTATCGCATGGAGCCACATTCCCCGAGCCTCGCCGGCGTACGCGCTTCGATCCGTTGGTGAATTCACCAACCACAGTGGAGTAGGGTGCCCGCCGACCTTGATCTTCGCCTGTCCGACGTGGTCAGGGTGACCCGACCCCGGGTCGGTCAACGCGTCCACCAACTCCGGTCCCGGATCCGGGCCGGTCAGACCGGCGAGCCGGGTGCCCAGGCCGACACCGGGTTCCTCGGCCACGAAGACCAGATCGGCCGGACCACCACCGAGCGGTGCCGGGCCCGCGCAGGCCACCACTGTCGCCCGCACGCCCGTCCGGTCGTCCCCGGCGTACGCCACGCCGGTGAGTGTCCAACCGGGCGGCAGCGGCCACGGGCACCACAACGGCGTCACCGGCGGATCGCCGGTCGCGGTGATCCGTTCCACCACGCTCGCCACGATGTCCGCTCCGATGTGCTCGGGCACGTGCAACGGCGGCACCGGGCCGCAGCGCACACACCTCGAGTCGGTGTTCATCAGATCCGGCGCCCTTACCGGGCCCCCGCATCTCGGACAACTCACCGCGACACTCACATCCCCACCGTCTCCCCGGACCGCCGGCACGTCAAGCCGGAACGTCCGATTCGGCACCGTACGGGGGTCAGTCCGGTGGCGAACCGGCGTGCGCGCGGATCCAGGCGTGCATGGCGATTCCGCTGGCCACGCCCGCGTTGATCGACCTCGTCGAGCCGTACTGGGCGATGGAGTAGAGCTGGTCGCAGGCGGCACGGGCCGGCGCGGAGAGGCCGGGCCCCTCCTGACCGAACAGCAGCACGCAGTCCCGCGGCAGGGTGCCGGTCTCCAGCGGACGCGACCCGGGCAGGTTGTCGATGCCGAACACCGGCAGCTGCCGGTCGGCCGCCCAGGCGACGAACTCCTCGATCGTCTCGTGGTGTCGTACGTGCTGGTACCGATCGGTCACCATCGCGCCGCGCCGGTTCCACCGTCGCCGTCCGACGATGTGCACTTCGGCGGCGTTGAACGCGTTGGCGTTGCGCACCACAGTGCCGATGTTGAAGTCGTGCTGCCAGTTCTCGATCGCGACGTGGAAGCCGTGCCGGTGCCGGTCCAGGTCGGCGACGATCGCCTCGTGCCGCCAGTAGCGGTAGCGGTCGACGACGTTGCGCCGGTCCCCCTCCGCCAGCAGTTGACTGTCGTAACGGGGGTCGTCCGGTGGGTCCCCCGGCCAGGGGCCCACGCCCACCTCAAGCTGGTCGTCGGTCACGGTCATCAGAGGGTACGGACCGCGTCGGCGCCCGCCGCGACGGCCTGCCGGTCAGCCCAGGTCGAGGGCGGCACCGAGCCGGTCCAGGAAGCGCCGGTCCGCCGGGCTGGCAGGTGGGTCCGCCCGGCGTGCGCCGGCGCCGGGCACCGCGCGACAGACCCGGGCCGCGACCGACTGCACCCACTGCCGGTACGCGGCCGAGTCGGCGGGGTCGGCTCGCCGCCGGAGGACCCGGCTCGCCGCCCGACAGGCGGCCAGCAGGTCCACCAGGTCGGTGAGCCGCTCAGCGGGTTGCGGAGTGCCGTCGTGGCGGGCGTAGATCGTGGCGACCACCGCGCGGACCAGGTCGCTGTCGGAGGCTCGGCCCGCGGCCACGGCATCCAGGCCGGCCAGGCCGGCCATCACGCCACGCTCCGTCCGGCCAGGACCGGCTGCCGCGGCGGCGACGAGAACCCGACCGGGCAGGCCGGTGAGCAGATCCCACTCGGCGGCGGAGTAGACAGCGGTGGTCAACGGTGCGGCTCGGCGGCCGGCAGAGGACGGCTCTCCCGCTACGGAGTGGCTCATCGGAACCTCCGGCGTCAGCATATGCCCCGCGACGGGCACAGAGCCCCTTCCCCCGCAGACCCGCGGAGGGAAGGAGCCCGGTGTTCGTCGACGGTCCAGCCCGCCGCGACGGTCAGCGCGGCTCGGGGAAGCTGGGCCGCTCCGGGTCCACCCCGTCGGGCACCGCGGCGGCCGCGTACTCCCGTTTGGGGACCATGACCTTGCGCCGGAAGACGCAGACCATCGTGCCGTCCTGGTTGTAGCCGCGAGTCTCCACCGACACCACGCCCCGGTCGGGCTTCGAGCCGGACTCGCGCTTGTCCAGCACCGTGGTCTCGCCGTAGATGGTGTCGCCGTGGAAGGTCGGCGCGACGTGCCGCAGCGACTCGACTTCCAGGTTGGCGATCGCCTTGCCACTCACATCGGGCACGGACATGCCGAGCAGCAGCGAGTAGATGTAGTTGCCGACCACGACGTTGCGCTTGAACTGGCTCGCCGTTGCGGCGTAGTGCGCGTCCATGTGCAGCGGGTGGTGGTTCATGGTGAGCAGGCAGAAGAGGTGGTCGTCGTACTCGGTGACGGTCTTGCCCGGCCAGTGCCGGTAGACCGCGCCGACCTCGAACTCCTCGTAGTAGCGACCGAACTGCATGCTGGTCCCTTCGACGGGCGGCGATGGAGTTCGGCACAGCATGCCTTACCGATGGTTAAGGCGACCGGCGGGGCGCGACGGCGGCGGAAATGTCACACCGGTCACTCGCCTGGGGGGAGACGCAATGAGCGGCGGGGCCCTCCCCGGCACCCGCCGCCCACGCTCTGATGTGAGGAATTCTGCCCTACGCCTGCGTAGGTTCAACAGAGATCGCGGTCACATTTATCTTTTTGTAACACTACTGAGCGTGACGAACCGGAGGTTGATCAGCGATCTCCGCAGGCCGGATACCTCCTTGTCAAGGCCCAAGTTACCGATTCGTAGTGCTCAATCGCGTGGATCTCCCTGGAAACGCTCCCATTACCGCAGGTCACGCAAGTGCGTCATGCACTTGCGTTCCGCAGGTCGGGTGTGAACAGACGCTCATCGATGACCAGGAGCACCCCCCGGCAGCCCCGGGCACGTTTCGCACCCCACCGCCCGGGAATTCGATACGGTCAGCCCTGGTTCTACGGGACGTAGATAAACCGCGGTGATCGGAGAGTGCAATGGCAACCGTTGAGCTGACCTCGGCGAACTTCGACGAGGTGACCGGCAACGACGGCATCGTCCTGGTCGACTTCTGGGCCGACTGGTGTGGTCCGTGCAAGCGGTTCGCCCCGGTCTACGAGCGCTCCTCGGAGAAGCACCAGAACATCGTCTTCGGCAAGGTCGACACGGAAGCTCAGCAGGAGCTGGGCGCGAAGTTCGACATTCGCTCGATCCCGACGATCATGGCGATCCGTGACGGCGTCATCGTCTTCGCCCAGCCGGGTGCCCTTCCCGAGTCCGCGCTGGAGAACCTGATCGAGCAGGTCGAGGCGCTGGACATGGACGACGTCCGCAAGCAGCTGGCCGAGCACAAGCACTGAGTCGTCCCCACGACGACACGCGAGGCCGGGCCCGATGCGGGCCCGGCCTTCGTCGTACCCCCAACCACTCCCGCATGATCACCTGCCTGGTCAGGCCGAACTGGCCGTCGGAGGGACCCGAGGCCGTCGGTACATCCCGTATCGTCACGACCCGATGGAGAACCTGACCACCCGCGGGCGCGTGACCCGGCTGGGCGCGACCGCACTGGGCCTCGTCCTGCTCGTCGTCGGCACCTTCTGGGGCAGCGACGACGACTTCCCGTTCGGCCCGTTCCGGATGTACTCCACCTCCAACCCGCCGAACGCACCCGCACCCGACACCCGCGTCGAGGGGGTGAACAGCTCCGGGGCGGTGGTCGACCTCGACCAGAACGCGACAGGCATCCGCCGCGCCGAGATCGAAGGTCAGCAGGCCCGATACGCCGCCGACCCGACGCTGCTCACCGAGGTCGCCGACGCGTACGCCGAACGCCACCCGGACGCCCCCGCGCTGGTCGAGGTCCGCATCGTCATCCGCTGGCACGGCATCCGCGCCGGCCGACCGACCGGCCAACACACCGACCAGACCGTCGTCCGCTGGCAGGCCACCCGATGAACCGCTGGCTGACCGAGGCCGTACCCCGGGGCCGGGTGGCCGCCTTCCGCACCCTGATCTACCTCTTCGTCGCCGCCGATCTGGTGATCTTCACCCCCTGGGTACGCACCCGGGTCAGCGTGCCCGGCGACCTGTACCAGCCACTCCTGATCGGCCGCCTTCTCCCACTGCCGACGCCAACCGAGACGCTGGTGACGGTGATCTTCTGGGCGTTGCTGCTGCTCGCCCTTCTCGCCGCCACCGGACGAGCACCCCGGCTGCTCGGCTGGGCGGTGTGCGCGCTGTACCTGGAGTGGATGATCATCGCGATGAGCTACGGGAAGGTCGACCACGACCGGTTCGGGCTGCTCGTCGCACTGGCCGTACTGCCCACCGCCGGTCGCGCCCGACACGGCGACACCACCCGCACCGAGGCCGGCGGCTGGGCGCTACGCGTCACCCAGATCGCGGTGATCTGCACGTACTTCCTGGCCGCCTTCGCCAAGCTGCGCTTCGGCGGGCTGGACTGGCTGACCGGCTCGGTCCTGGCCCGCGCGATCATCCGGCGCGGCACCGACCTGGCGGACCTCATCGCCCAGGTGCCGTACCTGCTGATCGTCGCCCAGTTCGGCATCGTGGCGTTCGAGCTGCTGAGCCCGATGGTCTTCCTGCTGCCACCCCGCTGGCGACTCGCCATGGTCGGCTTCTTCTACTCGTTCCACGCGGTCACCATCGCGACCATCACGATCTCGTTCGCGCCGCACCTGGCCGCGATGACCAGCTTCCTACCGCTGGAGCGGGTGCGCCCGTTGGTCTGGGCACGCCGACTGATCGGCCGCAGCCCTTCCGAGGCGGCGACGACGGATGCCCCGCAACCGCGCCCGGCCGAGGTCGACCCGGTGCCGGCCGACCAGGGCCCAGTGACAGCCGGCGCGGGGCCGGCGCTCGACGATCAGGCCCCGGTGGTCGGGCGACCGGTCGGGCCGTAGAGCCGCTCCCGGGCCTCCTGGGGCAGGGAGCAGGTCGCCGTGCCACCGGGAAGCCGGTGCCGGTTGCGCGCCACCCAGCGGTACAACGGCCAGGCCGCGACGCGTACCGGAGGAATCCGCAGGCCGGCGCCGGCGATCCGCCAGAGCGGACCACTCGCGGCGAGCAGCTTGGCGATGGCGTCCGGACCGGCCGCGCGGGAGCCGTCCGCGCCGACCCACTGCACGGCCTCCTCGCACTCGGCCACGGTGAGGCCGAGCGCGTCCAGGTCGGCGAACTGCCAGGGCACCACCCGCGCGGCGGTGGGGATGCGGCGCTCGATGAACTCCGCACAGCTCGTGCAGAACGCGCAGTCCCCGTCGTAGACGAAGGTCGACGTCTCCATGGCGTCCATCCTCCCCTCTCCGACCACCCGGACGCCCACCGGTGTACGGCGGGTCACTTGCGCTCACCTCGTACACGTGTTCGAATAGTGCCCATGCGCTGGGACAACCTCACCGCTCCCCCGGTCGAGGGAGACCCCGAGCGGGCAGCGCCAGCGACGCCACCCCTGCCGCTGGCGCTGCCCGGCGCCGTCGCCCGCACCTTCGACACCCCCGAGTTCGCCGGGATGACCTTCTACGAGGTGCAGGCCAAGTCCATCCTCAACCGGGTTCCCGGGCAGTCCCGCGTCCCGTTCGAGTGGACGATCAACCCGTACCGAGGCTGCTCCCATGCCTGCACTTACTGTTTCGCGAGAAATACTCACACCTATCTTGATCTTGACGCCGGCGCGGACTTCGACCGGAAGGTGATCGTCAAGGTCAACGCCGGTGAGCTGGTCCGGCGGGAGTTGGCCGCGCCGCGCTGGCGGGGCGCGCACGTGGCGATGGGCACCAACGTGGACTGCTACCAGCGCGCCGAGGGTCGTTACCGGCTGATGCCGCAGATCATCGGTGCCCTGCGCGACTTCGCCAACCCGTTCTCGATCCTCACCAAGGGCACGCTGATCCTGCGCGACCTGCCGCTGCTGCGCGAGGCCGCCGAGGTGACCACGGTGGGCATCTCCTTCTCGGTGGGGTTCGTCGACGAGCACCTCTGGCGCACCGTCGAGCCCGGCACGCCGCACCCACGCCGCCGGCTCGACGCCGTCCGGGCGCTCGCCGACGCCGGCTTCTCCGTCGGCGTGCTGATGGCCCCGATCCTGCCCGGCCTCAGCGACAGCGATGAGTCGATCGACGCCACCGTCTCGGCGATCGCCGCCGCCGGTGCGACGAGCGTGACCGCCCTGCCCCTGCACCTGCGTCCCGGCGCCCGGGAGTGGTACGCGCACTGGCTCGCCCGCGAGCACCCGCACCTCGTGCCCCGCTACCGCGAGCTCTACCGGGCCGGTGCGTACGCCCCGCAGGCGTACCAGCGGGAGTTGACCGCGCGGGTGCGGATCGCCGCCCGCCGGCACGGGCTGCACCGCGGGGATCGGGGGGACAACCGCAGCCTGCCCGAGCCGCCGCACCCGGTGGCGGCCGAGCAGCTGACGCTGTTGTAGTCGGAGCTACAGTCGGCGGGTGCGTACCGCTCAGCAGATCCTCGCCAACTCCGCCGTGATCGCCGTCGTGGGCGCGTCCCGCGACCCGCTCAAGGCCGCGCACGGCGTGCCGTTGCAGATGCAGCAGTACGGCTGGCGCATCATCCCGGTCAACCCGACGGTCGACGAACTGTTCGGGGAACGGGCCTACAAGAGCCTCGCCGACATTCCGCACCCCGTCGACCTAGTGGACGTGTTCCGACCGGCGGCCGACGCCGTGCAGGTGGTCCGGGACGCGGCGGCGATCGGCGCCCCCGCGGTCTGGCTGCAACTGGGCATCGTCTCGGCCGAGGCGCGGCGGATCGCCGAGGAGGCCGGCATGGACTACGTCGAGGACCGCTGCCTCATCGTCGAACGCGCCGCCGCCAACCTGACCCGCCTGACCTGACCCTCGCGGGGCGGGGCGGGTCAGAGCTTGTATTCCTTGAGGAGACCTCGGGAGATGATCGTCTTCTGGATCTCTGAGGTGCCCTCGCCGATGAGCAGGAACGGGGCCTCCCGCATCAGCCGCTCGATCTCGTACTCCTTGGAGTAGCCGTAGCCGCCGTGGATTCGGAACGCCTCCTGGACGACCTCGGCGCAGTATTCCGAGGCGAGCAGCTTGGCCATCCCGGCCTCCACGTCGTTGCGCTGGCCGGCGTCCTTGAGGCGGGCGGCGTTGACCATGAGGGCGTGCGCGGCCTCAATCTTCGTGCCCATCTCGGCGAGCTTGAAGGCGATCGCCTGGTGCTTGGCGAGGGGTTGACCGAAGGTCTTGCGCTGCTGGGCGTAGCTCACGGCCAACTCGAAGGCGCGGATGGAGATGCCGCAGGCACGAGCGGCCACGTTGACCCGGCCCACCTCGATGCCGTCCATCATCTGGTAGAAGCCGCGGCCCACCTGGTCGGCGCCGCCGAGGATCGCGGAGTCCGGCACGGTCACGCCGTCGAGCACCATCTCGGTGGTCTCGACGCCCTTGTAACCCATCTTCTCGATCTTGCCGGGGATGGTGAGGCCGGGGGCGGTCTCGCCGAAGCCCGGCTCCTTCTCCAGCAGGAAGGTGCTCATGTTGCCGTAGACGGACTCCGCGCCGGTGTCGGTCTTGACCAGGGTGGCCACCACCGAGGAGTAGGCGCCGTTGGTGAGCCACATCTTCTGCCCGTTGAGCACGTAGCGGTCGCCGTCCCGGACGGCCCGGGACTTGATCGCCGAGACGTCGGAGCCGGTCTCGGGCTCGGACATGGAGAACGCTCCGCGCACCTCGCCGGTGGCCATCTTCGGCAGCAGCCGGGCCTTCTGCTCGGGGGAGCCGTGCTGGGAGATCAGGTACGCCACGATGAAGTGGGTGTTGACGATGCCGGAGATCGACATCCAGCCCCGGGACAGTTGCTCCACCACCAGCGCGTAGGTGAGCAGCGATTCACCGAGGCCGCCGTACTCCTCGTCGATGGTGAGGCCGAACAGCCCCATCTCGCGCATGCCGTCGAGGATGTCGGTGGGGTACTCGTCGGCGTGCTCCAACCGCTGGGCGTGCGGGATGATCTCCTTGTCGGCGAAGTCCCGAACGGTCTCCAGGATCGACTGTTGCACATCGGTCAGGCCGGGCGTCTGGGCGAGTCGGGCCATCTCAGCCTCCGGGGATCCGCGCACTACTCATGGGTAACTGAACGCTGGGTCAGTATCGGCCCCTCGGGTCGACGAGGCCAAGGTGACCAGTCCACACAACCGCTGTGAAAAGGTTCACCGCTGCGGGTAGCGTCCGGCAAGAGGGACTTTTCCGGCACCGGCAGGAGGAGGACAGCTGTGAGCTACCCGCCGCCGTCGGGACCGCCCGAGGACGAGCCGCCGCCGTCACCCTACGAGCCACCGAAGGACCAGTCGCCGTACGCGCCACCGCCGGCCGGTCAGTCGCCGTACGCGCCGCAGCCGGACCAGCCGGCGTACGAGCTGCCAGCGGAACGCTCACCGTACGGGCCACCGGCGGGCGAACCGTCGCCGTACGGCCACCAGGGGCCGCAGCAGTCGGCGCACTGGAGCCAGCAACCGCCGTACCCCCCGCAGGGCCCCTACGGTCAGTACGGCCCACCGCCGTCTGGGCCGGGTCGGGGCACCAACGTGCTGGCGATCCTGTCGCTGGTGTTCGCCTTCGTCTTTCCGCCGGCCGGCGCCGTCCTCGGCCACGTGGCCAAGCGGCAGATCCGCACCAGCGGCGAGGAGGGCGACCAGCTCGCGACCTGGGGGCTGATCCTTGGCTACGTCTTCACCGGGCTCACCGTGCTGGCCTGCTGTGGTTGGCTGGCGCTGGTGGCCTTCAGCAACACCGGCGACAGCGGCGGCTACTGACGAACGGCCCGGTGCCGGCCGGCGCGGTCAGCGGAAGCGGGCCTCGCGGACGCTGCCCGGTGCCGGCCGGCGCGGTCAGCGGAAGCGGGCCTCGCGGACGCTGTTGCCGCCGTCCACCACAAGCATCTGCCCGGTGATGTACGAGGCGGCCGGCGAGCAGAGGAAGCTGATCGCCGCGGCGACCTCGTCCGGTGTGCCCGGTCGCCCCACCGGGGTGCCCAGCCCCTGCTTGATCTCGGCCATGGTGGACGCCGCGGTGTAGATGGTGCCGGGTGCCACCGCGTTGACGGTCACCCCGTCGGCGATCATCTCCATGGCCAGGGCCCGGGTCAGCCCGACGACCCCGGCCTTCGCCGCGGCGTACGCCGCCTCGGTGGGCAGGGCGTTGACCGGGCCGGCCGTGGCCGCCAGGTTGACGATCCGACCCCAACCCCGCTCGGCCATCCCCCCGATGAACGCCCGGCTGCACAGGAATGCGGTGGAAAGGTTGCGGTCGATCTCACCGCGCCACTCGTCGTAGGTCAGCTGCGCTACCGGCCGCAGCACCCCCTGGCTGGCCCGACTGGCCAGGCCGGCGTTGTTGACAAGCACCTCGACGTCGCCCAACTGCTCGGCGACCGCATCGGCCAGCGCGCCGACCTCGGACTCGTCGGTCAGGTCCGCGACGAAGCCGGTCACCCCCAGCTCTGTCGCCCGCTCGTGGATGCGTCGGGTGGTGGAGACGATGGCCACCCGCGCGCCCAGGTCGGCGAGTCGCCGGGCGGTGGCGTAACCGATGCCGTCCGGGCTGCCGGCCCCGGTGACCAGGGCGACCCGCCCGTCGAGGCGCATGGTGACCGGGTCGGTGAGCGAGACCGGCTCGTCGGGACCGGGGCTACCCGCCGGGGCGGCCGTCCGGGCGCGCCGGGCCGCACCCGGGCGGCTGACGTCCCGTCGGGGTCGACTGCCGGAGCGGTCCGCGGCGCGCGCGTCGTATGCCATGTCAGGGATCCTGCCCGTTACGACCGGCCCGAGCAACGCGGCACCCGGAAGCAGGGGCGTCGGGTTTGGGCGGCGCTGGCTACCCTGTCTCCGCACCCCAACCCGACGGAGAGTTCGCATGACCAATCCCCCGCCGCCCGGCAACTGGAGCGATCCCACGTGGTCGGCCCAGCCGTCGAGCCCCGCACCGGACCCGACCCTCGTGGCCGGTCAGCCGGTGCCCGCGCAACCTGGCCCGGTCGACCCGTACGCCCCCGATCCGTACGCCCCGGACCCGTACGCCCCGGTCGACCCGTACGCCGGCGCGAAGCAGCCAGCGGCCCAGCCGATGCCTGGCTACGCCCCACCCGGATACGCCCAGCCTGGTTACCCGCCGCAGTACCCCGGCTACGGCTACCCGCAGCCCCCGAAGACCAACGGGATGGCCATCGCGGCGTTCGTGCTGGCCCTGATCGGTTTCACGTCCTGCATCACCGCGCCGATCGGCGCGATCCTCGGCCACGTGGCGCAGAAGCAGATCCGGCTCAGCGGCGAGGGCGGGGCGGGGATGGCGAAGGCCGCCATCATCGTCGGCTGGATTCTCACCGGGTTCCTGGTGCTGGTGATCGCCATCTACGCCGCCGCGATCATCTACGCGATCGCGACGAGCGACAACAGCAGCAGTTACTGACCGGCCCGCGGGGGCGGGCCGGCGTACCGGCGGTTGTCGGGCCGGACCGACAGCCGGCGGCGGTCGTCCCGGCCCGGCCGGTCACTGCGCCGGTGGGGTGAACGACGAGGTACGGCTCATCCCGGCGGCCCGGCCCTTGGCCGCGACCACCAGCGCCATCTTGCGGGACGCTTCGTCGATCATCTCGTCGCCGAGCATCACGGCACCGAGCCGGCCGCCGGCCTCCGAGGTGTAGTGCTCGTACGCGTCGAGGATCAGCTCGGCGTGGTCGTAGTCGGCCTGCGCCGGCTGGTAGACCTCGTTGGCGGCGTCGATCTGGCCCGGGTGCAGCACCCACTTGCCGTCGAAGCCCAGCGCGGCCGAGCGCTTGGCCACCTCGCGGAACGCGTCGACGTCGCGGATCTGCAGGAACGGGCCGTCGATGGCCTGCTTGTCGTGCATCCGCGCGGCCATCAGGATCCGCATCAGGATGTAGTGGTACGGGTCGCCCGGGTAGTCCGGGATCAGGCCGCCGACCACCATCGACTTCATGTTGATCGACGCCATGAAGTCGGCCGGGCCGAAGATGATGGTCTCCACGCGCGGCGAGGCGGCGGCGATCGCGTCCACGTTGACCAGGCCGGCGGCGTTCTCGATCTGCGCCTCGATGCCGATCCGACCGACCTCCAGACCGATGGTCTTCTCGATCTGGGTGAGCGTCAGGTCCAGCCACTGCACCTGGGCGGCGGTCTGCACCTTCGGCAGCATGATGCAGTCGAGGTTGGCGCCGGCGCCCTCGACGACCTCGATGACATCCCGGTAGGTCCACGGGGTGGTCAGGTCGTTGACCCGGACCACCCGGGTCTTGCCGGCCCAGTCACCCTCGTTGAGGGCGGCCACGATGTTCTTGCGCGCGTCCGGCTTGGCCAGCGGGGCGACGGCGTCCTCCAGGTCCAGGAAGACCTGGTCGGCCGGGAGGCCCTGGGCTTTGCCGAGCATCTTCACGCTGGAACCTGGCACGGCGAGGCAGGACCTGCGGGGGCGACCGACTGCGGCCATGGATGCGCTCCTTCCAGCGTCCGGCGGGCATGCCGACGCCACCTGACGACAGATCCGGGACCTTAACGATCCCAAAGGGCGTTGTGACGCCACGGTAACCTCGCGCCATGACCGGGGTGAATGGACCTGTGGAAGATCTCACTGGGCGCCGACTGGTGGTGGTGACCGGGGCCAGCTCCGGCATCGGGCTGGCCGCCGCCGTGCACCTGGCCTGCCGGGGCGACCAGGTGGTGCTGGTCGGGCGGGACCCGGCCCGCCTGCAGGCCGCAGCCGTTCGGGTACGGGAGAACTCCGGTGAACGTCCGGAGCTGTTCCGGGCTGACTTCGCGGTCCTCGACGACGTACGCCGGCTGGCCGAGCAGCTCCGGGCGGCGTACGACCGGATCGACGTGCTCGCCAACAACGCCGGCGCGATCGCGTTGCAACCACTGAGCACTGTCGACGGCTTCGAGATGTCGATCCAGGCCAACCACCTGGCCCCGTTCCTGCTGACCAACCTGCTCGCCGACCGGGTGGGCCGGGTCGTGGTGACCGCCTCCGGCGCGCACCGCTTCGGCGCACTGGACCCGGACGACCTGAACAAGCCACTGCGTGACTACCGGCCGATGGGCGCGTACGGCACCAGCAAGCAGGCGAATGTCCTGTTCACCGCCGAGGCCGCCCGGCGCTGGCCGGACGTTGCCGCGTACAGCTTCCACCCCGGGGTGGTCCGCACCCGGTTCGCCAACGACAGCAGGCTGGTCGCGTTCGGCATGCGGTTCATGCCGTTCCGCAGCCCGGAGAAGGGCGCCGAGACCCTGGTGTGGTTGGCCAACCAGGAGCGCTCCCGGCTGATCAACGGGGGTTACTACGTCGACCGTCGGCCGCGTCGACCGCTCCGCAAGGCGGCCGATCCGCAGCTCGCCGCCCGGCTGTGGGCGGCGAGCGCCAAGGCCGTCGGTCTCGATGGCTGACCGGGCCGGTGTGCTGACGCTCGTCGCGATCGTCGAGTTCGCCGTCGGGGCCGAGGCCGCCGGGCAGCGCTACGAGGACGCCGTGCTGGACCTGCTCGAACGGCACGGCGGCCGGCTGGAGCGGCGACTGCGCGGCACCGACGGGCAAACCGAGGTGCACGTGATCCAGTTCGACGGGCGGGCCGGCTACGAATCGTTCCTCGCCGACCCGGAGCGGGCGGCGCTGCGTACCGCCCTCGGTGAAGCCGCGCCGACGACCCGGGTCATCGAGGTGCACGAGGGCTGACCCGGTAGGCGGGGGGCCTCGGTCCGTTCGTGTCGCGCCGTCAGTCGGCCAGCGGAGTCGGGTCGGCCGGCAGGGCGCTGGGTTCGCTCCGCCGGCCGCCGAGCACCACCACCGCCACGCCGGCCAGCAGCAACGCCATGCCGAGCAGCGCGTACGGGCGGGGTAGCTGACCCAGCCAGGCCCAACCGAGCACTGCCGCGCCGGGCGCCTCCAGCAGGATCAGCACGCTCACAGTGGTTGCCGGGATTTTCCGCAGGGCGTAGTTGAACATCGAGTGCCCGAGCAGTTGGGCACCCGCCACCAGGGCCAGGATGGCCAGCCAGGTACGCCCGTCGAAGCCGGTCAGCCGTACGCCGCCGGCCAGGCACAGGGCCAGCAGGATCAGCGCGCAGATCCCGTAGCAGATGGTGGTGTAGGTGGTGGTGCTGATGCTGACCCGGGCCCGTTCCCCGAAGGCGGTGTAGACGGCGGCGAACATGGCGCCGATCAGCGCCAGCACGTCACCGAGGACGGCCCGGCCGGAGACCCCCACGTCCACCCCGGTGGCGACCGCCGCGCCGCCGACCGCCACCGCGATGCCGATCCACACCACCCGCGGCAGCGGACGCCCCTGGGCGCGGGCGATCAGCCCCTGCCAGACCGGCTGGGTGGCGACCAGGGCGGTGGACGTGGCGACCGAGGTGAGCTGAGCGCTCGGCACCCAGGTCGCGAAGTGCCCGGCCAGGGCGACCCCGGACAGAACGCAGAACAGGCCCTCCCGCCGCCCCGCGCCAACTGTCAGTCTGCGGAACTCGGCGCGGCGTCGGACCAGCGCGAAGGGGCTCAGCACGGCCACCGCGAGCAGGTTGCGCCAGAACGCGATGGCCAGCGCGGGGGCGGCGGCGTACGCGATCAGCGGCGCGGACGACGACACGGCGACCACGGCCAGCCCGACCGCGCCGGTGGTCAGCGGATCCACTGATGGCCGGGGCGAAGGTGGGGGCACGGGACGTAATCCTCACACGTGTGATGGCCAGCACGGACGGTCATCACTCCGTTACGATCACGCGGGTTCGCGCCGACGACCCTCGACCGCCCGGAGGCGCTCCCCCATGGCCAGCTACCAGGCGGTGCTGTTCGACTTCTTCGGCACCCTGACCCGTTCGGTACAACGCGGTGTCGCGCACGTCGGCACCGCCGAGCTGCTCGGATGTCCCACCGAGATCTTGACCGAGGTGCTGAACCGCACCTACTACGAGCGGGCCAGCGGCCGGCTCGGCGACGCGGAGGCGACCCTGCGCTGGGTGTGCGCCCAGGCCGGCGTACAGCCCAGCGACCACGCGGTACGGGCAGCGGTGGCGTCCCGGCACCGGGCGGTCCGCGCCGACACCTGGCTGCGGGCCGACGCGGTGCCGGTGCTGGCGGCTCTGCGCCAGCGCGGCCTGCGCACCGGCGTGATCAGCGACTGTACGCACGAACTGCCGGCCTTCCTGCCGCAGCTCGCGATCGCCCCCCTGCTCGACGTACGGGTCTTCTCGGTGCAGGTCGGGCGGTGCAAACCGGATCCGACGCTCTACCTGACGGCCTGCCAGCGGCTCGGGCTCGCGCCGGGCGACTGCCTCTACGTCGGTGACGGCGGCAGCCAGGAGCTGACCGGCGCCGAGCGGGCCGGGATGACCGCCGTCCGGCTCGCCGCACCGGATCTGGCCACGCACATGGTGTTCAACGCCGACCGGGACTGGCGCGGCCCCACGCTCGGCACCCTGGGCGAGGTGCTCGCCCTCGTCGACGCCGACGCCGCGGTGGCGGGCGTCGGCGGTCGGACCTGATCAACCGATCAGCGGCGGCGGACCCGGTGCAGGCGGAACGGCTTACGGGTGGCCCGGACCGCCGGAGTCGCCCGGGGTGGCTCGGCCTGCGCGTCGGCCGGCAACTCCGTTCCGGCCAGCGGGGTACCGGCCGGGGCGAGGCGGTTCACCGCGCATCCGTCGGCAGCCCATCGGGCCACCAGGTCAGCGGTCGGACCGGGCGCGTTGAGGCGCTTCGCCGCCACCAGCGCCGCGGTGACATCCCACGCCTCGGTGCCCGGCTGCAACCGGCTCACCCGGGCCGGCCAGGTGACGATCCGACCACCGTGGTCGCCGCGCAGGGTGACCTGGGCCTCGGTCGCGTCGGCCAGACCCGGTGCGGCCTGCTCGCCCGGCCCGCTGACCACCAGCAGCGCGCCCTCCAGCGGGGCGCACCAGAGCGCGAGCGCCGGCCCGCCGGCAACGCTGACCCAGGCCACTGCGGCCTTCTTCATCGCCTCGTCGACCAGTGGGGTGCCCCCGGGGGCGTCCTCGTCCGTCACACCCGCATCCTCCCGCATCGGCGCCTCCGCTCAACCCACGAACGGCGGCACGGCGATCTCGCCGCGGGCCACCGGCACCACCTGGCCGGCGACCGTCGCGCCGATCGCCACACCGTTCGCCGCGGTGACCGTGCAGGCCAACGCGGACGGACGGTTCATCTCCACGCCCTGACGGACCGCGTACTCCGACCGCCCCTCGCCGGGCAGCAGACCGCTCGCCACCAGCCAGACACCGAGGCCGAGCGCCGCCGAACCGGTCGCCGGGTCCTCCGGAACGCCCATCCCCGGCACGAAGACCCGGGCGTGCGCGGTTTGCGCGGTCGCGTCCCAGGAGAAGACGCTGACGTGCGACACCCCGTACCGCTGCGCTGCCGCCGGATCCACCCGGGCGCGGGCCACCGACTCCGGACGCACCGGCAGGTACGGGAACTCCAGCCCGCAGCCGGCGACCCGGGGGGCGGGCCCGACGTGGTCGTCGGCGACCAGCCCGGCGATCTCCAGCAACGGCTCCGGGTCCAGCTCCGGGCCGAGGGTCGGGGCGCCACCGGTCAGCGTCGCCCCGGACGCGGTCACCTCGATTGGCAGCACACCGGCCCGGCACTCCTGGGTGACCTGCCCCACACCGAACATGCCCCGCCGGCAGGCGGTGACCGCCGCGCCGACGCTGGGGTGCCCGGCGAACGGCAACTCCTCCACCGGAGTGAAGATCCTGGCCCGGTAGGTGCTGCCGACCTGGGTCGGCGGCAGCACGAACACCGTCTCGGACAGGTTGAACTCCAACGCGAGCGCCTGCATCTGCTCGGTGGCCAGCGCCTCCGCGCCGAACACCACCGCCAGCGGATTGCCGGCGAAGGGGCGATCGGTGAAGACGTCCACGATCTCGTAGGCCAAGGTCGACATGTTGATAAACACTAGGCGCTTAGGCTGGTGCCCGTGAGTACGCCGACCCGGGTCTACATCGCCCGTCTCGCCGGAGTCGCCGTCTTCGACCCGAACGGCGATCAGGTGGGCCGGGTTCGTGACGCCGTGGCACGGCTGCGGGCGACGAAGCGTCCGCCGGAGGTGGTGGGCCTCGTCGCCGAGATGCCGATGCGTCGTCGGATCTTTCTGTCCATCAACCGGATCACCTCCATCGACGCGGACGCCGTCGTGCTCGGCTCCGGCACCCTCAACCTGCGCCGGTTCGAGAAGCGCCCGAACGAGCTGCTGGTGCTCCAGGAACTACTCGACCGGCGGGTGCAACTCGACCCGGGCGGCCAGCCCGGCGCGGTCGTGGACGTCGCGATGGAGTGCTCCCGGGGTGGCGAGTGGTCGCTGACCCGCGTCGCCGTACGCGAGCAGACCGGTCGGCTCAGCCGCCGCGGCCACCTGCACCAGGTCGAGTGGGACCGGGTGCGCGGGCTCAGCGGCATCGCCGACAACCGGGGTACGGCGAACCTGCTCGCCGTCCTGGAGGACATGCGCCCCGCCGACCTGGCCAACGCGTTGCAGGATCTGCCCGACGCCCGGCGCAACGAGGTCGCGGCCGCGCTGGACGACGAGCGGCTGGCCGACGTGCTCAGCGAGTTGCCCGAGCACGACCAGGTGGAGATCCTCGCCGCCCTCGACCGGGAGCGGGCCGCCGACGTCCTGGAGGAGATGGACCCGGACGACGCCGCGGACCTGCTCAACGAACTGCCCCCACCCGAGCAGGACGTGCTGCTGGACCTGATGGAGCCGGACGAGGCCGACCCGGTACGCCAACTGCTGAAGTACACCCCCGGCACGGCGGGCAGTGTGATGACCTCGGAGCCGGTCATCCTGCCGCCGGACGCCACAGTCGCCGAGGCGCTGGCCCGGATCCGGGAGCCGCAGCTCTCCCCCGCCGTCGCCGCGCAGGTCTTCGTGACCCGCGCACCGCAGAACACGCCGACCGGCCGCTACCTGGGCATGGTGCACTTCCAGGCGCTCCTGCGTGAACCGCCGGCCGACCTGCTGGGCAAGGTGGTGGTCAACGACATCGACCCGCTGCGCCCCACCACCCCGTTGCCGGAGATCACCCGTCGGATGGCCACCTACGACCTGGTCGCCATGCCGGTGATCGACCGGAGCAACCGGCTGGTCGGCGCCGTGACAGTGGACGACGTGCTGGACCACTCGCTACCCCGGGACTGGCGGGACCGCGACGCCCTGGCCGCCCCGGGCACCACCGACGCGGCGCTGGACGGCGCGGATGGCTGAGCAGCGGCGGAACGAACGGCTCGACCAGCCGCGCGAGCCCCGGGGCATCAAGCTGCCCCGGTTCGACGCGGAGGCGTTCGGCCGGTGGTCGGAGGGCATCGCCCGCGGCATGGGCACCGCGAACTTCATCGTCGTCATGACGGTGGTGATCACGATCTGGTTCGTCTGGAACACCCTGGCCCCGGCGGATCTGCGCTTCGACCCGTACACCTTCACGTTCCTGACCCTGGTGCTGTCGTTGCAGGCCAGCTACGCGGCGCCGCTGATCCTGCTGGCCCAGAACCGGCAGGCCGACCGGGACCGGGTGGCCCTGGAGGAGGACCGGCGGCGAGCCACCGCGCAGAAGGCGGACACCGAGTACCTGGCCCGGGAGATCGCGGCCCTGCGGATCGCGCTGGGTGAGGTGGCGACCCGCGACTTCCTCCGCTCCGAGCTGACCCGGCTGGCCGAGGAGCTGGACGAGATGGGGCAGCGCCGGCAAAGGCTGGAGCGCCGCCAGCAGGAGAAGGACAGCCGGCAGGAGCGACGTGGCCAGCGGCCGACCGACGGCGTCGGACTGGAAGAACCCCGCGACGACCTGGACGGCGACTTCACCCGGGACGCCCGGCCGGACGGCACCGGCCCGCGCCGGTCAGAGAGCTGACCGACGGGTCATCGATTGGCTCACACCGCCCCGGGCAGCGGCGGCAACGGATGCCCCGCGACGTAGCATTGCGGGCATGTCAGCACCCGTGAGCACCGTCGAGGACGCGATCCAGGCCGCCCTGGCCACCGTCAACGACCCGGAGATCCGCCGGCCCATCACCGAGCTGGGCATGGTCCGCTCCGCCACGATCGGTGCCAGCGGTGTCGTCCGCGTCGAGCTGCTGCTCACCGTCGCCGGCTGCCCGCTCAAGGACAAGCTGCGTACGGACATCACCGCCGCCGTCGCCGCTGTGCCCGGCGTCACCGGCGTGGAGATCGACTTTGGGGTGATGACCCCCGAGCAGCGGCAGTCGTTGCAGTCGCAGCTGCGTGGCGGCGGCGCCACCGAGGAGCCCGTCATCCCGTTCGCCCAGCCCGGCTCCCGCACCCGTGTGTACGCGGTGGCCAGCGGCAAGGGTGGCGTCGGCAAGTCCAGTGTCACGGTCAACCTGGCGGCGGCGCTCGCCGCCCGTGGGCTCTCCGTCGGCGTGGTCGACGCGGACATCTACGGCCACTCGGTGCCCCGGATGCTCGGCACGGAGGCCCGGCCCACCCGGGTCGAAGACATGATCATGCCGCCGCAGTCGCACGGCGTGAAGGTGATCTCCATTGGCATGTTCACGTCCGGCAACGCCGCCGTCGTGTGGCGCGGCCCGATGCTGCACCGGGCACTGCAGCAGTTCCTGGCCGACGTCTACTGGGGCGACCTGGACGTGCTCCTGCTCGACCTGCCGCCGGGCACGGGTGACGTGGCCATCTCGCTGGCCCAGTTGCTGCCCAACTCGGAGATCCTGATCGTCACCACCCCGCAGACCGCCGCCGCCGAGGTGGCGGAGCGGGCCGGGGCGATCGCCCTGCAGACCCACCAGCGGGTGGTCGGCGTCATCGAGAACATGTCCTGGCTGGAGCTGCCGGACGGCTCCCGGATGGAGATCTTCGGCGCTGGCGGTGGTGAGGCGGTGGCGGAGTCGCTGAGCCGGACCATCGGCGCCCAGGTGCCGCTGCTCGGTCAGATCCCACTGGACACCCGGGTCCGCGAAGCCGGCGACGCCGGCAACCCGATCGTGCTGGCCGAACCGGAGTCCCCGGCCGCCCAGGCGCTCGGCACGATCGCCGACCGGCTCGCCCTGCGCCGCGAGTCACTGCTCGGCAAGCCACTCGGTCTCAAGCCCGCTGGGCGCTGACCACCCGGTACACCGTCAGCCCGTCGGCCACTGTTGGCCGGCGGGCTGAGTCGCGTCGGTAGGTGGTCCAGCCAGGCCGCCGCGACGTGGCTGGCGACCGGCACGGGCAGGCAGTCGGCACGGGCAGGCGGCCGGCAGGGCCGGTACCGGCCGGCGTGGCCGGCATGGTCAACTCGGGTTTCAGGAAGTCGGCCGCTCAAACGGCGTGGGATACCGCGACTTCCGGGAACCCGAGTCGATCAAGCCGGCGCCGGGCCCAGGCGGGCACGATCCGGCCGAGTCCGGGCAGGGCGGACTAGCCGGTCGCGGGCACCAGCCGGTCGGGGTACGGGTCGGTCAGGTGGCGTCGTCGTAGCTGGCGCGGGGGGCCGGAGCCGAGGGGCTGCTGGTGGCCGTGCCGGACCGGGCCTCGTTCGACCGCAGGTCGGCGGCGTTGGCCACGTCCTTCAGGTCGTTATGCACGCCGCTGACGTCCGCGCGCAGGTTGTCGTAAACGCCCTGCAACGGCTTGCGGATCGCCGCCTCGTCCTCCTCGCTGAGGAGGTGCTTGCGGATGAACGCCTTCGGGTGCAGGTCTTCCAGCTGGATGTCGGTGCCTAGCTCACGGCTCAGGTCGCCGGTGGCGTTGCGGGCCATGTTGCGCAGGTTGCGCACCAACCGCAGGCCGTCGGTGATCACAGCGGGGAGCCGGTCGCCGAAGATCAGCAGCGCCAGGAGCAGCAGCGCACCGATCTCCCACCAGTTCAGGTTGTCGAGCATCCCGCGGGCCTCCTCTCGGCGTCAGCAGCAAGACTACGCACGGCGGACGGCTTTCGGGCAAGGGGTGCGCCGCTGTTCACTTCGCTTCCGCGGTGAGTCACTTCGCGTCCGCGGCGAGAGTTACCGAGGTGTTCTGCCGGGCGGAGCCCCGCCGATACTCGACGGTCACGACCGAGCCCGGCGCGTACTTGCGGACCAACGCGGTCAGATCCGTCGGCTCGGTCATCGGCCGCCCGTTGATCTTGAGGATCACGTCGCCCGCCTTCAGTCCGGCGCCGTCCGCGGGGCCGGACGGCTCCACCTCGGCCAGCCGCAGGCCACCCCCGACGACCCCGGTCGGGCCGTCCGCCCGGGCGCCGATCACCGTACGCCGGGCCTTGCCGGTGCCGATGATGTCCTGGGTCACCCGCTTGGCCTGGTTGATCGGGATGGCGAAGGCGAGCCCGATGTTGCCCGCCTCCTGCCCCTCGGCGACAAGTGACTTGATGGTGGAGTTCACGCCGACCACCCGGCCGGCGCCGTCGACAAGTGGGCCGCCCGAGTTGCCGTGGTTGACAGCTGCGTCGGTCTGGATGGCGGCGTAGTAACGCACCGGCCCGCCCGGCTCGCCGGCCTGCATCGTCCGGTCCAGCGCACTCACGATGCCGGCGGTGACCGTGTTGGCCAGCGACAACGGCGAGCCGATGGCGAGCACGGGGTCGCCGACCGCCAGCGCGTCGGAGTCGCCGAACTCCACCGGCCGCAACCCGGGACGACTCACCTTGATCACCGCGATGTCCGACTCCGCGTCCTGACCGACGATGGTCGCCGGCGCGGTGCTGCCGTCGTTGAAGACCACCGAGGCCTTTCCGGTGCCGCCGGCCACCACATGGTCATTGGTGATCACATGGCCGTCGGCGGTGGCGACGAAACCGGAGCCCTCACTGGTCCCGCCGAGGCTGCTCACCCGGACGGTGACCACGCTGGGCAGGACCCGTTCGGCGACCCCGGCCAGCGACTCCGGTTTGCGCTGCGCCAGCGCCGGCACCTCCGCGGGCGCACCGCCGAGGACCGCCGCACCAGCGCCGCCGCGCACCGCGAACGCGTAGCCCAACGCACCGCCGAGGGTGCCGGCCAGCAGCGCGGTGATCACGGGAATGAGCAACAGGTGGCGCAGTGTCGGCCGGCCCGGCGCGTCTGGGTCGGTGACCGGCTCGGGCTCGGCGCCGGGGGTCACCACCCCGGGGACCACCACAGCGGTCGGGGCCGCCGGGTCGCGCCAGGGGTCGGCGAGCGCGTCCGACCACCAGGCCGACGCGTCGGCCGAGTTGGGCCCGCCCGCAGCCGGCGCGCCGTAGGACGCCGGCCCGACGGGAGACGCCGGCCAGCCCGGTGTTGTTCCGCTGCCTGGCGAGGCGAGGGGCGTGCGGTCAGCCCCCGGCATGGTCGGCGGCCCCACCGACGGGGCTCCTGCCCCGGGCGGTCGCGCCGGAGCCGGAGTCTCACCGCCCCGGCGCCAGTCCCAGCCGTCGGTCACGTCGGTGCCTCCCAGTCCGTCCCCGGATCCCGTGCCGCGTCGCCCGGCCACGGGCCGGTCTGGTCGCGGCTGACGGGATACCGCCTCCAGGATTGCACGGATGGACGCGGTGCAGTCAGCGGTTGCCCCGGTGATCGCTTCCGGCGGAGGCGCGGCTGCGCCCCACGACGGTCGCCTCTACGCTCACAGTGCCAACCCGCCCCCGCACCACGCACCGCCCCCGGAGGTGCCCCATCGCCACGGTCGCCGGTTCCGGCAGTTCGACGACACAGGCCCAGCACTTCGCCGAGTCGTACGTCACCGAGGATCTCGTTCTGCGTACCGCCCGCAGCCTGGCCCGGGAGGTGGGCCTCGACGCGGTCACCCCCGGCGCGGGGGCGGCGCTGCGGCTGCTGGCCGCCGCCGGCAACGCCCGTGCGGTGGTGGAGATCGGCACCGGCACCGGAGTGAGCGGCGTCTGGCTGCTGCGCGGCATGCGCGTCGACGGCGTGCTCACCACCATCGACGTGGAGGTGGAGCACCAGCGGATCGCCCGGCGGATCTTCGCCGAGGCGGGTTTCGCGGCCGGGCGTACCCGGATCATCACCGGTCGGGCGCTCGACGTGCTGCCCCGGCTCGCCGACGGTGCGTACGACCTGGTCTTCGTGGACGCGGAGGCGACCGGCTTCCACGCCTGTGTGGAGGCGGCGCTGCGGCTGTTGCGCCCGGGGGGCGTGCTGGCGCTCAACGGTGTGCTGGCCAGCGACCGGATCGGCGACCCGTCCGCCCGGGACGCGGAGACGGTGACGGTTCGCGAGACGATCAAGGCGGTCCGGGAGTCGGAGCACTGGATTCCCGCGCTGCTTCCGGTCGGGCACGGGCTGCTCGCCGCGGTGAAGTGCTGATGCGAGCCCAGGACAGGTCAGAGCCACGGTCGCGCCGAGGCTCTGACCCACGCCCTAGTTGACGTCGGCCAGCCAGCGCAGCAACGACCGGACGCCCCAGCCGGTGGCGCCACGGCTGACCTCGGCCTGGTCGCCGTCGGCCCAGGACGGGGCGGACATGTCCAGATGCAGCCAGCGGTCCCGTAGGTCGCCGGTGAACTCGCGCAGGTAGAGCGCGGCCATCACCGAGCCGGCACCCTGCGTCGGTGCGCTGAAGAGGTCGGCGATCTCGCTGCCGAGGTACTCGACGTAGTCGGTGTGCAGCGGCATTCGCCACGCCGACTCGCCGGCTGCCTCGGTCGCCGCCAGCACGCTGGCGGCCAGCTCGTCGTTCTCGCTGTACAGGGCGGCGGTGCGCTTGCCCAACGCCACCGAGTTCGCGCCGGTGAGCGTGGCCAGGTCGAGCAGCAGGTCCGGTTTGAGCTGCTGCACCGCGTACGCCAGCGCGTCGGCGAGGACCAGCCGACCCTCGGCGTCGGAGTTGGTCGTCTCGCTGGTCGTACCGCCGTAGTGCCGGATGACGTCGCCGGGGCGGAACGCCGAGCCGCTGACCATGTTCTCGGCCAGCGGGGTCAACGTGGTGATCCGGACCGGCAGTCGCAGCGCGGCAGCGCCCAGGGTGGCGGCGACGACCGCGGCCGCGCCCGCCATGTCCTTGCGCATCAGCTTCATCGACGCCACCGGCTTGATCGAGATGCCGCCGGTGTCGAAGGTGATGCCCTTGCCGATCAGCACCACGTGGGTGCGCGCGTTGGCGGGGTGCCAGTCCAGTTCGACCAGCCGGGGTCCGCTGGCGGAGCCACCGCCCACGGCGAGGATCCCGCCGAAGCCCTCGGTGGTCAGCTCGGCCGGGCCACGCACCCGCAGCCGCAGGTCCGGAAGGTCGGCTGCGGCGGAGGCCACCTGGTCGGCGAACCACTGCGGGGTCTTCACCGACGAGGGGGTGTTGGTCAGGTCCCGGGCGAGATGGGTCATCGCGGCCGTGGTCCGGGCCGTGGCGACGGTGTCCTCGTACCCGGTCGGGTCGTCGAGCAGCAGGTCGACGTCGGTGAGCGCCGGTCGGTCGCCGGCCTCGGTGAGTCGGAACCGGTACGGGGCGAGCAGCAGCCCCTCGGTCAACCCGCGAACCGCGGCCGGAGTCACCCCGGCCGGCAGCGCGATGGTGATATGCGTCTCAGCTGAAGCTGAGCGGGCCAGGGCCGCGCCGGCCGTCCGCCAAGCCGCCTCGCCGCCGTCACCGATGCCGAGCAGCAGCAGCCGGCCGGGGGTACGCCCGGGGCGCAGCTGGGTGTGGATCTCGCCGGCTCGGCCCGTCAGCCGGGCCGCTGACGCCAGCGCGGCCGCCTCGTCGTCCGTGCCGTCCGGGCCCGCCACGGCGGTCGGTACGGGCTCGGCCGAGGTGTCGCCTTCCGCCGTCGAATCGGCGGAGCGGACGGGCAGGACGAGGACGTCGAGCCGGTCGGGCTCGGCAATCAGACGGATGGCGAGCACGCGGAACCGTACCTCCAGGAAAGTGTCGCGGACCGGCGGCGAACCCACCTGACCGCAGCGTTGAAGACCCTGAGCCACCGGCGATTCCGGTGGCTCAGGGCCCAAAGAACGTTCCGGGCGGCGTGAGCCGCCCGGAGCACTCCTTACTCAGCCAGCCGCTGCCTTCAGTGCGTCACCGAGCGCGTTGGCCTCGTCGGGAGTCATCTCGACGACGAGCCGGCCACCGCCCTCCAGCGGGACCCGCATGACGATGCCCCGCCCCTCCTTGGTGACTTCCAGCGGACCGTCGCCCGTCCGCGGCTTCATCGCCGCCATGTTGTCTCCCCTCAGACCTACACCAGGGTCGGTGGGTTGCCCCACAGCCACTTCGTCACGACCACCCGCAACGGTCACGGGGGTGTCGACCAACGATTTTCCCTGATGAACACCGCCGGACCCAAACCGGAGCAGCATTGATGTAACAGCATCTAGCTTATCTTGAGAAGGCCTGTCACAATGTGCGGTCATGCAGGCACGGTCGGCACTCTTCGACCTGTACGGCGACCACCTCCGTCCGAGGGGTGGCCGGGCACCGGTTGCTGCCCTGGTCAAGCTACTGGCGCCGCTGGGAATCGCACCGCCAGCAGTTCGCACCGCCGTCTCCCGGATGGTGCGTCAAGGCTGGCTCGAGCCCCTCCGGTTGGTCTCCGGACCGGGATATTCGATCACACCGAAAGCTGCCCGCCGACTCGACGAGGCAGCGGCCCGGATCTACCGGACCGGCCGGGTCACCTGGGACGGCCGGTTCGATCTGCTGGTGTTGGAGGCTCCGGGCTCCCGGCGGGACCGCCAGCGGCTCGCCGCCAACCTGAGCTTCCTCGGCTACGGGACGCTCGACGAGCAGACCTGGGTCGCCACCCGTCCCGCCGAGGATGTCGACCTGCTCCTCGCCGAGACCGGCATCCGGTTCGAGCGGTTCACCGCCTCGCACTTCTCCGGCACCCCCGGCGCGATGGGCGTGGTCCGACGCGCCTGGAACCTGGCCGAGATCGGCCGCGCCTACGAGCGGTTCGTCGCGGACCAGCGCCCACTGCTCGCCGCGGTCACAGTGCGCAGCAGCGACGAGGAGGCGTACGCGACGCGGTTCCGCCTCGTGCACGCGTGGCGTACGTTCCTCTTCCAGGATCCGCAGCTGCCCCCGGCGCTGCTGCCCGAGCGGTGGCCCGGCACCGCCGCGGCCAGTTTCTTCGACCGGCACGCAGCCCGCCTGCGTCCGGCCGCCGACCGGTACGTCGAACAGTGCCTCGACGCCGGCAACCGCATCGTCCGACAGAAGGGTCGTTAGACACGTGACCGAGCCGCTGCTGGTCGACCGGACCGATGCCGTCGTCACCCTCACGCTGAACCGGCCGAACGCGATGAACGCGCTCGACGTGGCGCTCAAGGAGGCGCTGCGGGACGCCCTCGCGGAGTTGGAGACCGACCGGTCCTGCCGCGCGGTTGTCCTTGCCGGGGCCGGCGGGTCGTTCAGCGCCGGTCAGGACCTGCGCGAGCACGTGGCCACCCTGGAAAACGCCGCCAGTGACCCGCTGGGCACCGTGCGGGCGCACTACAACCCGATCGCCGCCCGGCTCGCCAACCTGCCCAAGCCGGTGATCGCCGCGGTCCGCGGGATGGCCGCCGGGGCGGGCGCGTCGCTGGCGTTCCTGGCCGACATCCGCATCGGCGGTCCGACCACCAGTTTCCTGATGGCCTTCGCCAAGGTCGGTCTCGCCGCCGACACCGGCGCCTCCTGGACGCTGCCCCGGCTCGTCGGCCACGCCAAGGCGGTGGAGCTGCTGCTGCTGGCCGAGCCGGTCCGCGCCGAGGAGGCCTGCCGGCTGGGGCTGCTCAACCGGCTGACGGACGACGACGAGCAGGTGTTGCCCGTCGCCCAGGAGTTGGCCGCCCGCCTCGCCGCCGGCCCGACCGTCGCGTACGGGGCGATCAAGCGACAGCTCTCCATCGCCGATGCCGGTACCCTCGCCGACGCCCTCGCCGCCGAGGCGCAGGCCCAGTCGATCTGCGGTGCCACCGCCGACCACCGGGCGGCCACCCTCGCCTTCGTCGGCAAGCAGAAACCGGTCTTCGAGGGACGCTGAACGCGATCCGGACGCCGCCCTTACCGTCCTCGAACACGGGACGCCTAGCGTCGGCCGGTATGAGCGATCGTGAATCTGTGGCGCACCTGCTGCGCCGGGCCACCTTCGGGCCGACCGCCGACGAGGTGGACGCGGCCGAGCGGGCCGGGCCGGCGGCGACACTGGACCGGCTGCTCACCCCGCCCGCGACGGACCGGGGTGCGGCGGCCACGCCGGTTCCGACGCTGCCCCCGGACCCGTACGCCGGGCTGACCAAGGACTCCACCCGCGAGCAACGGCAGCAGGCCAACGCGGAGCGCCGCAAGCAACTCCAGCAGGTCACCGAGTGGTGGCTGGACCGGATGGTGGCGGCCGAGGACGGGCTGACCGAGAAGCTGCTCTTCTTCTGGCACGGGCACTGGGCCACCAGCGCGCAGAAGGTCAAGTCGGCGCGACTGATGGTGGGCCAGTTGGAGACGCTGCGCCGGCACGGTCGTGGGCCGTTGGGCCCGCTGGTCGCCGCGATGGTGCGCGACCCCGCCCTGATCGTCTGGCTGGACGGGCAGAAGAACACCCGCAAGGCGCCGAACGAGAATCTGGCCCGCGAGCTGATGGAACTGTTCACCCTCGGCATCGGCGCCTACAGCGAGGCCGACGTGAAGGCCGGCGCGCGGGCCCTGACCGGCTGGGTGGTCGACCGGCGTACCGGCGCGGTCCGCTTCGAAACCAAGCGGCACGACCCTGGCGAGAAGAGCATCCTCGGGCAGAGCGGCCGGTTCGACGCCGAGGCGTACGCCGGCCTGCTGGCGGCCCAACCGGCGGCGGCGACCTTCGTGGCCGGTCGGCTCTGGCTCCGTTACGCCGGCACCGCAACCCCGGCGCCGGATGGCCTGGCCGGCGCGGACACCATCGCGACAGTGCGCGCGCTCTTCTCCGCACCGGCCTTCGCGCAGACCCGGGGCACGCTGGTGAAACAGCCGGTGGAGTGGTTGGTCGGTGCGCTGCGGCAGCTCGGCATCCGACCGTCCGCGTTGCCCGAGCAGCAACGTAGACAACTGCTGGCCGGTCTGAACGCGCTCGACCAGGTGCCGTTGCGCCCACCGAGCGTGGGCGGTTGGCCGGCCGGGTCCGCCTGGCTGACCACCTCGTCGTTGCAGGCCCGGCTGCGGACGGCCGGGGTGCTCGCCGCCGCCACGGCACCAGCGGTGCTGGCCCGGCTGACCGCCGCGCCCACCGCCGGCCGACCGGACGCGCTGGCCCGACTGCTGGTGGTCGACGCCTGGGGCGCGCGCACCCGCGCCGCTCTCACCCCGCTGGCTGGTGAGCCCCGCAAGCTGCTGGCCGCCGGCCTGGTCAGCCCCGAATACACAGTCAGCTGAGCGGAGGAGTCGACATGGACACCCTGACCCGACGCAGGTTCCTACTGACCAGCGGGGTGGTCGGCGCGGGCGCGTTGGCCGCCGGGGCCGGCGCGTACAGCCTGAGGGACCTGCTGGACACCGGCGGGGACCGGGACCCACAGTCCCGCACGCTGGTGCTGGTGACCCTCTACGGCGGCAATGACGGTCTCAACACGGTCATTCCGTACGGCGACCCGGCCTACCGGGCGGCTCGCCCGGAGCTGGCCTACCCGGACGGGGAGGTGCGGCGGTTGGACGACGACTTCGGCCTCAACCCGGCGCTGGCCGGCCTGCACCAGCGCTGGTCCGGCGGTGGGTTGGCGATCGTGCGCGGAGTCGGCTACCCGAAGCCGGACCGCAGCCACTTCCGTTCGATGGACATCTGGCACACCGCGCAACCGGACCGGCCCGGCAACACCGGCTGGCTCGGGCGGTGGCTGGACCGCGCCGGTGGCGACCCTCGGCTGGCGGTCTCCTTCGAGCCGGCGCTGCCGCCGCTGCTGGCCGGGGCGGAGAGCGCCGGTGCGGCGGTGCCGGTGACCGACCGGAAGGCCGCAAAGGGGCTGCCCGCGGCGACACTGACCGCGTTCGCCGCCGCCGAGGCGGGCGAGTCGGCGGCCCGGGGCCGGGCCGCCGCCTGCTTCGCCGACCTGCGGTCGGTGGACGAGATGATCCGCCAGGTGCGCGACTCCGCCGACCCGGACACGGCGGACCCGGACGGCGAGCAGGCCCCCGCGACGGCCACCGGTGGGGCCCGCACCCCGCTGGACGCGCAGCTCGACCTGGTCGCGCAGTGCGTCGAGGCGGGAGTGTCCACCCGGGTCTTCTCGGTCTCGCTGGGCGGCTTCGACACGCACGCCGACGAGAAGCAGTTGCAGGCCGTGCTGCTGGGTCAGCTGGACCGGGCGTTGACCGGGTTCGCCGACCGGATGAGTCGCACCGAGGCGGGCCGGAAGGTGGTGGTGGCGGTCTACTCCGAGTTCGGCCGTCGGGTACGGGCCAACGCCTCGGACGGCACCGACCACGGCACGGCCTCGGACGTGCTGCTGCTCGGCGCGGGCGTCCGGGGCGGCTGGCACGGCGCACCACCGAGCCTCACTGACCTCGACGACGGCGACCTGAAATACACCACCGACTTCCGGGACGTCTACGCCACGCTGCTGGAGCGGGTGCTGGACACCGACCCGGGCCCGGTCCTCGCCGACTGGCGGGGACGAGTGGACAAGCTTTTCTAGTCGTCCTCTTCCGGGTCCTGGTTGGCCTGCTCGCCCAGCACGAACGCCTGCATGGCCAGCTCGTCGCCGGCCGGCGAGACGAAGGCGGGCAGCTCACGCGGGCCCAGCTCCTGCACGTAGGACCAGAACAGCCGAACCGCCTCGGCCGGCGTGCCGGCCTCGATCGGCAGGTCGAGGCTGACCAGCCAGGTGCGCCGCGCCGGGGGCGGGCCGAGCTGGTCGGCCAGCGCCCGGAAGGCCGCCGGCTCCACAGCGGTGACCGGCCCGTCGAGCGTCAGCAGGTCGGCCGGCACCGGCTCGTCGAAGGCCCGACGGGTGTACGCGACGACGAGCGTGCCCGGCTCGACCGGGGACTGCGGGTCGTCCGGGTCTTCGCGGTGGCGTCGACCCGGCGCGGTGACCCGGCCGAGGGCCACCAGCCGTGGCGGCGCGTCGACCAGCACGGCGACCTGGTCGCCCAGCGCTGGTCGGGTGACGTCGGTGAGCCCGGTCAGCTCCAGCGTGTCGTGGTGCACGAGCCGCTCGGCCTCGTACCGTTCGGCGGGCAGCAGCACCGCCCAGGCGCCCACCCCGTCGGCGTTGCCGGCCGCACCGGCCCGGTGCGCGGTCTCGGTCGTCATGCCTGCCATCTCATCACGCCGCCGCTGGAAGGGTGACGTGACAGCCGACGATGTGATCGTCGACCATCCCGGTGGCCTGCATCAGCGCGTACGCGGTGGTCGGGCCGACGAACCGGAAGCCGCGCTTCTTGAGTGCCTTGGCCATCGCCGTCGACTCCGGGGTGATCGGCGCCAGCTCGGCGAACGAGGCGGGACGAGTTGGCCGGGGATCCGGCGCGAAGGACCAGAGCAGCGCGGACAGGCCCTCCGGCAGCTCCAGTGCGGCGCGGGCGTTGGCGATCGCCGCCTCGATCTTGGCCCGGTTGCGGACGATGCCGGCGTCGGCGAGCAGCCGGGTCACGTCGGAGTCGTCGTAGCGGGCGACGGTCGGGATGTGGAAGTCGTCGAAGGCCAGTCGGAACGCCGGACGCTTGCGCAGGATGGTCAGCCAGGACAGCCCGGACTGGAACGCCTCCAGCGTCATCCGCTCGTAGAGCGCGTCGTCGCCGCGCAGCGGCCGCCCCCACTCCGTGTCGTGGTAGATGGCGTAGTCGGGGGTGCTCGACCCCCAGGCGCAACGAGCCAGCCCATCTGCGCCGATCACCAGGTCAGTCACCTCGTACACGCTAGGGCATCGCACCGACACCCCATTGCCACCGGCCGCCCGGCTGCCTATGGTGCTTGTTACCGACCGGTAGGTCGAGGTCACCAGATGGTGCACCCCGACCGGTGACGGCGAGCGGAGGCCGCGGTGAAGGAGTTCCCGGACGTCATCGCCTGGTCGATCCCGGCCTTCGTGCTCCTCATCGTGCTGGAGCGGGTCTCCTACCTGCTGCACCGCGACGACGACGAGGTCGGCTACGGCGGCGCCGACACCGCGACCAGCCTGACGATGGGGCTGGGCAGCATCTTCGCCGACCTGCTCTGGAAGGTGCCGATCGCCGCCGCGTACGCGCTGCTCTACGCGCTCACCCCGCTGCGGGTCGCCGAGCTCTGGTGGACCTGGCCGCTGATCCTGCTCGCGCAGGACTTCTGCTACTACTGGTCGCACCGCGGCCACCACGTGATCCGCATCCTCTGGGCCTCGCACGTGGTGCACCACTCGTCGCAGCGGTTCAACCTCTCCACCGCCCTGCGCCAGCCGTGGACCGGCCTGACCAGTTGGGTGTTCTACATCCCGCTGATCGTGGCCGGCGTCCACCCGGCCGTGGTCGCATTCTGCGGCTCGGTCAACCTGCTCTACCAGTTCTGGATCCACACCGAGCGGATCGAGAAGATGCCGCGCTGGTACGAGGCGGTGTTCAACACGCCGTCGCACCACCGGGTGCATCACGCGTCGCAGGGCAGCTACCTGGACCGCAACTTCGGCGGCATCCTGATCGTCTGGGACCGGCTCTTCAGGTCGTTCGCGCCGGAACGGGAACGTTGCGTGTACGGCCTGACCAAGAACGTCGCCAGCTACAACCCGGTCCGGGTGGCCTTCCACGAGTACGCCTCGATCGCCCGGGACCTGCGCGCCGCGGCGACCTGGCGGCACCGGGTCGGGCATCTCTTCCGCGCACCGGGCTGGCAGCCGGCACCCGGCTCCCCGGTCAGGGCAGCCGGCCCTGCTCGACCAGACGGGCAAACCTCTTCAGCGCCTGGGTGAGGCCGAGCTTGGAGCCGGGCCAGAGCACCGGCCACGCCACTCGACCGGCCCGACCGCCCGGCAGGTGGAACCACTCGTGCCAGACGACCTGGGTGCGGTCCCGGTCCAGCTGGGTGCAGCGCAGCACTCCCGGGCCGCGCAGCAGCTGGCCGTGGTGCACGACGCCGATCTCGTACGGCTCGTCGACCCGGACCACCCGCATCTCGTCGCGCAGCGTCGCCCGGCCGAGCGCGGTCACCGCCTCGATCCGGCTGCCCTCGCGCCCGTCGCCCTCGACCACCCGGACGCGGGTGAACGGAATCCAGTCGGACTGACGTTCCCAGGCGAGCAGCGCCGCGAACACCCGCTCCGCCGGGGCCTCGACGATCACCGTGGCGGTCACCTCACCCGCACCGGGTCGGGCCGCCTCGCGAAGATCGTCAGCGCCCTCCGGCTCGGTCACGCCGACTCCGACCGAACCACCGCGTCGCGCTGCTCGGTGCCGGCGGTCTGCTCACGATCAGCCGGCTCGTCGTCGGTGGGCGCGGCGGCAGGCGCCACCCCATCGGAATCCGCCGGGGACGAGCTGGCGGCGGGCAACGGGCCGGGAGTCGTCGAGCCGACCGGGGCGGAGCCCGCCTCGCCGGTCAGCGGCGCATCCTTGCCCGGCTCCGCTGCCTTGCCCGGCTCGGCCGGCTCGCCCGCGTCCGCGGTGGTCACCTTGCTGGCGGACTGCTCGCGGGCCTGCCGCAGCACGTCCGCATCGTCGGTGCGCCCCTCACGCAAGGCGATGACCTCCGACTCCAGTACGCCGATCAGCTCGGACTTGTAACCGATGTCGTAGGCGGCACGGCGCAACGCCTGATCGACCTGGTCCATCCGGTACCCGCGCAACCCGGTGTCGAAACGGACCGCCCCCACGTCGGATTCGCGCAACGGGCGGGTGCCCGGCAATGCCACGGCCTGCGAATCCGGCTCGGCCGGCACCAGGCCGGGATCACGCCCGCTGACCAGCACCGTCACGCCGAATATCACCGCCGCGACGGTCAACGCCACGACCAGGAGGAGCAGAAGCTGACCCATGTACTGATCGTGGCATGGCAGCCGGCCGGGAGCGACCCCGCCACCCGCCTCGATCACGATCGGTGCCGACGCCCGCCCGGAATCCTGGACGGGCGACCGACTAGCGTCGGGACCGGCCGACGCGGCGGCGACGGCGTGAACTTCCAGGAGGCGGGCATGGCCGGGGCGCTTCGGCTGGGTGGGCACACGTTCGCCCCCGGCGAGCTGGTGGTGATGGCGATCATCAACCGCACGCCGGACTCGTTCTTCGACCGCGGGGCCACCTACGCCGCCGACAGCGCTCTGCGGGCGGTGGAGCGGGCGGTGGACGAGGGCGCGGCCATCATCGACATCGGCGGTGTCAAGGCCGGCCCCGGCGCGGACGTGGACGTCGCCGAGGAGATCCGGCGCACGGTGGACACCATCGCCGCCGTCCGAGCCGCGTTTCCGGAGGTGGTGATCTCCATCGACACCTGGCGGGCCGAGGTGGCGACGGAGGCCGTGGCGGCCGGGGCCGACCTCCTCAACGACACCTGGTCGGGCGTCGACCCGGCGCTGGTCCGGGTGGCCGCGCGGACCGGCGCCGGCCTGGTCTGTTCGCACGCCGGCGGGCTGACGCCGCGGACCAGGCCGCACCGGGCCGCCTTCACCGACGTGGTCGCCGACGTGGTCGCGACGGTGACCGGGCTCGCCGAGCGTGCGGTGGCGGCAGGGGTACGCCCCGACGGCATCCTCATCGACCCGGCGCACGACTTCGGCAAGAACACCCGGCACTCGCTGGAGATCACCCGCCGACTGGACGAGCTGACCGCGACCGGCTGGCCGGTGCTGGTGGCGCTCTCCAACAAGGACTTCATCGGTGAGACGTTGGGCCTGCCGGTGGCCGAACGGCTGGAGGGGACGCTCGCCGCGACGGCCGTCTCGGCCTGGTTGGGCGCCCGGGTCTTCCGGGCCCACCAGGTCGGCCCAACCCGCCGGGTGCTGGACATGGTGGCCTCGATCCGAGGCGACCGCCCGCCCACGGCCACCCGCCGGGGACTCGCGTGACCGGTCGTCGCCGTAACCGACAGCGAACGGTCGGAGGGACCGACACGATCGCCGGAGGCAGTAGCGCTCAGGTCCAGCGGAGGATGTTCCTACGCCAGGCGTAGAGGATGCCGAGCGCGAGCACGGCCACGAACACCGCCATCTCCACCACCGTCACCAGACCGAAGCCCGGCCGGTCGAAGACCACCGCCCAGGGGAAGAGGAACACCGCCTCGACCGCGAACAGCACGTACAGGTAGGCGTACACGTAGTAGCGGATCTGCATCTGCGCCCAGTCGGCACCGACCGGGTCGAGCCCGCACTCGTAGCTGGCCCGCTTGCCCGGCGGATCGGCCGGACGCGCCGGGCGTAACACCCGATTGGCCGAGAACGCCGTAACAAAGAAGAGAACGCTGGCGAGCAGCAGGAGCCCGAGCGTCGCGTACGAGCCCAGGTATCCGTTCACAGTCGGCAGCCTACCGTCCGCCCGGACCGGCCGTCCCAAACACGTTACGGATTTGTTTCCGGATGGGACTAGTGCACAGGGGCAACTGTTACCGAATATTGGACACCCACCCATGTCACCGGAGGTCAGATGGCCCGCGTGAAGGCATCGCCCGGTAACCGGGCGGAGGGGCGACGTTCCACGCCCCTGCTGGCGACCGCGCTCGCGCTCGGCCTGCTCACGGCGCTCGCCGTGGGACCGGCCTGGGCCAGCGCGGCCGCGCCGGACGCGGACCCGGTCGCGACCTCGGCCGAGCCGGTCAACGAGCCGGGAGGCGAGGTGCCCCCGACCACACCGGCGGAGGAGCCCACCCCGACCGAAGACCCGGGCGGCGAACCCGAGCCGACCGACCCGGCACCGGAGACCACCGCGCCGCCACCGGAGACGACGCCACCGGCGCCGGTGACCACCGCCCCGGAGGTCCCGCCGGCGCCAACCACCAGCGCGCCCGCGCCGGGCGGCACCACCCGACCGCCCAGCCCGGCTCCCCCGGTGCCACCGACGGCACTCCCCGCCCCGCCGACACCGCCGGCGCCGACGGTCCGCCCGCCCGCCCCGGGTTCGGCGCCGCCGCCGCAGAGCCCGCTGGGCGTGCAGGTCACCACCGGCGACGTCACCCTCACCGAGGCGTACTGGAACACGCCGAGCACGGTCGCCACCCTCCAGGTCACTGTGCACAACACCGGTACCGCCACGGAACAGATCCGACTCTCGTACACGCTGCCCGCCGGGCTGACCGATGCCGGCACGAAGGGCTGTGCCGCCGCCGGTGGTGGGACGTACCGATGCGGGGCCTGGACCGCCGGAGCGGGCGTCCGGTTCAGCACCGTGCTGCGGCTGCGGGTCGCTGGCACGGCGTGGAAGCAGATGCCGCTCAGCGGCTCCGTCCAGGTCATCGCGGACGCGCCGGGAGCGGCCGGAGAGGCGAGCGACGACCAGGGCTTCGCTGTGCTCTTCCCAGCGGGCCCGCCGGTGCCCGGGATCGCGCTCGCCGCCGACGAGGTGGCCTTCGACATCAGCGGCGGCCCCAGCACCCTCACGCTCCGGCTGGGCAACACCGGCGCAGTGGACGCCGCCGGCCGGGTCGAGGTCGTCCTGCCGGCCGGGGTGACAGTGCCGACCCCACCGATCGGCTGCGTGGCGGTCGACCCGACGCGTACCCGCTGCGACGCCGGTGTGGTGCTGGCCGGCACGACAGCCGAGGTGCAGCTGCCGGTGGAGGCGACGCCGCAGGCGCAGCGCGAAGCGCCGCTGTCCGGGGCCCTGATCGGTCAACTCGATCCACGCAGCGGTCCGACCCGTCGGGTGCAGATGAGCTTCCGGATCACCGCGGCGGCCGCACTGGCCACGCCGGTGGTCTCCCCGCCCGCACCGACCGGCTCGCAGGGCGTACTGCCCGCCGGTGCCACGACCCGGGGCGGCGGGTTGACCTCGGTGCAGCGCACCGCGGTGATCCTGATCGCGGTCTCCACGCTGCTGGTGATGCTGGCTCTCACGCTGGCCACGACCTCGCTGCGCCGCCGGCTCGGCGGCCCGCCGCCGGAGCCCGCGCCAAACCCCGCCGACTGATCGACGGATGACCCCGGCAGCGCGCGGCCGGGGTCATCGGCGCGACCCGGTGGTGATCTGAATTACGGCGGGCGGGGCGTAACACCGCGAATGTGGGCGTTTCACGACTACTTCGGGTCCCAGTCGGCGGACCTCCGGGGATGGTTAGGGCTCCCTTAGACGTAGGCTCTCAGGTGAGGAACGACAGCGGCCGGACCAGCCTGGGGCGGTGCGGTGAAGCGTTGCGTCAGGGAGGTTCCGTGGCCGGGCAAGCCCCGCAGTCGCGAACGAAGGTGGCACAGTGACCAAGCAGATCCGTCAACTCGACCGCGTGGTCATCCGGTTCGCCGGTGACTCGGGCGACGGCATGCAGCTGACCGGCGACCGGTTCACCTCGGAGACGGCGCAGCTCGGCAACGACATCTCCACGCTGCCAAACTTCCCCGCCGAGATCCGGGCTCCCGCCGGCACCCTGCCCGGCGTGTCGAGCTTCCAGGTGCACTTCGCCGACTACGACATCCTCACACCGGGCGACGCGCCCAACGTGCTGGTGGCGATGAACCCGGCGGCGCTGAAGGCCAACCTGGCCGATCTGCCACGCGGCGCGGACATCATCGTCAACACCGACGAGTTCACCAAGCGCAACCTCGCCAAGGTCGGTTACCAGACCAGCCCGCTGGACGACGACTCGCTGGCCGGTTACGTCGTGCACCCGGTGGCGCTGACCTCGATGACGGTCGGCGCGCTCGCCGCCCACCAGGTGTCCAAGAAGGACGCCGAGCGGTCGAAGAACATGTTCGCGCTCGGCCTGCTCTCCTGGATGTACTCCCGGCCCTACGAGTCGACGCTGCGCTTCCTGGAGCGCAAGTTCGCGGCCCGTCCGGAGCTGGTCGCCGCGAACGTCACCGCCTTCAAGGCCGGCTGGAACTTCGGCGAGACCACCGAGGACTTCGCGGTCCGCTACGAGGTCAAGCCGGCCAAGATGAAGCCGGGCACGTACCGCAACATCACCGGCAACGCGGCGCTCTCGCTGGGGTTGGTCGCCGCCGGGGTCCGCTCCGGGCTGCCGGTCTTCCTCGGCGCGTACCCGATCACGCCCGCGTCGGACATCCTGCACGAGCTGAGCAAGCACAAGCGCTTCGGCGTTCTCACCGTGCAGGCCGAGGACGAGATCGCCGCCGTCGGCGCCGCACTGGGCGCCTCCTACGGCGGATCGCTCGGCGTGACCACCACCAGCGGCCCCGGCGTGGCGCTCAAGAGCGAGACGATCTCGCTCGCGGTGGCACTGGAGCTGCCGCTGGTGATCGTGGACGTGCAGCGCGCTGGCCCGTCGACCGGAATGCCGACCAAGACCGAGCAGGCCGACCTCAACATGGCGCTCTACGGTCGGCACGGTGAGGCGCCGGTCGCGGTGATCGCGCCCCGGTCCCCGTCGGACTGCTTCTTCGCGGCGCTGGAGGCGGCCCGGATCGCGCTCACCTACCGCACCCCGGTGATCCTGCTGTCCGACAACTACGTCGCCAACGGCTCAGAGCCGTGGCTGCTGCCGGACGTGGAGTCGCTGCCCGACCTGCGGGTCGAGTTCGCCACCAAGCCCAACGGCGAGGACGGCACCACCTTCCTGCCCTACCTGCGTGACCCGGAGACCCTGGCCCGGCCGTGGGCGATCCCCGGCACCGCGGGCCTGGAGCACCGGATCGGCGGTCTGGAGAAGGCCGACAAGACCGGGGACATCTCCTACGACCCGGCCAACCACGACTTCATGGTGCGCACCCGGGCCGCCCGGATCGAGACGATCCCGGTGCCGGACATCGAGGTGGAGGACCCGGACGGCGACGCCCGGGTGCTGGTCCTCGGCTGGGGCTCGACGTACGGGCCGATCGGCGCGGCGTGCCGCGGGGTCCGCCAGCGTGGCCTCTCCATCGCCCAGGCGCACCTGCGGCACCTGGCACCGATGCCGGCCAACCTCGGTGAGGTGCTCCGCTCGTACGACAAGGTGGTCATCCCGGAGATGAACCTGGGCCAGCTGGCCCACGTCATCCGGGCCCGCTACCTGGTCGACGCGATCAGCTACAACCAGGTCCGCGGCCTTCCGTTCACGGCCGCCGAGCTGGAGACGACGCTGGAAGAGGTGCTGAAGAATGTCTGAGCCCGTCGCCGTAAAGCTCACCGCGAAGGACTTCAAGTCCGACCAGGAGGTGCGCTGGTGCCCCGGCTGCGGTGACTACGCGATCCTGGCAGCCATCCAGCAGTTCATGCCGGAGCTGAACATCCCCCGGGAGCGCACCGTCTTCGTCTCCGGGATCGGCTGCTCGTCCCGCTTCCCGTACTACATGAACACGTACGGGATGCACTCGATCCACGGTCGGGCCCCGGCGATCGCGACCGGCCTGTCGGTGTCCCGGCCGGACCTGTCGGTCTGGGTGGTCACCGGCGACGGCGACGCGCTCTCCATCGGTGGCAACCACCTGATCCACGCGTTGCGGCGCAACGTCAACCTCAAGATCCTGCTGTTCAACAACCGGATCTACGGTCTGACCAAGGGCCAGTATTCTCCGACGTCCGAGGTCGGCAAGATCACCAAGTCGACACCGGCCGGCTCGGCGGACGCCCCGTTCAACCCGCTCTCGCTCGCTCTCGGCGCGGAGGCCAGCTTCGTCGGCCGCACCATCGACTCCGACCGCAAGCACCTCCAGTCGGTGCTGCGGGCCGCCGCGGAGCACGAGGGCTCGGCCTTCGTGGAGATCTACCAGAACTGCAACATCTTCAACGATGGGGCGTTCGACCAGCTCAAGGACCCGTCCACCCGGGACGACTACCTGATCCGCCTGGAGCACGGGCAGCCGATCACCTTCGGCGCCGACGGGCAGTTCTGCGTGGTGCACCCGCCGGGTGGCTTCGGCCTGGAGGTCCGGGACACCAGCTCGGTCCGCCCGGAGGAGATCGTCGTGCACGACGCGACGGTGACCGACCCGGCGTACGCCTTCGCGCTGTCCCGGCTGCCCGGCCTGGACCTGCGCAACACTCCGATCGGGGTGTTCCGCTCGGTGGACCGACCGTCCTACGACAGCGTGGTGCAGGCGCAGCTCGCGGCCGCCAAGGCAAAGGTCACCGAGACCCCCGAGCAGCAGCTCGCCGGCCTGCTGGGCAGCGGCGACACCTGGACGATCATCTGACCCGTCCGTACTGACGAGAGCGGCCGTCCCCGATCCGGGGCGGCCGCTCTCGTCAGTACCGGCGCTGCCTCAGCGCTGGGCGGTGGCCGGCGTCCAGAGGTTGTCGATCTCCTTCTCGGCCGCCGCGAGACTCGCCTCGTGCAGCGGGATCAGCTCGGCCATCGCCGGCACCGACGGCGCCAGGGTCAGCTCGGCGCTGATGAAGCGCGGCTGCATGCCGGTCATTGACAGGCCGTGCGGGAGCCACGGCTCCGCGTGGTCCCAGCCGTAGCGAGGGGTGCCCTCGCCGTAGCCGCCGCCCCGGGTGGCCAGCACCACGAACTCGCGCCCTCCGAGCAGGCCCTCCTGCGTCGTCGGGTCGTACGCCAGCCCGGGAACGATCAGGTGGTCGACCCAGGACTTGACGCTGCTGGGCGCGCCGAAGTTGTAGAGCGGCAGGCCGAGCAGCACCACGTCGGCCTGCTTCACCTCGTCGACGAGCCGCTCGCTGAGCTGCCAGGACTCGCGCTGGGCCGGCGTGTGCTGATCCGGAGGGGTCATTCGCGCCAGCCCACCCTCCGAGTCCAGGTGCGGCAGCGGCTCGGCGCCCAGGTCCCGGTAGGCCACGGTGCCGTCCGGGTGGGCCGCACGCCATGCGTCGACCGCGCGGGAGGTGAGTCGCCGGCTGACCGACCAGTCACCGCGGATGCTCGAATCAATATGTAGCAGGTGCATCATTCCTCCTCTAGAAATCGTTCGTGAGGCACCAACTATTTATAGCAGGCCGATGTTCCGCAGGGTCGGTAGACTGGGTCACATGTCCGCGCAGCCGCTCGACTCCTCCGAGCACCGCTCGGGCGCACTCCTGGACCATCTGGCCCGGCGGATGCGACTGCGGTCCGAGTCGGTGCTGGCGCCGCTGGGGCTACGCCCCCGGCATCTGGTCGCGCTCACCGTGCTGCGCGCCGGCGGCGGCACCGGGCAACAAGCGCTCGCCACCATCCTGGAAATGGACAGCACGAACATCGTCGGGCTGCTCAACGACCTGGAGGCGAAGCAGCTGATCGAGCGTCGGCGCTCGCCCGAGGATCGCCGCCGACATGTCGTCGAACTCACCGAAGATGGGGCAAAACGCCTCAGTGAGGCCGAATGCGCCCTGGCCGGCGCCGAGGACGAGGTGCTGGGCGCACTGGATCCCGCCGAGCGGGAGACGCTCTACAAACTGCTCAGCCGGGCCTCCGCCGGCACGGCAGTCAACTGCACCGAGGCGATCTGCGTCGCCGACGACGCCTGCTGACGCCGCCTCACCACAGCGGCGACAGCGGCGCCGTCATGCCAACGGTCACACCGGCCGATCGCGGTGGGACGATCAGGCGGTGGTGGCCGACTGGGGGCGGTCGTCGCGTACGTGCACCAGCATGTCGCCGGTCTCAATCACCGCGCCGGCCCGGTCGGCCAGGGTGACCACCTTGCCCCGCCGCACCAGGGCGATCACCAACGACTCCAGCTCGCGCGGCGAGCGACCCACTTCGTCCCGCTCGGCGGAACGCATCGCCAGCGCCATGCCCTGGCCGGGAGTGAGCAGGTCCTCCACCACGTCGATCAGCGGTGGCGCCGATGTGGACAGGCCGAGCAGCCGGCCCGCCGTGGCCGAGGAGACGATCACATGGTGCGCGCCACTCTGCTTGAGCAGCGGGGCGTTCTCCGCCTCCCGCGCCGCCGCGATGATGCGGACCTGTCCGGCGGTGAGCTGCCGTACCGTCAGCGCGACCAGCACCGACGCGTCGTCACTGTCGGTCGCGATGATCACGGCCTTCGCGTTCTTGACGTGCGCCTCGTTCAGCACCGACGAACGGGTCGCCGAGCCCTCGATCGCCACCAGCCCAGCGGAGGTGGCCTGCCGCAGGGCCGCGGCACTGCGCTCCACCACCACGATCCGCGAGCGGTCCAGACCGTTCTCCATCAGGGCGGAGACAGCGCTGCGCCCCTTGGTGCCGTAGCCGCAGATGATGACGTGGTCCTTCACGGCTCTCCTCCACCGCGACAGGCGACGGCCGGTCCGGTACTGCTCGGTCAGAACTTCCAGGGTGGTGCCGACCAGGATGATAAGGAAGATCACTCGGGCCGGGGTGATGAAGAGGACGTTGACCAGCCGGGCCGACGGCGCGGCCGGGGTGATGTCCCCGTAGCCGGTGGTCGAGAGCGACACGACCGCGTAGTAGAAGCAGTCGAGGAGGGTGAGGCCGTCCTCGTTGACATCGCGGTAGCCGTCCCGGCCCAGGTAGACCGCGGCGACCACGGCGAAGACCAGGCCCAGTGCGGCGGCGAGCCGAAGGCTCAGCGCGCTCAGTGGGCCCCGGCGCTGCGCGGGAAAATGGATCACCGTCGAACCTGCTCCCCCGCCGTCGCCTGCACGCCCACAACATAGCGGGTACACCGGCGACCGCACGCCCGGGTTGCGGCGGACAACCGGCGGCGCGCCCGCACCCGACTACCGGACGACAACGACGAACCGGTGCAGGCCGGCAGACGGAGGGGGCGCGACCCTCGTGACGACGAGCGGCAGACGGCAAGCCGAGGCCGACGACGAATACACCGAGTACGTCCGGTCCCGGATGGTGCAGTGGCGGCGCACCGCCTACCTGATGTGCGGGGACTGGGACCGGGGCGACGACATCCTGCAACGGGTGCTCACCGAGCTGTACCGCTCGTGGGCACGCGCCCGGCAGGCCGACCACCTGGACGCGCTGGTCCGCACGATGTTGGTGCGGCGACTGATCGACGAGCGGCGGTTGCGGTGGGCGCGGGTCCGCCTCGGCGCCGCGCTGCCCGACGTGTCCAGGGCTTTTGCCGACCCGACCGACCGGATCACAGTGGTGGGCGCGCTGCGGCAGGTGCCGCCACGCCAACGCGCGGTGCTGGTGCTGCGGTACTTCCAGGACCTCAGCGTCGAGGAGACCGCCCGGGCCATGGGCTGCTCGACGGGGACGGTGAAGAGCCAGACCGCCAAGGGCCTGGCCACCCTGCGCACCCTGCTCACCCCCACCCTGACCGCGAACTGAGAGGAGTGACGATGCTGGACGAACGCCAGATCGGCGACCTGATGCTGACCGAGATCGAGTCGGCCGAGCGGCCCTCCGTCGTGCTGGACGTGGAACGGGCGATGAGCACGGCACGGCGGCAACGGCACCTCACTCAGGGTGCCGGCGCCGCACTGCTGGCGGTGGCGCTGACCGTCGGCGGGCTCACCCTTCCCAACCTGCTCACCCCGGACCGACCGCCGGCCCCCGCCCCGCTCGGCACGGCGCCCGCCGGTGGCGAGACCGGCCTACCGGTCGCGCTCACCACTGTCGACCCACAGCGGGTGTACGTCCGGTTCGGCTGGCTGCCGGACGGGCTGCGGGATCTCCAGTACCAGGCCGGACTGCTCCTCTCCGGCCCGGGTGTCCACCTCGGCGCGTCGAACGGCCGCACCGACGACCAGCGACAGTTCGTGGCGGTCTCGCTTCTCCCGAAGGGCGTGCAACCGTCGGCACCCCAGCGCGACAGCGCTGAGCCCGCCGTGGCCGGTGCCACCGAGGCAGGCCCTGAGCTGAACGGCGGGCCCAGTGTCTTCGCCAGCTATTCCGGTGCCGAGAAGCCGGAGGCGATCCTGCGTTGGCGGTACGCCCCGGACGGCTGGGCGCAGCTGCGGATGGTCGGGGCCGGGCCGGACGTGCGAGCCACGGCGACGCACGTTGCCCGGTCGCTGCGCTTCGGCTCCGACCCCGTCCCGATGCCGGCGACGGTGGCGGGCGTCCCGGCCAACCTACGGATGATCACGCTCGACGTGAACGAGTCACTGGACGAGCCCCGATCCTGGTACGCCGGCTGGACCTGGACCGCACAGCCCGACACCGCCGAGCCACAGTGGCAGCGGGCCCGGACGTTATCCGTCGGCGTCTCCCGCTACCGCAACGTCACCGATCCCGCCGACAAGGCGTACGTCGACCCGAACACCACAGTCGGTGGGCACCAGGCGCGGTTCAGCGGGGAGGACGGCAACGAGTCGCTGACCGTCTACGACGTGAACGGGGCGAACGTGACGATCGACGACAGCGCTCTACTTCCCACCGGTGGCACTCGCGCGCTGTTCCCGACGATCACGCTGGTGGGCGACCCGGCCGCCTGGCACACCCACCTGCACCGGTGAGAGCCCCGGGCCCGCGCCGCCGGAGCGGCGCGGGCCCGACGGGTCGGTCCGGACGGCCGGGGACGGGCATGATGAGGGTGTTCCCGACGACGACCGCGAAAGTGAGGCCGGCATGTCGTTGCTGCGACGAGTCATCGGCGGAGTGCTCCGCCGTCACCGCCAGCGTCAGGGCCGCACGCTGCGAGAGGTAGCCGCGTCGGCCGACGTCTCCGTGCCCTACCTCTCGGAGGTCGAGCGAGGTCGAAAGGAGGCCTCGTCGGAGGTGCTGGCGGCGATCTGCCGGGCGCTCGGCATCAGCCTCGCCGACCTGCTCGGCGAGGCCCGCGACGACATGCGCCGCGTCGAGCCCCGCCTCCCGGCCGCGCCGCGCGCCGCGCTCACCCACCTGGAGCGGGTCGATGCGACTCGCCGGGAGATCGGCAACGCCACACTGCTGGTGGGTCCACGTGTCGGCGGGTTCGTCCTGCACCGAGGGCCGGTGGCGAGCGAGCCGACCCTCATCGTCGTCGGAAAAGCCTCCGCTGGTGGCTTGCGCCCCGGTCCGCGTACCGCCGCCCTTGCTGACTGCGCGCAGACCCGGCTGGGCCTGCGGCGGGTGACCGTCGCGTAGGCCGCGTGGGTTCTGCCGTCGGCGGATCTGCCGGCGGCAGAATCACTGGGCCAGCCACCGTGGTCGCCCGCACGCTGGAGAGGCCGGTCCCCCGGGTGGTCCCCACCGCCCGCCGGCACGGCGGAAGGCGGCGGCACATGATCGGGTACGACGTGCGGATGTTGGAGGGCGGGCAGCCGTCCTTCGGTGACCAGGTGTTCGAGCGGCTGCTGCGCGAGCGGATCGTCTTCCTCGGCACCGAGGTCACTGAGGAGTCGGCCAACCAGATCTGCGCGCAGATCCTGCTGCTCGCCGCTGAGGACGACGACCGGGACATCTACCTCTACATCAACTCGCCGGGCGGTTCGGTGAGCGCGGGAATGGCTGTCTACGACACGATGCGCTACGTCCGCAACGACGTGGCGACGCTGGCGCTCGGGTTCGCCGGCTCGATGGGGCAGTTCCTGCTCTGCGCGGGTACGGCCGGCAAGCGGTACGCGCTACCGCACTCGCGGATCATGATGCACCAGCCGTCCGGCGGGATGGGCGGAACCGCCGCCGACATCACCATCCAGGCGGAGAACATGCTGCACGTAAAGCGGACGATGCAGGAGCTGATCGCCCAGCACAGTGGACGAGCCCTCGACGAGATCCAGCGGGACTGGGACCGGGACCGTTGGTTCACCGCCGAGCAGGCCCGGGAGTACGGCCTCATCGACCAGGTGGTCACCCGAGCCGAACAGCTGCCGACGCTCTGATCAACGTCTGGTGGCTCCGGTACCGCCAGAGCACCCCACCCATTAGCCTCCGTAGATACGTTGGCGGGCGCAGAAGGAGTGGGAATGACGGACGGTCACGAAGGCAGCTGCTGCGGCGGCGACACGACCACCTCCGCCGTGAGTCGCCGCACGATGTTGCGCGCGGCGGTGCTGGGCGCGGGTGCCATCAGCACCGGTGGCCTGCTGGTTCCCGAGGCCGCACAGGCCGCGCCGGCCATCTACAACCCGTTCAGCGCCTACCCGATCACCGATACCTGGGAGGGTCACCTCCGCCGTGGATCACTCGGCGGCATCGACTTCGGGATGGGGGTGGGCACGGCGTTGCCGGCCTGCGGCGCCGGCACCATCCAGAACATCCCCAACAACGGCACGGGCGGTCACACCGTCACGATCCAGCATGCGGACGGGTACCGCAGCCAGTACCTGCACCTGTCCCAGTTCCTGCTGGCCAACGGCACCAGCGTGGGTGCGGGCACGATCGTGGGCCGCTCCGGCGGCGCAGCCGGCGCACCCGGCTCGGGCAGCTCGACGGGCCCGCACCTGCGCTGGCACATGATCGACCCGGCCGGCACCCGGATCAGCCCGCTGGTCTTCATCCAGCAGAACCCGGCCGACCAGCCCCGTCAGGTGTTCGAGGCGGCCAGCAACGCCGGCTGGCGCGCCCTACCGGTCTCCGGCAGCGCGGGTGCGGTGACCGGCACGGCGACGACCGCGATCACAGTGGGCAGCACGAAGATCCTCTACACCCTCAACGGCGGCCGGATCCACGAGGCCGCCAGCAACGCCGGCTGGGCCAACCTGTGGACCGGCATCCACGGCGCACAGGGCACCTCGCTGGCCGCGCTCAACGTCAACGGGGTGAAGCACATCTACAACGTCGTCGACGGATGGGTGCACGAGGCCGCCAGCAACAACAGTTGGCGCAACCTCAACAGCGGGGTCCGCGGCACGCGGGCAGCCGCTCTGGGGCTGGACGGAGTCAAGCTGATCTACGCCGCCTGACTGACCCGCTGCTCTATGACGTGCCCCCGGCAGGATTCGAACCTGCGACACACGGTTTAGGAAACCGATGCTCTATCCCCTGAGCTACGGGGGCGCGAGGGCCCAGTCTAGCGACCCGGGCGTGCAGCTGGGGTGGCAGGGAGCGGCAGGCGTTCACCCCGCCATCCGGACGCCTGTTGTCCCAGCACCGGGCGACAACCCGACGGGACGCCAGTGGAACCGACATGAGGTCAGCACCCGTCCGCTGCCGTCGGCAACTCGCCACGCACGCCATCGATCACCATCGTCGACCGGCTACGAACTGGCGGGCCGGGCGGCACGGCGACGCTCAGTGAGCCGTCGCGCCTTCACCGCGTTGCCGCAGTCCGCCATGCGGCACCAGCGGCGGGAACCGTTGCGGCTCTGATCGAGGAACAGCCAGCCACAGCCCCCTTCGAGCACCGGGCAGCGGCGCACCCGGGTCAGGTCGGCCGTCAGCATGACGTCGAGGGCGGCCTCGGCGATCCGGTCCGGCACCAACATGGCCGGCACCGTGCCGTAGGCCAGCCGCACCCGGGACGAGTCGAGCACGAATCTCGCTCGGGCGGCCGCGCCGGACCAGCGCTGATGCAGAGCGACCAGCGCGGCACCGGCGGCGATGGGGTCACCCGCCGTACCACCGTCCGTGTCCGTGATCGTCGCAAGCAGCACAAGATGGAGGCCCTCACGGATGTCCCGCACGGCGGCCAGTCCCGCGTGCGCCGCCGCGGGCTCGTCGCGCCACGCCCGCCCCACCTGGTCGGCCTCCGCGTCGCTGACCACGCCCACCCGGACCGACCAGCGCAGCAGGGCGGAACTGTCGGTCAGGAAATCGTGCGGCGACTCGCCCCCTCGCTCCAGGGTGTTGGCCAGATCGAGTGCCGGGTGGCCGCCGACCAACGGTAGCTGGCACACGTCGAGTGGCATACCGACGATGCTACCACCTAGACCGTCTACGACGGTTATTCCCCGTCCAGTCCAGGAGTCGGCGTGACCCGCCTGGCCTGATACGCCGGCGCAAGGGAAGGGGATCGGCAGCGAAGAATGCCCAAGCATCTATGCTACCGTCAAAATACAGATAGCCGGGATCATTGACGGACGTCCAGGATCTGGGAGGCAGCCAATGGTGCATGAACGACGCGCGGTCTATGCCCTCGCCGCGTTGTCCGCCGCCACCTTCTGTTACGTCACCACCGAAGTGCTTCCAATCGGGTTGCTCACGCTGATCGCGCCAGACCTGGGACGCTCCAGGTCCGAGGCCGGCCTGCTGGTGACCGGGTACGCCGTGGTGGTCATGGTTGTGGCACTCCCCCTGACCCGGGTCACTCGGCGTGTGCCCCGACGCCCGCTGCTCGCCGGCGCCCTCGGTGTGTTCGCCGCGGCGACGGCGGTGTCGGCCTTCGCAACCTCCTATGAGGTGTTGCTCGCCGCGCGGCTGGTGTCCGCCACCACCAACGGTGTCTTCTGGGCGGTGGTGTTCCCGGTGGCGATCTCAATGTTCCCCGCGAACATCCGAGGCCGCATCGTGGCTCGACTGTCGATCGGTAACGCTCTCGGCCCGGTCCTCGGCGTGCCGCTGAGCACCTGGTTGGGCGGGCAGGCCGGATGGCGGGCGGCCTTCGTCGCGATGGCCGTCTTCGGCTTCGTCGCCTGCGTCGCGGTCGCCCTGCTCCTACCGAGCGTCACACCGCAACAGAGTGCGGGAGACATCGGGCCGATGCCGGATCGGCACCGCTTCGTCGTTCTCCTCGTCGCGACCATTCTCGCGGTCACCGGCGCCATGGGCGCGTTCACCTACATGACCGTCTTCCTCCTCGACGTCAGCGGGTTCGCCGCAGCATCTCTCGGCCTGCTGCTCTTCGTCCAGGGCTCGTTCGGTGTCGCCGGCACCTGGGCGGTCGGCCGGGTCCTGGACCGCTTTCCGCTCGGTGTCGTGCTGGTTTTACTCGGGCTCCTCACCGCCGCGATGCTCGGCCTCTACGGAGTCGGCGCGAGCAAGGCATTGACGATCCCGTTGCTAGCCGTGGCGGGGATGTCGTTCAGTTCGCTGATCGCGGGAATCCAGCACCGTGTCATGCAGGTGGCCCCGTCGACCACAGACATGGCGTCGGCCAGCCTCAGCGTCGCCTTCAACTTCGGCCTCGCGGCTGGCTCGTTGATCGGCGCGGGTCTGCTGGCGACGGCCGGGGTGCGCGTCATTCCATTGTTCGGTGGCCTGCTGACGGCCGTGGCGATCGTGTTGCTCGCCGGCCACGAGATGTCCCGCGGGAGAGGGAGGAGCCACAAGCCCGACCACAGCAGTTGGTTGGTGCGACCGACCCGCAGCCGCGATGCCGAGAAGCCACAGGCCACCAGCGTGCGGACGTAGACGGGCAGCGCGAGCGCGACCTGGGCGTTCAGCCGGGGTGGCAGAGAGCGGCCCGGCGCGGAGAGTGGTCCTCCGCGCCGGGCCGTCGCATCGGCTGGGGTCAGCTGGTCACGCAGTCGGCCAACACACCCGGGCCGGTGCCGGTGCCCTGGAAGCCGAAGGTGGTCGACTGCCGGCCGAGGACCCGTCCGTTGTAGCTCACGTTGGTGAACCCTACGGTCCCGCTGGTGCCGCTGACCTGCGCGTTCCAGGCGCTGGTGACCGCGCCGTCGGGCAGCGGGACGGTCACGGTCCAGCCGTTGATGTCCGACTTGCCGGCGGTGACCGTCACGCTCGCGGTGAAACCGCCAGCCCACTGGTTGACCGCGATCGACGCGTAGCAGCCGTCACCGGCCGGCGGAGTGGTGTTCGGCGGAGGGGTGGTCGGCGGCGTGGTCGTCGGCGGGGTCGTGGTCGGTGGAGTGGTCGTCGGCGGCGGCGTCGTCGTCGGCGGGGTGGTGGTGGGCGGGTTGGGCGCGCCGTTGGCCAGGCTGAAGGCCAGGTCGGGCTGGAACGAACCGGCCGTGAAGCGGCAGCCGTCCGCCTCTCCCGGCGGCTTCACCCACAGGTACGCGTCGATGTTGCCATCGCCGGTGTTGGTCGTCGGGTACTGCCCGATGCGCCGGTCGGTGTTGTCGTCGCCGCACCAGTCCCCGCTGGCGCCCCCGTTACGGCTGGTGTCGATGACCTGGCGCTTGCCCGAGATCCCCATGCCGTTGAGGGCGGAGATGACCGCCCGGCCGAAGTTCGCCTCGCTGGAGGTGGAGTTGTAGTTCGACACGTTGGTGAAGAAGCCGTCGGCGTACTGCACGCCGGCCGCGCGGAGCCGGTTCGCCGTCTCACCCGCGCTGTTCCAGGTGGAGTGGCCGCCGTCGAGGTACACCTTGGCGTTGGGGTTGCCCGACTTGATGGTCCGGGTGGCCGTCGAGATCGCCTGGTTGCGCGCGTTGATCTCGGCGGCGCTCAGGCACGTCAGCAGAGCGAGCGAGTCGGTTTCCAGGATGATGATGACGGTCTGGTTGCCCAGTCCTCTGGCGAAGTTGGACACCCACGTCTGGTACTGGTTGAGGTCCGGCGCCCCACCGGCGCTGGCCCCGCCGCAGTCCCGGTTGGTGATCTCGTAGACGGCCAGAACCGGGATCTGCTGCGCCGCGTTGGCGGCGCCGATGAAACCGGAGACCTCGGACTGCACGGTCGAGGGGTTGAAGTTGGCGAACCAGCGCGCCTGCGGCTGACTCGCGATCTTGTCGCGGATGACGGCCGTACGTGAGTCGCCGGGGTTGGCGGCCACCCAGCGGACGACGGCCGAGCTCGGGTCACGGTAGAGCGACCCGGACAGCGTGCCGGCGGAGGCGCTGCTGACGGCGAGGCAGACGCCGACGGCGGTGGCGCCCGCGACGGCCGCCACGCTGATGGCCGCCGATCTGCGGCGGAGCGAGGAGAGAATAGCCACGACGTGTTGCCTCCAGATCACATAGATGTATCTAAGTTCATGGGAGCGTTCCCATGGACGTTAGCGGAGGCGCGCACCGCTGCCAAGGTGTGAACACTCGTCGATGAGCCAGATGCTCGTGTTTGGGGGTCCGTGTCTGGGTGTCCCAACTGGTCGGCAGTCAGGAGCCGTAGATGCTGACCTTCAGCTTTTCTCGAATGGCTGCCGCCTGCACCTCGTCACGTCCGTCATAGACATCCAAGGCTTGATGCCACACCTTCCACGCGGCGGCCAGGTCACCTGCGGCCTCGTAGGTGTCGCCGAGGCGGGCCAACGCGCTGGCCTGGAGAGTGGTTTCACCGACCTCCGCCGACAGGTTGACCGCCCGCCGCCCACAGGAGAGCGCCTGGGCGTGGTCGCCTCGTTGGTGGTGAACATGCGCCAGGCTGTCCCACACGTACGCCTCACCGTGGAGGTCGCCCAGGCGTTGCATGAGAGCAACGGCGCGTCCGCAGTAGTCAAGCGCGCGGGTGTGGTCGCCCAGCAGGCTGTGATACCACCCGACCGCGTTGAGTGCGCTGGCCTCGCCAGACTCGGGGCCCGCATGCCGATGGAGATGCAGCATCTGTTCGGCGTGTGCCAGCGCGTCACGGTAGCTTCCCTGGCGCTCGGCCAACCAGGACAAATTGCTGTGGACCTGGGCCTGCCCGGTCCGGTCCCTGATCTCGACGTACAGCTTCAAGGCAGACCCGTGGTGCTGGCGGGCACGTTCGTAGTGCCCCAGACGGGTGTGGGCGTTGGCGAGGCCGCGATGGCAGCGGGCCTCGGCCCTGCGGTCCTTCAGTCGCTGCGCAGCGACGAGACCCGTGGCCTCGACCGCAGCCCACTCGTGCCACCACCCACATCGATTGAGGAAGGTGGTCAGTGTCCAGCCAAGTTGCCAAGCGTGCGAGTCGAACCCGTGCGAGGCTGCCATGTCGACGGCCGTGACGAGCGCCCGCCGTTCGTGCGTGTACCAGGCGAACGCCGCGTCGCTGTCAGTGAGGACCTCCGTGGTCACGCCGGGCTGCGGCGCCGCCAGGTCGATCGAGTCACGCCGGTGCGGATAGATCAGGCGATCGGCGACATGGGCGGTGTGCAGGTAGTGGTCGAGCATCCGATGCCGCGCGGCGCGCAGATCGCGCTCGGTCTCGTGAACATTGACCAGTTCGCGCGCGTATGCGCGCAGGAGATCGTGCAGCGCGTACCGGTCTGTCGAACGCCGCTCGACCATGTGCACGGCTACCAGGTCGGCCAGCAGTCGGCTGGTCTGGTCCAGCGGCAGGCCGCCCAGGCTGGCGCAGGTCGAGACGGCCATCTCCAGGCCGTGATGCAGGCCGAGCAGGCGAAACAGTCGGGCGCGTTCGGGGCTGAGAGCGCGGTAGGAGCCGGAGAGAACTGTCCGGAGGTCGGACCGCGGATCGTCTCCGGCAAGGACGTCCAGATCCCCGCCGCTCCCGAGGCGATCGGCGAGGACCTCGATCGAGAGCTGGGCGTCGGTGGCCGCACGCGCCGCGACGATGGCCAGCGCCAAGGGTAGTCCTGCGCACCGGCGGATGATCTGGTCGACGGCTTCCGCGTCCTGCACGACCCGGGCGACGCCGAGTCGACGGGTGAGCAACTCGTGCGCTTCCACCTCGGTCAGCATGCCGAGCGAGACGGGTTGAGCGCCTTCGTTCACGACGAGTCCGGTGAGCCGGTTTCGGCTGGTGACCACGACCAGGCAGGACGGGTTGCCCGGAAGCAGCGGACGCACCTGTGCCGCATCGCGGGCGTTGTCCAGTACAACCAGCACCCGGCGGTCGGCCAGGACGCTGCGATAGAGACCCACCTGGGCGTTGAGCCCGGGAGGTATCCGGTCTGACGGAACGTGCAACGCTTCCAGGAAGTCTCGTAGGACGTCGGTGGGCTTGAGGGCCGCCGTTCCGTCCGGGCCGAACCCGTCCAGGTTCACAAAGAGCTGCCCGTCCGGGAAACGGTCGCGGACCCGATGCGCCCAACGGACGGCCAGCGCGGTCTTGCCGACACCGGCATGGCCCACGATGGACAGGACCGTCGGGTGCGGCTGGTCAGTGGGATCGGTCACCAGAGCCGCATCCAATTCGGCCAGACTCGCAGAACGGCCGACGAAAAGGGCCCCTTGCATAGGAAGTTGAGCCGGACGAACAGGTGTCGCACCGGTGCCCGACGCAAGGGTGACGCCCTCGGGACGCGCCGACGGGTCGAGGGCTCGGTCCTGCCGAAGAATCGCCTCGTACCTCTTACGCAGCTCGTCGCCCGGGTCGACGCCCAGTTCATCGGCGAGCGTGGAAGCGACGCGCTGGTACGCCTCGATCGCCTCCGCCTGCCGTCCGGACTGGTAGAGGCCGGTCATCAACATGGCCGCGAGCCGCTCGCGCAGCGGATGTTTCGCCACCAGATCAGTCAGTTCGGCGACCACTGCGGCCCCGCCGCCGAAGGTCAGCTCGCACTCCAGGCACTCTTCGAGAACCGCGATGCGCATCTCCTCCAAAACGGCCGCCTCGCGCTCCAGCACGATGCCGTTCAGATCCGCGAGGGCAGGGCCCCGCCACATCGACACCGCCTGACGCAGCACGACGGCAGCCTTGCGCTTGTCGTCAAGCGCTACGAGGCGTCGCCCCTCGGACACGGCGTCCTTGAATCGGGCGAGGTCCAGCTGACTCGCGTCGACCCGAAGCCGGTAGTTGGCGCGCTCCCCAACCAGCAGGTGCGCCGCACCGTAGCGGTCAAGTGTGCGACGCAGCTGCCAAATTCCGCTGTGGATCTGGTTGCGAGCTGTCGCGGGCGGGTTCCCGTTCCAGGCGATGGCGATCAGGTCTGCGGCGGACACCAGCTGACCGTGGCGGAGAAGCAGACCGGCCAGCAGCCTTCTCTGCCGCTCGCCGCCCAGCTCAACGCGTCGGTCGCCAGCGCGAACCTCCAGCGGCCCGAGCACCATGAAGTCGATCGGCACCGCCACGATGACACCCCCGATGTGCAGATCGGCCCGTAGGGTAGTCATCCGGTATCACAGTGTCAAGATCGAGCTTCGCTGATCGTCGTAAATCGTCTGAAGACCGCCGGGGACGGGCCCGGCTCGTCCCCCGGCTGGCCCGATCAGACCCGAGCCAGCCCCAGCGCCCGTACGTCGACCGCGACGTCCGGACCGTAGGAGTCGGCGATGCGGCGCTCGAAAACGTCGGCGTCGACCGTGTATTCCTGCGGGCCTTCAACCTCCAGCACGTGCGCCGCCAGCACGCAGCCCACCTGTGCCGCGCGCTCGATGGGCAGGTCGGCAGCGAGCGCGGCGAAGAAGCCGGCCCGGAAGCCGTCGCCGACGCCGGTCGGGTCGACGATGCGGCCCACCCGTGCCGCCGGGACCAGGAAGTCACAGTCCTGCCCGGTGACGCGTACCCCGTTGGCGCCCAGGGTCACGACCCGCACGCCCACGCGGCGCAGGATGTCGTCTTCGCTCAGCCCAGTCTTCGACTCCAGCAGGGCCGCCTCGTACTCGTTGGTCAACAGGTAGCGAGCACCGTTGATCATCGCCTCGATGTCGGCCGACGGCATCCGGGCCAGCTGCTGTGACGGGTCGGCGGCGAAGGGCAGGCCCAGCCGGCGGCAGACGGCGGCGCGGGCGAGCATCGTGTCCGGGTTCTCCGCGGCGACGATGACGAGCCCGAGCCCGCCGGCCCGCGCGGCGACACCGTCGAGGCTGATCCGGTCGGGCTCACCCATCGCGCCGGGATAGAACGACGCGATCTGGCAGAGGTCAGTGTCGGTGGTGCAGATGAACCGGGCGGTGTGTGCGACGGAGCTGACCTGCACCTCCGAACAGTCGACCCCGTGCCGCTCCAGCCAGCTGCGGTAGTCGCCGAAGTCGCCGCCGACCGCGCCGAGCAGCACCGGCCGGTGCCCGAGTTGAGCGAGCCCGAAGGCGATGTTGGCCGCGACCCCGCCGCGCCGGACGACCAGGTCGTCGACGAGGAACGAGAGCGAGACGGTGTCGAGGCTGCCGGCGATGAGTTGCTCGGCGAACCGCCCCGGGAAACGCATCAGATGGTCGGTCGCGATCGAGCCGGATACGGCGATCATGCGGACGGGCCCTCTCAGTAGCGGTAGTGGTCGGGCTTGTAGGGCCCTTCGACCGGGACGCCGAGGTAGTTGGCTTGTTCCTTGGTCAGTTCGGTGAGGCGGACACCCAGCGCGGAGAGGTGGAGTCGGGCCACCTTCTCGTCCAGGTGCTTGGGGAGGGTGTGGACACCGATCGGGTACTGGTCGGTGCTGGTGAACAGCTCGATCTGCGCGATGGTCTGGTTGGCGAAGCTGTTCGACATCACGAAGCTCGGATGCCCGGTGGCGTTGCCCAGGTTCAACAGCCGGCCCTCGGACAGCACGATGATCGAGTGGCCGTCCGTGAACCGCCACTCGTCCACCTGCGGCTTCACGGTGATCCGCTCGACGTCCCCGCGTTTCGCGAGACCGGCCATGTCGATCTCGTTGTCGAAGTGGCCGATGTTTCCCACGATCGCCTGGTGCTTCATCCGCGCCATGTGCTCGTTGGTGATCACGCTGAAGCAGCCCGTGGCGGTCACGAAGATGTCCGCGGTCTCGACCACGTCGTCGATGGTCGCGACCTGGTAGCCGTCCATCGCCGCCTGGAGGGCGCAGATCGGGTCCACCTCGGTCACGATGACCCGCGCACCCTGACCACGCAGACTCTCGGCGCAGCCCTTGCCGACGTCGCCGTAGCCGAACACCACGGCGACCTTCCCGCCGATCAGCACATCGGTGGCCCGGTTGATCCCGTCGATCAACGAGTGCCGACAGCCGTACTTGTTGTCGAACTTGCTCTTGGTCACCGAGTCGTTCACGTTGATCGCCGGGAACAGCAGGTTGCCCGCCTGCTGCATCTCGTACAGCCGGTGCACGCCGGTCGTGGTCTCCTCGGTCACCCCCTTGATCCCGGCAGCGACCCGCGTCCAGCGGCGGTTGTCCTCCCGCAGTGACCGCGTCAACACACCGAGGATGACCTCGTACTCCTCCGAGTCGGCGCTCTCCGGCGACGGGACCGCCCCGATCGCCTCGAACTCGGCGCCCTTGTGCACCAGCAGCGTGGCGTCACCACCGTCGTCGAGGATCATGTTCGGGCCCTGCCCGTCCGGCCAGAGCAGCACCTGCTGGGTGCACCACCAGTACTCGTCGAGGGACTCGCCCTTCCAGGCGTAGACCGGGACACCCGCCGGGTCGTCCGGGGTGCCGGTCGGGCCGACCACGATCGCCGCCGCCGCGTGGTCCTGGGTGGAGAAGATGTTGCAGGACGCCCAACGGACCTGCGCGCCGAGCGCCACCAGCGTCTCGATCAACACCGCCGTCTGAATGGTCATGTGCAGCGAGCCGGTGATTCGCGCACCCTTCAACGGCTGCCGCGAGGCGAACTCCCTCCGGATCGACATCAGACCCGGCATCTCATGCTCGGCCAGCTCGATCTCCTTACGCCCGAAGGCCGCCAACGACAGATCCGCCACCTTGAAATCGCTGAAGTTGCCAGTCATGCCCGCACCCTCCCCCACCCGCGTCGAGGACCGTTGGAGTCCCGTTCAACCGGGCTCATGCTCCGCACACCGGGCCACCCGGGCCCGGGTGCGGAGCAGGCGCCGTCAGGAGTTGCGGCTGGCCGGGTCGACCCGGGCGTACGTGAGCAGGTCGGCCATCGTGAACTGGCCCGAGAAGCGGGCCGGCAGGGTCGGACGCCAGTTGGGCTGCACCTTCAGGTAGCTCGCCGGGTCGAGCTGGGCGATGCCGATGAGCACCTCTGCCACGATCCGCCCACCTACCGCGCCCAACGACCCTCCGCCGGCCTGGAGCTGTGCCTCCTTGAGGATGTAGTAGAAGAGCGGGGTGTTCGAGTCCAGGCCGAGGCCGTACCCACTGAGCTCCGGGAAGTTGAAGCTGCCCAGTGCGGGCGCCCCGATGTGGGCGGCGATCCGCTGGCCCGACGGGATGCCGAAGGTGAGCTGACGGAGCAGGTCGCGTCCGAGCAGGTTGGCCGACGGCGAGCCGGACGGCGGCGGTGGCAGCGGGAAGCCGAACAGCGGCGTCGAGTTGCGGACGTCGATCCACTTGCTCCAGCGCACCTGGCCGTCGAAGAACTGGAACCAGAACTGGTAGTCGAGGTAACGACGGGCGGCCCGCTTCCCGCCGCGCAGGTCGGCCGGGTCGGCGCCGCTCAGCGCCGGGTCGAAGAGCATGGCGTAGAACTCGTCGCCACCGTTGCCGGTGCGGTTGACCAGGTAGGCCGGCCGCGGCTGGCTGTGGCCGAAGCGGAACGCCGCCGCGGTGAACTCGACCGGGATGAACGTCGCGTTCGGCTCCGGTCGGTAGAAGCGGCGGCCACCGTTGAGCACTGTGAAGACCGTGCCCGGGCCGGCGATCAGCGGAAGGAACTCGTTGAGCACGATCCACTGGTAGTGCCAGGTGACGAGTTGCCGGGCGGCGGCGAAGACCTGTGCCGCCGGTGTGCCCTGTGCGCGCACCAGGTCGACCACCCGGTTGTGGAAGAGGATGAACGCGGCAGTGATCTGCGCGATCGGCAGGTTCTCGTCGTTGCGGACGTCGAAGACGATCGCCCTGCCACTGGAGTTGCGCGGCAGGTCCTCGAAGCGCCCACCCGACTCGATCTTGAGTTTGGCGGGATCGGCGGAGTTGTACAGCTCAGGGTTCCCGGTCGGCCCGCCACCGTAGAGCGAGTCGAGGTCGAGGGCCGGCGTCCGAGGGTTCGGCACCGTGGTCGGGTCGACCGGCGTACCCAGCGGCGCCGTCGTCTCGAAGGCCAGGTCGTGGTCGACGAACTGCCCGAAGTACGTCATGCCCTGCGGGATCGAGAAGTTGTCGGGGTTGTTGATGCTGTGCTGCTGCTGGTCGGCGAGCGCCTCCGCGCCGACGTTGAGCGGGTCGCGGGCGTCCATCGGGCCGCCGACGCGCGACAGGTCGATCAGCGCGTTCCGCATCTGGGTCGTCGCGGACCCGAACGCCGGCAGCGACGGGAACATCCGGCCGAACCGGTTGGAGAACGCGGCCGCCGCGGGCGTCGCGTCGAGCAGGATTCCCCCGGTGCCGGCCACGAGCGCCCCCGCGCCGACTCCGGCCAATAATCGCCGTCGGCTGACACCTCGAGAAGCGTTGTCAATTGCCATGTCGGCCACCTTCCGTCCGCGGGCGCCCGCGTGGACGCACGGGCCGTAAACCCGCGAACCGGCAGCAGTGTGAACCCTTCGGTTAGTGGCGCCCTGGAGCTTCGGTGGTGTCCGGCTGGAGCCCGGTGAGCATGGTGTCGACCAGCGAGGTGTCGTGTTTCGCGGCGCGGAACAGCGGGTGGTCGAGCGTCGATCGGAGGAAGTCGCGGGTGGTGGCCACACCTGGCCCTTCGACGGCGCACTCGTCGAGGGCTCGGGCCATTCGGGCCAGGGCCTGGGTGCGGTCGGGCGCCCAGACGACCACCTTCGCGAGGAGGGAGTCGTAGTCGGCCGGGACCCGGTAGCCGGCGTACCCGTGCGTGTCGACGCGGACGAACGGGCCGGCGGGCAGGTCGAAGCGGGTCAGCTCACCCGGCGTCGGTACGAAGCCGCGTGCCGGATCCTCGACGTTGAGGCGACACTCGATCGCGGTGCCGCGCGGCGTCACGTCGGCCTGGGTCAGCGCGAGCCGTTCGCCGGCCGCGACGAGGATCTGTTGCCGCACCAGGTCGACGCCGGTCACCAGCTCGGAAACCGGGTGTTCGACCTGGAGCCGGCAGTTGACCTCCATGAGGTGGAAGTCGTCCCCACCGCCGACCAGGAACTCGAAGGTGCCCGCGCCCACGTAGCCGACACCGAGCGCGCCGGTGACCGCGGCGGCGGTCATCCGGTCGACCATGTGTTGCGGCAACCCGGGCGCGGGCGACTCCTCGATCAGCTTCTGGTGACGCCGCTGCACCGAGCAGTCGCGCGCGCCGAGGTGGATGCCGTTGCCGTAGCGGTCGGTGAGCACCTGCACCTCGACGTGCCGGGCCGACTCGAGGTAGCGCTCGATGTAGACCCGGTTGTCGCCGAAGAGCAGCTGCGCCTCGGCCCGCGCGGCGGCGAACTCGCCAAGGAACGAGGCCGGGTCGCGGACGACCCGTACGCCCCGACCGCCGCCACCGGCGACCGCCTTGATGATCAGCGGGAAGCCGATCTCGTCGGCGACCGCGCGGGCGTGGGCCGCCGACTCGACGGCGTCGGTAGTGCCGGGGAGTACGGGCAGGCCGAGGCCCGCCATGATGCCCCGCGTCCGGGCCTTGTCGCCCAGCGCTGCCATCACGGCGGGCGGCGGCCCGATGAACGTGATCCCGTCGGCCTCGCAGATCTCGGCGAAGTCCGGGTCCTCGGAGAGGAATCCGTAGCCCGGGTGGATGGCGTCGGCCCCGGTGCGGCGGGCCGCCTCGATGATGGCGGGAGCGCTCAGGTAGCTGCGCCGGCTGGGACCCGGCCCGATCTGGACGGCTTCGTCGGCCAGGCGCACCACCGCCGAGTCCCGGTCGACGGTCGAGTAGACCGCCACGGTACGCAGCCCCATCTCCCGGCAGGTCCGGGCGATCCGGACCGCGATCTCGCCCCGGTTGGCGATCAGCACCGACTCGAACACTGGGTCAGCCCTCCGACACAGCTAAGGCGATCAACCGTTCGCCGTACTCGACCGGGGTCGCGTTGGGTACCAGCACCTTCACGACCTCGCCCGCGCGGTCGGCTTCGACCGGGATCATCATCTTCATCGCTTCGAGGATCGCGACCTGCTGGCCGGGCACGACCTGGTCGCCCTCACTGACGAACGGGTCGGCCCCGGGCGAGGGCGCGAGGTAGAGCGTCGCGACCATCGGCGCGCACACGTAGTGCAGACCGGCGTCGGCCTCCACCGGCGGAACCGCCGGGACCGCCGCCATCCCGGGTGCGCCGTCCGGCCACTCCACCTCGACCACCAGATCGCCGTGCTGGAGCCGGGCGCGGCGGACCGGACCTGGCGTCGACCCGATCAGCCGCGCGAGACTGCGGACCGCGGCATCCAGCGGGTCGGCGTTACCCTCCGGCATTCGTCAAACCTCCGATCTGTCGGAAGCGGGCCCGACGATGGGCCCGCACCTCCTCGCGGTTGAGACCGGCCAACTCCGCGAACGCGTCGACAACCGCCCGGTGTACGGCTGACGCGGTCGCCCCGGGATCGGCCGGTGCCCCTCCGGGTGGTTCGGGAACCACCCCGTCGACGATGCCGAGCGACAGCAGGTCGCCGGCCTGGAGCTTGAGCTGCGCGGCGGCCTCGTCGGCCCGACCGGAGTCGTTCCAGAGGATCGCGGCGCAGCCTTCCGGGCTGATCACCGAGTACGTGGCGTTGGCGAGCATCAGCACCCGGTTGCCGACGCCGAGGGCGAGCGCGCCTCCGCTGCCGCCCTCGCCGGTCACGATGGCGACGACCGGGACCGTCAGCCCGGCCATCAACCGGATGCTGTCGGCGATGGCGAGGGCCTGCCCGTTCTCCTCCGCGGAGATGCCGTGGTAGGCGCCGGGCGTGTCGATCAGCGTCACGATCGGCGTGCCGAGCTTCTCGGCCAGGCGCATCAGCCGGGCCGCCTTGCGATAGCCGGCCGGTGTCGCCATGCCGAAGTTGCGGCTGGCCACCTCGGCGACCGTGTGGCCCTTCTGGTGGCCGATCACCACTGTGGGCCGGCCGTCGATCAGACCGACGCCGCCGACGATCGCCGGGCAGTCACTCGCCAGCCGGTCGCCGTGCAGCTCCACGAAACCGTCCACGAAGTGGCCGATGTAGTCGAGTGTGGAGGGTCGGCCGAGGTCGCGGGACAGCGCCACGACCGCCCACGGGTCCGCCGACTCGGGGGGCGTGGTGGCCCGTACCGGGTAAGGATCCGGCGCGGACCGGTCGGCCCCCGCGAAGGCCAGCAACCGGCCGATGGTCGACCGCAGGTTCGACCGGGGCACCAGGTCGTCGAGCATGCCGCGGGCGAAGAGGTACTCGGCGGTCTGGAAGCCGGCCGGCAGCGGCTGACGCAGCGTCTGCTGGATGACCCTCGGCCCGGCGAAGCCGAGGCGCGCCCCCGGCTCGGCGAGAATGACGTCGCAGAGCGTCGCGAACGATGCCGCGACGCCACCGTAGGTCGGGTCGCTGACCAGCGAGATCGTCAACACCCCGGCCTCGTCGAGGGCCCCGAGCGCCGCGCTCGTCTTGGCCATCTGCATGAGCGACAGCACGCCCTCCTGCATCCGGGCGCCGCCGGAGGCGCTGACGATCAGCAGCGGCGTACGGGTTTCGAGCGCCAACTCGGCGGCCCGGGTGATCCGCTCGCCGACGCCCGTGCCGAGGCTGCCGCCGAGGAACCGGAAGTCCATGACCGCCGCGATCAACGGCTGCCCCTCGACAGCGCCCCGGACGCAGACGACCGCCTCGTCGAGCCCGGTGCGCCGACGGGCCGCCTCGATCCGTTGCGGGTAAGGCTTGGTGTCGACGAACCCGAGCGGATCACCGAAGGCACCGACCGGCGGCAGCTCCTCGACCGAGTCGAGATCGAAGAGCTGCTCGATCCGCTGGTGTGCGGTGACCTGGTCGTGGTGGTCGCACTCCGGGCAGACGCCCAGGTTGCGCTCGACCCGACGTTGGTAGAGCAGCGCCCGGCAGCCTGGGCAGATCAGCCAGCTCTTGCCGACGGGCGTGTTGACGGTGGCGGTCATGACTGCCCGCGTTCGGCCGCGGCCTTCTCCACGATCTCCCGGATGCGTGCCTGCTGCTCACGTGTGGTCCGGTTGAGGTGGGCGGTCATGCCCTCGTCGTCGGCGTGCCCGCCCGGCCGCATCTCAAAGTCCTGTACCCACCGCATCCGCACGCCGCCGTCCGGGATCTCGGTGTATTCCCAGAACAGGTTCATGTACTTGAAGGCGCCCGTCTCCAGCCGCCGTGCCCGCACCACCCGGTCGCTGCGGTCGGGCACCCGCTCGGAGACCCAGCTCCAGATCCGGCCGGCCGGGTCGGGATGCATGGTAAGGCGGAAGACGACGGCCCCGTCGGCGGACGTCGAGAGCACTTCCGTGCTGGCGTACTCACTGAACAGGGAGGGCCAGTTGGGGATGTCGTTGGTCAGGTCCCAGACGAGGTCGAACGGTGCGTTGATGACGACCGCGTTGTCCGTGTGTCCGGCCATGGGGTCACCGATCCGCGAGTCGTTGGTTGACGTAGTCGACGGCGAGCCGCGGCGTCTTCATGATCGACACGGCGTCGTCGGGGATGCGCACCTCGTACTCCTGCTGCACCCGCGCCGCCAGCTCCAACAGCGCGAGCGAGTCGTAGCCGAGGTCGTCGAACGGCGCGTCGAGCGTCGCCGGATCGGCCCAGTCGGTCTGCTCGACCACACCGGAACTGGTCTCCAGGATCCGACGCAGGTCGTCGAGGGTCAGCTGGCTCATGAGTTTCCTCCCGTCGGTCGTTGCCACCCGTCGCGCACGCCGCCGACCTGCGGGACCGGCGACTCGGGGTGCGGGACCTCCTCGGTGTCGACGTGGCCCAGCTCGGGGCGCGGCGCGAGCGGGCTGATCTGGAACACGATCAGCGCGGTCTCGCCACCGGCGTTGACGATGCGGTGCCGCTGGCCGCGACGGACCATGAGGGCCTCGTCGGCCGCGAGCTTGACCTCCGCGCCGTCGACCCGGATCACGACCTCGCCGCGCACCAGATAACAGAACTTGTCCGAGTACGGGTTGTACTGCTCCGCCAGGAACTCGCCCGGCTCCAGGCGGACCGTGCCCATGAAGCCCTCCGTCGCGTCGACGGTCTTCGGGCTGAGCAGGATCCGCACCTCGCCGCCGATCCGGTTGATGCCGGGCACGTCGGTGGCGGCGACCTTCACGATCGGTTGCCGATGCATGGATCATCCCTTCTCTGCGACGAGCACTCGGAACGGCAGGTCCGTCGGGTGGACGGTGGCCGGGCCGAAGCCCGCCGCAGCGAGGGCCCGGTTGTAGGCGGCGACGGAGTGCGACTCTCCCTCGAAGGTCCAGACCAACATCAGCACCGAGAAGAGGTACGGCGCCGGGTCCAGTGCCGGCGACTCGTCGCCCGTGGTGAAGCCGACGATGACCAGCCGGCCACCCGGCTTGACCACGGAACCGAGCCGGTTCACCAGCTCATGCACCCGCTCCTCGGAGAAGTGGTGGGTGACGTTGGTGAGCAGCACGACGTCGTAGGGGCCACCGAGATCGGTGGTGAACATGTCACCCGGCAGGAACGACGCCCGGTCGCGCACGCCGAGCCGCTCGGCGTGCTTCTCCGTCACGGCGAGCACGTTGGGCCAGTCCAGCGAGGCCACGGTCGCCTGCGGGTTGTGCTGCGCGAGCGTGTAGCCGTAGACGCCGTGGCCGCAGGCGACGTCGAGGATGTCGAGTTCGGCGCGCTCCTTCGTCCACGGCGCGAGCGCCTCGGCCATCACCTCGGCGGTCGGCTGGGCGACCTTCGTCGCGTACGCGGCGAAGTCTTCCCAGTAGGTGTACTCCGGGGTCTCGGCGTGCACGTCGAGGACGGTGCCGCCGGCCCGTACGGCGGCGCTGAGGTCGCGCAGCGCGTCCCACTCCCAGTCGCTCGACATCACCTTGACCATTCCGCCCAGGTAGTCGGGACGGGTGCTGACCAGGTGGTCGGCGGCCGCCGGGGTGAGCGAGAAGTGCTCGCCGGTCCGGTCGGTGAGGCGGATCGCGGTGAGCGCGTCGAGCAGGATGCGCGCGCCCCGCGGGTGGATGCCGAGCTTCGGAGCGAGCCCGCTGGCCGTGGCCGGGCCGGCGGCGAGCGCATCGAAAACGCCCAGCTCCACCCCGGTACGCAGCAGGCTCGTCTTCTTGTAGGCCTGCATCATGTCGTTGATGTCGCGGCGGGTCAGCGTCACGTGATGCTCCCTGTCTCGGGGCTCCAGGTGTAGAAGGGCGTGGCCTTCGAGTCCTGCAACTCGGTCATGCTGTCCGGCGCGTAGCGCTGCAGGTAGGCCGAGAGGCGCCGGTTGACCTCCTGGAAGTCCGCGCGGGCTCGGGCCGCGAGGAGCTTGTCGAAGACGTCGGTGTCGGCTTCGAGCAGGTGCATGTAGAGGTCCTGGTACTGGAAGAGCGTGCGCCGCGAGATGCCGACGACGTAGGGCATGTCGCCCTTGTCGTGCTCGGCGAAGAGCTCGGCGACCGCGTCGGCGTGACCGGGGGCCATCCGCATGACCATGAGGGCGCGGTAGGACATGTGCTCACGCTCCCCGCAGGATCGTGGCCAGGGCGGCGGTCAGGGTCTGCGCCTGGTCGTCGACCGGGCCGGCGCTGCGGAAGGCCACGATGCCGTCCGGGCGTACCAGCAGCGCCCCGCCGGGGCCGACGCCGCAGCTCGCGAGCCACGAGCCGTCGTCGGCGAGGTCACCGCCGGGACCGGCGGTCAGCGCCTTGATCGGAAGCCCGGTCTCCGCCGAGACCGCCTCGGCCGCCGCAAGCCAGGCGTCGTCGCCGGGAGCCGTGGCCAACGTCCAGCCCTCGGTCAGCACGTCGATAGTGGAGACCCGAGCGCCGTCCTGGTCGACCCAGCCGTGCGGGGCACGCGATCCGGGTTGGCCGGTGAAGGTCAGCTCGCGGGGCAGCAGCTCGGTGTCGGCGGGCGCGCCGACGATCGCGTTCGAGGTGTAGCGGTAGCCCATCGTCACGATGACGAAGTCCCGGTAGGCGGCCTTGTCCTCGTCGGCGAGCTGACCCCGGGTGCGGAAGAGCATCCACGCCTGGTCGGCGGTCGCCGCGCCGACCGGACGACGCTCGGCTTCGTAGGAGTCGAGCAGGCTCTCGTCGGCGTGCCCGTGAAGCACGTCGGCGAGCTTCCACGCCAGGTTGTGCGCGTCCTGGATGCCGGCGTTGACGCCGAAGCCGCCGGCCGGCGGGTGGGCGTGACAGGCGTCGCCGGCGAGGAAGACCCGCCCTGACTGGTACGCGTCGGCGACCATGTGCCGCGCGTCCCAGGGCTGGGCCGACTCGACCTCGACCTCCAGCTCGGGGTCACCGGCCGCGATCCGGGCCAGCTCGACGCAGCGTTCCGGGGTGAAGTCGGCCGGCGACTGCCCCCGCTCGGGGTAGTAGTTGACGCCGAACATCCACCGCCCCGGCTCGATGAAGAGCAGCAGACCCTGGGCCAGTTGGTTCATCAGGTAGATCAGCGTGAACCGGGGTGCCGACTCGGGCAGGTCGACCTTGGCGCGGAAGATGATGCTGACGAAGTTCCCGGCGACGCCGTTGCTGCGGTTCCCGATCTGGAGCAGTTCGCGGACGGGGCTCTTCACGCCGTCGGCCCCGACGACGTAGCGCGCCCGGATGGTGCGTGTCGTGCCGTTGTCGTTGACGGTCGCGGTCACCCCGTCCTGGTCCTGGGTCAGCCCGACCAGCTCGTTCTGGAAGCGGATCTCCGCGCCCGCCTCGACGGCGGCGTCGTGAAGCAGCGGCTCGTAGTGGTCCTGGCCGCACCAGATCGGCCAGCTCGGCGTGAACTTGTCATAGTCGACGTCGTGCGCCTCCATGACGAAGGACTTGTGGAGGTCGGCCAGGGACTGGGCGCCGAGCATGACCAGTGGCGTGGCGCGGCCGGCGCGGACGAGGTCGAGTTCGGCGCCCGGCCCGACGATTTTCATGCCGGCCTGCTGCACTGCCGGCTCCAGGCCGACGGTGCGGAAGATCTCCACAGTGCGGGCGTGCAGACCGGTCGCGCGAGGGATCGTCGACAGCCGGGGCCGACGTTCGACCACGATCGGCCGGATCCCCTTGCGGGCCAGGAAGAGCGCGGTCGACAGGCCGACCGGGCCGCCGCCGACGATCAGGACGTCGGTGCTTCCGTCAGACATGAGCGTCCTCCGTGTAGACGACTTTGTAGAGGTGGCGTTCCGGCGTGGCGATCGCGCGTACCTCGCCGAAGTGGGGGTGGACCTCGGGGTTCTGGAGCATCGCGGTGAAGTGCTCTTCGCTCTTCCACTGCGCGTAGTTGACGACCCGGGTCCCGTCGAGGCTCGCGTGGATGTTCGCCGACACGAACCCGTCGACCTTGGACATCACCGCGTCGGTCGCCTCGATCAGGATGTCGACGAGCTTCTGCTGGTTGGCCGGCTCGACGGTGAAGATGTTGACCATCGTCACGACCGGCTGGTCGATGCCGATGTGTGCCATTGCGGGCTTCCTTTCCTAGATCGGACGCGCTTCGAGCAGGGCCCAGCCGCGGGATGCGGGGGTGTTGACCAGCTCGAAACCGGACGCGGTGAACAGCGCCTGCCATTCCCGGAGGTCGCGCTCCTTGCCGCCGAAGAGCACCAGCATGTCGATGTCGATGATCTTGGCGTGGTCCCACTGGTTGCGCGGCGGCACGATCTGGTCGATCGCGATGAGGCGGGAGTCGGCGTCGCCGATCGCCGCGCGGATCCGACGCAGCAGCGTGACGCAGGTGTCGTCCGGCCAGTTGTGGACGATCGACTTCAGGATGTACGCGTCGGCACCGGCCGGTAGCTCGTCGGTGAAGAAGTCGCCGCCCCGCACCTCGACCCGCTCGGTGACACCGTGCTCCTTGAGCAGCGGTTCGGCATCGGCCACCACCTCGGGCAGGTCGAAGAGAACACCTGTGCCCTCGGGGTGACGCTGGAGCATCTTGGCCAGGAAGTAGCCGTTGCTGCCGCCGATGTCGGCGATCCGGCCGAACCGCTCGGGCGCCAACTCCGCCGCGAACCGGTCGGCGAGTCGCCGGCTCCAGTGGGCCATGAAGCCCTCGAAGAACCGGTTGGCCTCCGGGTGGGCCTGGAGGTAGTCGTAGAAGCCCATGCCGAAGACCTTGTTGAAGGCCGGCTCGCCGGTGCGGACGCTGTGCAGGATCTCCGCGTACGGGAGGCGGTTGAAGTCGGCCCCGCTGAACTGCACCATCGGCCGCAGCCCGCCGATCCGGGCCGACGTCAGCCCCTCACCGAGCGGGGTGAGCGCGAACGACCCGTCCTCCTGCTCGTCGAAGATGCCGACAGCGGAGGCCGCGCGCAGGATCCGCCGCAGCGCGTCCTCGTGCGACTCGGTCGCCGCCGCCAGTTGGGCGACCGGCACCGGTCCGTCGACGAGCAGGTCGGCCACGCCGAGCTCGGTGACCACGTAGATCACGTTGGCGATCTGTTTGGCGCTTCCCAGCACCGCGATCTGCCGTTCACGCAGGTCAAGTGCCTGCTGCTCGTCGAAGTTCGCGACGGCGGCGAGGCTGGCGTCGGTCATCGTCCATTCCTTTCGTCGGTCACGACCATGGCCGCGTTGAACCCGCCGTAGCCCCTGGCGAGGACGAGCGCCGCGCGTACGGGTGTCTCCCGCGCGACGTCGCGCACCAGGTCGAGGTGCAGGCCCTCGGCCGGCTGGCGGATGTTGGTGGTGGGCGGGATGACACCGTGCCGGATCGACAGCAGCGCGGAGACGAGGTCGAGCGCCGCCCCGCCCGAGTAGAGCCGGCCGGTCATCGTCTTGGGCGCGGTCACCGGCACCCCGCGCGGGCCGAAGACCGCGGTGATCGCCTCGGCCTCGACGCGGTCGAGCTCGGCGACACCGGCGCCGTCGGCGAAGACGACGTCGATGTCGGCCGGTGTGAGACCGGCGTCGGTCACTGCCATCTCGGCCGCCCGACGCAGTCCCGGTGGGCGGCCGGAGCCGGGCCGTGGGTCGAACGTCGCGCCGTATCCGGCGATCACCCCGTAGACGGCGGCCCCGCGCCGGGCAGCGGCGTGTTCGTCCTCCAGCACGAGGATCGCCCCGCCCTCGCCCGGCACGTAACCCGACGCGTTGGCGTCGAACGGCAGGAACGCCGTGGCCGGATCGCGCCCCGTGCTGAGGAGGCCGTTGGCGAGCTGGGCCGTCCAGCCCCACGGGCAGAGCGACGCGTCGACACCGCCGGTCATCACGAGCTGCACGCCCTTGCGCACCTGGCGCCGGGCCTGTGCCACCGCGTCGAGCCCACCCGCCTGCTCGGTGACGAGCACCCCGGTCGGCCCACGCATCCCGTGGCGGATCGAGATCTGGCCGGTGTTGACTGCGTAGAACCAGGCGAACGACTGGTAGGCGCTGACGTGCTCGGAACCCTTGCTCCAGAGCTTCTCCAGCTCACGGTGGCCGAACTCGAAGCCGCCCGACGCGCTGGCCGTGACGACACCCATGCCGAACTCGGGCAGCGCCGACGGGTCGACCGACGCATCGGCCAGCGCCCACTGCGCCGCCGTCAGCGACAGCCGGGTCATGTGGTCGGTCTGCGCCATGAGCCGGCTCGGGATGTGATCGGCCGCCTCGTATCCGGGAACCTCGCCGGCCAACTGGGCGGGGTAACCCGAGGGGTCGAAACGGCTGATCGGCCCGATGCCACCCACCCCGGCGACGGTGGCCGCCCAGAAGGCGTCGCGGCCCAAGCCGTTGGGCGCTGCCACCCCGACCCCGGTGACGACAGTGGTCATGCCACACGCGCCAGGAGCATCGCGCTCTGGAAGCCGCCGAACCCGCTGCCCACGCTCAACACCACGTCGGTCTGCTGCTCACGGGCGGTGAGCGGCACGTAGTCGAGATCGCACTCCGGGTCGCGTTCGTGCAGGTTGGCCGTCGGTGGCACCGCCCCGTGCTTGATCGCCAGGGCCGACGCCGCGATCTCGATCGAGCCGATGGCGCCGAGCGAGTGGCCGATCATGGACTTGATCGAGCTGACCGGGGTGCGGTACGCGTGATCGCCGAGGCTCCGCTTGAACGCCGCCGTCTCGTGCCTGTCGTTCTGCTTCGTACCCGAGCCGTGCGCGTTGATGTAGTCGACGGCGTCGCCGGGCAGCCGGGCATCGGCGAGCGCGACGCGGATCGCCTCGGCCATCTCCCGCCCGTCGGGCCGCAGGCCGGTCATGTGGAAGGCGTTGGAGCGCGAGGCGAACCCGACCAGCTCGGCGTAGATCTGGGCACCTCGCCGGCGGGCGTGTTCGAGCTCTTCGAGGACGAACATCGCCGAACCCTCGCCGAGAACGAACCCGTCGCGACTGTTGTCGAACGGCCGCGAGGCGTGCGTCGGGTCGTCGTTGCGGGCCGTGGTCGCCTTGATCGCGTCGAAGCAGGCCACAGTGATCGGCGAGATCGGGGCGTCGGTCGCGCCGGCGATCATCACGTCGGCCGAGCCCTCCCGGATCAGCTCCCGGGCGTGGCCGACCGAATCGAGGCCCGACGTGCAGCCGGTGGAGACCACCGTCGCCGGACCTTCCGCCCCGACCGACCACGCCACCTCACGGGCGAACGAGCTCGGCACCAGATAGTCGTAGAGGTGCGGGGTGGCGTACCGGTGGTCGGTCAGCCATTTCCGGCCGCCGTCGCTGACCACGACGTACTCCTCTTCGAGGCTCATCGTGGCCCCGACCGCCGTGCCGACGCTGACGCCGACCCGGGTCGGGTCGGCGACCTCGAAGCCGCTGTCTGCCAGCGCCTCCCGGGTGCAGACCACGGCCATCTGGGCCGCCCGGTCCATCCGGCGGACCTCCTGCGGCGACAGGCCCTCGGCGACCGGGTCGAAGTCGGCCTCCGCGGCCACCCGCGACCGGAAGGGGGTGGCGTCGAAGAACGACAGGGTACGGGTGGCCGTGCGGCCAGCGGTCAACAGTTCCCAGAACGCCTTGGTGCCCAGTCCACCGGGGGCGATGACGCCAATCCCGGTGATGACCACCCGACGGTCGGATGTGCTCGTCATGGAAGACCTCCTGGCCGCGATGTCCGTGTGAAAGCTAGGGACGGCCGGTCGAACGGCGCTGGAGCGTCGGTCGAGGGCCTGTCACGAGGCCCTGGCAAGCCCCGGGCGCAGTGGCCCGCCGGCTGCCAACACCTCCCGCTGGAGCCGCTGGAGGTCAGGCGAAGGGTCCAGGCCCAACTCCTCACTGAGCACCCGGCGCAGGTGGTGGTACGCCTGCAACGCCTCGCCACGGCGCCCCGAGCGGCTGAGCGCCACGATGAGCTGGCGGTGGAACCACTCGTTGAGCGGGTACGTGCCCACGAGATAGCGCAGCTCGCCGATCAGCTCGCGGTGGCGGCCGAGCGTGATGTCGGCCTGGATGCGCAGCTCCAGCGCACGGATCCACTGCTCCTGAAGGTGGATCGCGTGCGCCTCCAACGCCGGCCCGAACGTCACGTTGGCGCCCACCGGCCCCGTCCACATGGCCAGCGCCCGCCGCAGCACCTCGGCGCCCTCCTCGGGCCGGTCCGACTCGATGTGTGAGCGGCCCTGGTCGAGCATCGACTCGAACACCTCGGCGTCGAGCTGGCCCGGCTCCACCCTGAGCAGGTAGCCGCGGGCACGGCTCTCCAGCACGGTCCGGTCCGGAGTCTCAATCCCCTCTTTCGCGAAGAGCTTGCGCAGGTGGTAGATGTAGGTCTGCACGGTGGTGACGGCGCTGCGCGCCGGATCGTCACCCCACAGCTCCCGGATTATCGAGTCGACCAGAACGACCCGATTGGCCCGCATCACCAGCAGCGCCAACACGGTCCGCACCTTCGGCGGCGTCGGCGTGCAGATCCGGCCGTCGTGGATCACTTCCAGCGACCCGAGGATCTCGTACCTGACCACAGTGGTCCCCCCATTCCCCATAGCACTCGTCGAGACGTTCTCAAGCTATGGATGAGCGGGGCGTGTCGGAACGACCGCAGGTAGCGACATCGCGGGTTCTTCCGAGGATCGATGTGTGTCGAAAGTTGTACGGCGGATACCCCTTTGATCGCTCGATGCTTCCTCCAGGCAACCTCCACCAGGGGCGGGAAGACTCGCCGGGCCCCCACGCCCCTCGGGTTAGGAGTCACACATGTCGCGCCGCCTCTTCACCTCCGAGTCGGTCACCGAAGGTCATCCCGACAAGATCGCCGATCAGATCAGCGACGGGATCCTCGACGCGTTACTGGTGCAGGACCCGCACAGCCGGGTCGCCGTCGAAAGCCTGATCACCACCGGCCAGGTCCACGTCGCGGGCGAGGTCACCACGCAGGCCTACGCCGACATCCCGCGCATCGTGCGGGAAACGGTCCTGGGCATCGGGTACGACTCGTCGAAGAAGGGCTTCGACGGCGCATCCTGCGGCGTCAGCATCTCGATCGGCGCCCAGTCGCCCGACATCGCGCAGGGCGTCGACACGGCGATCGAGCTGCGCGACGGTTCGTCCGGCGGTGGTCTCGACGCCCAGGGCGCCGGCGACCAGGGCATGATGTTCGGCTTCGCCTGCTCGGAGACGCCGGAGCTGATGCCGCTGCCGATCGCGCTGGCCCATCGGCTGGCCCGTCGGCTGGCCGCCGTCCGCAAGGACGGCACGGTGCCCTACCTGCGGCCGGACGGCAAGACCCAGGTCACCGTCGAGTACGACGGCCTACGCCCGGTCCGGCTCGACACCGTCGTGGTCTCCACGCAGCACGCCGCCCACATCTCCCTCGACGAACTGCTCGCCCCCGACATCCGGGACCACGTGATCACGCCGGAGCTGGAGGCGCTCGACCTCGACACCGAGGGTTACCGGTTGCTGGTCAACCCGACGGGGCGGTTCGAGATCGGTGGCCCGATGGGCGACGCCGGCCTGACCGGACGGAAGATCATCGTCGACACCTACGGCGGGTACGCCCGGCACGGTGGTGGCGCGTTCTCGGGGAAGGACCCGTCGAAGGTCGACCGCTCGGCGGCGTACGCGATGCGGTGGGTGGCGAAGAACGTGGTCGCCGCGGGCCTGGCCGAACGGTGTGAGGCGCAGGTGGCCTACGCGATCGGCAAGGCCCACCCGGTGAGCCTGTTCGTGGAGACGTTCGGAACGGAGACGGTGCCGCTCGACCGGATCGAGAAGGCGATCGGCGAGGTCTTCGACCTGCGCCCGGCGGCGATCATCCGCGACTTGGACCTCCTGCGTCCGATCTACCAGCAGACGGCCGCCTACGGCCACTTCGGCCGTGAACTCCCGGACCTGACCTGGGAGCGCACGGACCGCGCCGCCGACCTCAAGGCCGCTTGTTGAGGAACGTCGCCGACCGCCAGGGCCTGTTTCATAAGGGCGGTCGAGCCGAGGCGGAGTCCGGGCGGCGATCCGGCAAGGCGCGGTTTCGTCCGGATACCGGTGTTGTATCCGGACGAAACCGCAACGCCGCCGGTCGTCGTCCGGGCCCGCCGCAGGCCGGCCAGTTCTTATGAAACAGGCCCTAGAATGGCGGGCGGCGCGGGCGTGGCACCAACCGGTCGTGTGGCAGCGTCACCAGTGACGCTGCCACCGCCTTGTTGACCGCGTCGATGCGGGAGACCGCGCCGAGCTTCGCGAAGATGCGACGTAGGTGGCTCTTCACAGTGGCCTCGGTCAGGTCGAGTCGCCGTGCGATCTGGGCATTGGTCATCGCCTCGGCCGCGAGTTGCAGGATCTCCAGCTCGACGTGGGACAGGATGGCCGACTCCGCGTTCTGCACCTGCACCAGGCTCTGACCGGAGACCGAGAGCAGCACCGAGCCGCTGCCGTCGCGTGCCTTGCGGATCGCGGCGACCAGCTCCTCACGACCCACGCTCTTGAGCAGGTAGGCGCGCACCCCGGCGGCGATCAGACGGCGCAGCAGGTCAGGGCTGTCATACATGCTGAGGATGACGACTGCACTGTCGGGCGACACCTCACGGATGCGGCGCACCGTGACCACCGGGTCATCGCCGGGAATCTCGACGTCGAGCAACACCACGTCGGGGCGCTCCGACGCAGCCTTGGCGACCGCGGTGGCCGAGTCGCCCGCCTCGTCGACCACGTCGAGGTCGGCGTGCACCTCGAGCACCCAGCGCAGCCCCTCGCGGACGAGAGCGTGGTCGTCGACTATGAGGATGGTGGTGGCGCCGGCGGAAGACCCGCCGTCGGACCGCGTCAACCTAACCCCCAGACCCCATCCCCCGCCGCCAGCGTGCACACGATTGGCACCGTATCGCGGACGTGTGACGCCACAGCTATCGTGGCGTCCTCCCGACACGAAGAACGCCACGATCGCCGCGCGATTCTGTCAGTCTCGTGTGGACAGACGGACCAACTCGCCGATGCCGAGGCCCTTGTTGGCGATGTAGAAGCTGCCGTCGGAAGCAATGGCGAACGACATCGGAGAGTCCAGGCCGGTGCTCGCCAGCTCCCGGTGGCTACCGTCGCGCTCCACCCGGATCAACGCACCGGTGGAGTCCCCGGAGCTGAGCCCGTTCTTCGCGATCTCCAGCACTACCAGTCGGCCCCGCTTGTCGAACGCGATGTCGATGATGTTGGTGAAGCCGGTCGCGAAGATCGTCGGCTCCTGCCCGGGCACCAGCCGCCACACCCGCGCGCCACCGTTCGGGAAGGGGTGCCCGGTCAGCTGTCCGATGTAGAAGGCACCGTCCGGCCCGCGGGTGATGGTGACCGGCACGAACTGGATCGGCGTCGTCGAGCCGGGCGGCAGGCCCCACTCCGGCGGCGCCGGAACCTGCTCCTGCGGCCACACGTGTTCGGCAGTGACAACGCCACGGCGGTCGATCCTGAGCACGTCGTTGGCGGCCGCGTCGAGCGCGTAGACGTCACGCCCGTCGGCGACCACGGCGTACGGCTGGCTCTCCGGAATGACCCCGTCGGGGTTGTTCTGCCCCTCGAAGGCTGAGAGGTCGCCGACGACCGACCAGCGGCGCTTCCCCTCGACCCGGAGGATCGTCCCCATCGTGGCCCCGGCCGCACCGAGCAGGTCGCGCGAGACCGGGTCGGTGCTGTAGCCCATCGCCACCAGGAGCTTGCCCTGCCGGTCGAAGGCCAGGTCGTGGGCCCCGTAGACGGAGAAGCCGCCGCCGGTGCTGCGCAGCGACGGCAGACCCGTCACGACTCGCTTCTGCCAGCCGTGACGAACCGCCGTGATCGCACCGGTCGAGCCGTAGCAGAGGTTGGTGCCGAACGTGCCGGGGATGCACACGTCGTCGCCGCCGAGCCCGGCCTCGGCGACGTGGACGGTGCCGGCCCGGTCGATGGCGACACCGCGAGGGTTGTCGAGGTTGCGGGCGACGACGGTCAGTCGCCCAGTGGTCGAGGTGGCCGCAGTGGCGGGCGCGGCAATGCCGGCCACCAGTACCAGCGGCACAGCCAGCGACAACGTTCGTCGCATCGCGTCGAGCATGGGTTCTCCTCAGCATGCGGGGTTCGGATGCGAACGACGCTGCCGTCGTTGCCTCGAGGCCCGGTGGAGGAAGGCTCGACAGGTTCGCCTACTCCGGCTGATTGGGGGTGCCGCGCCCCAGCTCATAGGGGGATGTCACGCCCTCGTAGGCGAGGTGCATCACCATGCCGTTGGCCGCGTGGTCGAGGTTGTGGCAGTGGTCCATCCAGAGCCCCGGGTTGTCCGCCTTGAAGCCGATTTCGTAGATCTCGCCGGGGATCACGTCGAGGCTGTCGATCCACCACGGTGACCCGGTCGCGCGGACCCCGTTGCGGGACAGCACCAACGCGTGATGGCCGTGCAGATGCATCGGGTGGTTCTGGTGGCTGCGGTTGACGATCCGCACCTTGACCACGTCGTCCATTCGAACCATGAGCGTCGGCGTGTTGGGGAAGCTGTGCCCGTTGATGATCGGCACCAGGTGGAGCCCCCCGTTGTAGAAGGACAGCCGGTCGTCGAGGAGCTGGGTGAACGAGCGGTCGTACGACGAGCCGGCGTCGAAGGGCCGGGAGCCACCAGAACCGTACGAGAGCGGGTCGAACTGGTCCCCGTCGTCGACGATCTTCGGCGTCGAGGTGTCACCCGGTGGCGCCAGGACCAGCCCGCCGTCGCGGTTGGCGAGGTCGGTCAGGCGCACCGGACCCGCCGGCATCGTGAACGTCACGTCGTAGCGTCCACCGGTCGCCAACCCGAACCGCGGGTCGGTCAGCGGGGTCGCGCCGTTGACGTCGACCCCGTCGATCGCCGCCACCCGCACCGGCGTGCCGTTGACAGTCAGAGCCCGCGGACGACTGTCGGTGGACGGGTTGTTGTCGGTGTTGATCAGACGCAGTCGCACCGGCGTGCCCGGGGCAACCTCCTGGCGTTGCAGCGTGTCGCTGGTGCCGAACGAGACGATGTTGTCGTCCGGCGTACGCCACTCGTGGGCCTGCACGACGAAGTCACGCTCGCCGGGGGGTGGGCCGTCGCGCGGCTCGACGATCAGCGCGCCGAACAGACCTCGCCGGATCGCCTCGAGCGGGTTCTGGTGGGTGTGGTACCAGAACGTGCCGACCTGCTCGGCGATGAACCGGTAGGTGAAGCTGCCGCCCGGCTCCACCGCGTTCTGCGTCGCCCCGGCCACGCCGTCCTCACCGTTGGGGACGTCGAGGCCGTGCCAGTGGATGGTCACGTTCTCGTCGGGAATCTCGTTGTGCAGCGTCACTTCGACGAGGTCTCCCTCGCGGACCCGCAGCTCCGGCCCGGGCGACTGTCCGTTGTACGTCAGCGCCTTGATCTCGGTGCCCGACGAGAGCCGTACCGTTGCGTTCTTCGCGGTCAGTGTGAAGGCCTTGTTGGGCTTGCCGGTCCGCGGCCCGCGCAGGTCGTCGACCGAGGTCCCGCCGTGACCACCGTGACCGATCGAGGGGCCGCCACCGTAGTCGACGTTGTCGTGGGACGTCATGGACATCCGGTCGGGCAGCCTGCTGCTCTGGGCCACGTAGGTGATGCCGGCGGCGACGACGAGCACCACGACGGCGGCCTGTGCGGTGGCGCGCAGGGCGCTGGCACGCCGGCCACGGCGTGCGAAGCCGGTCGCGGTGACGACCCGCAGGCGACGCACCTGCCAGAACCACAGCACCACCACCGACAGCAGGATCGGCGCGGCGTGGGTCGCGATGTCGTCGAGGTAGGACGGGACCGGACGGGACACGTACGCGAAGTAGACGCCAACGACCGTCGCTACGGCCGTCACCTGGACCGGCACGACGAATCGGGGATCGGCGGCGGCGGAGCGCGTCTCGACGTCGACCGGTGCGTCGTCACGGTTGGCCAGGGCGCGCAGGCCCGGCACGGTCCAGATGACGACGGCCAGCATCGGCAGCAGCAGGAGCGGCATCTGCACGATCACGCGGTTGTCGGCAAAGATCCAGTCGACGGCGAGCATCAGCCCGATCGCGACGCACTTGACGACCAGCACCACCAGCGCGGCGACGAGCAGACGCAGCAGCCGACGGGCGCTCTTGCGCAGCGCCTCGGGCGTCGGCCGCCAGGCCAGCCGCGTGGCGAGGATCGCCGCGGACAGCCAGATCAGGAACAGGACCCCGGCCAGGATCCCATCGGCGTTCTCTCCGACCTCAAACATGACGCCAACATACGAAGGATGCGCACCCCGCGGCATCCGTTGAGGAACGCCCGATGCGTACGGCGATCGCCGTAGCCGGCACCGCCTGCGAAACAAGTGCCGTAGTCAGCTGCCGGGCGTGACGAGCCCCGTCTGGTAGGCGAGGACGACGAGTTGCGCGCGGTCGCGGACGCGGAGCTTGACCATGGCCCGGTGGACGTGGGTACGGGCCGTGGCCGGGCTCATCGACAGCCGACGCCCGATCTCCTCGTTCGTCAGCCCGCTGGCCACCAGGCTCATCACCTCGCGCTCGCGGTCGGTCAACACCGCCAGCCGGCCGCCGTCGACCGGCGTCGGCGCGACCTTGCTGACGAACGCGCTCACCAGACGGCTCGTCACCCGCGGCGAGATCAACATGTCGCCGCCGGCCACCACCCGCACCGCCTGGCGCAGCTCGTCGGGCTCGATGTCCTTGAGCAGGAACCCGCTCGCGCCGGCGCGCAGCGCCTCGAAGACGTACTCGTCGAGCTCGAAGGTGGTCAGGACAATGACCCGCACGGCCGGGAACCGCTCGACGATCGCGGCCGTGGCCCGCACGCCGTCGAGCACCGGCATTCGCACGTCCATCAGCACGATGTCCGGCCGGGTCGCGGCGACCATCTCGACAGCCTGGGCGCCGTTGGATGCCTCACCGACCACCTCCAGGTCGTCGCTGTGGTCGAGCAGGCCCCGGAAGCCGGCCCGCACGAGTGTCTGGTCGTCCGCCAGCACCATCCGGATCGTCACGCTGTCTCCTCCACCTCGACCGGCAGCCGCGCGGCCACTCGGAACCCCCCGCCCTGCGGCCGAGGCCCGGCCTCAAGCGACCCACCGGCGGCCGTGGCCCGTTCCCGCATGCCGGCCACCCCGTGCCCCCGCTGGCTCGCCCCGGACCCGACCCCGTCGTCGACGATCTCCACAGTGACGGCGTCACCCGCGTAGGCGATGGTGACGTCGACGGTCGACGCTTCGGCGTGTTTGACCGTGTTGGTGATCGACTCCTGCACGATCCGGTAGACCGAGAGCGCCACCTCCGGTGGGATCGGGCGCGGGGTGCCGGCGATCCCCGATCGCACCTTCACGCCGGCCTGTTCGGCGACCGCGAAGACGCGGGCCAGATCGGGCACCTCCCCGGCGTCGCGGAGCATGCCGATCGCCGAGCGGACCTCGTGCATGGCGTCGCGTGCCGCGCCCCGGATGCTCCGCAATGCGGCCCGCGCCTCGGCCGGCTTGCTGTCGAAGATGTCGTCGGCGAGGCTCGCCTGCACACTGATGGCGGCGATCGTGTGACCGAGCACGTCGTGGACCTCGCGGGCGATGCGGAGCCGCTCCTGAGCGACCTCGTGCTGACGCTCCTGGCGCATCACGGCGAGACGCTGCTGTGCCTCGGCCAGCCGGACCCGGCGGGTGCGGATCGTCTCGGCGAGCAGCACCACGGCCGCGAGCAGCGAGCCCTCTTCGAGGGTGGCCGAGAGGGCGGGAAAGAAACCCTCGCCGAGCAGCGTGTACCGCATGATCAGCTCAAGGACGACGAAGAACCCGGCGACGACGAGCGCCCAGGTGAACCGGCCGGCGGCCGCCACGGAGAAGAGCGCGGCGGCCAGCGGGAGGGCGGGCGGGATGCCCGGATACTCGAGCGCGTAGTAGATCATCAGCGCGGTGACCGAGCCGACCAGCACCAGCAGCGGCCAGCGGCGCCGGAAGACCAGCAGCAGCCCGATCACCGCGCCGATCGCGTAGGCGCGCACGTCCGGCGGCCGGGCGCCGGGCTCGTCGGCGACCCGGATCGCCACCGCCACCACGGCCGCGACGACGATCGCGATGAGGGCATCGATCGCGATTCGTCGGATGGCCGGGTTCATGTCCGCAACGGTACGACGCGCGCACGGTCCGTTAGCGAGGGCCCCTTCCCAACCGGAAACCGTCAGCAAGGGGCCCGTCGGCTCAGCCGCGGCGGAGCGAGAGCAGGGTCTGCCCGGTGGGGATCACCGTGCTGCCCGCCACCTGGAGCCCGGCCTTCTCGCCCAGTTCGGCGTACTCGCGCCAGGTCCTCGCCTTGCCCGCCATGAGCGAGAGGAGGCGCAGGTCCATCTGGGTGATGAACATCAGCCGAGCCGGGTCATCGGGGAAGTTGTCGTTCTCGTCCTTCACGAGGATCTGCACGATCAGCACCTTTCCGGTCGTGCCGATCGCGTCCGCCGCCCGCTGGAGGATCTTCTCGGCGGCGCTGTCGTTCCAGTCGTGCAGAACGTTCGACAGGATGTAGACATCGGCGCCGGCCGGAAGCGGGTCGAAGATGCTCCCGCTGACCACTTCGGCGCGGTCGGCGATGCCCGCCGCCTCGAACCGGGCCCGGCCCTGCTCGACGACGCCCGGCAGGTCGACCACTGTGCCGCGCAGGTGCGGCTGGGCCTTGAGGATCTCGGTGAGCAGGGCACCGGTGCCACCGCCGACGTCGACGACGTGGTTGACGGTGCTCCAGTCGTAGCCCTGGACGACCTGGTCGAAGTAGCTCGCGTGGGTGGCCATCAGCGCGCCGAACGACGTGGCCCGGTCGGGGTTGGTGGCCAGGTCGTCCCAGAACTCGATGCCGTAACGCACTGGGTACGCCGCGTCGCCGGTGCGGATCGAGTGGGTCAGCGAGCTGAACGTGCCCTCGATCCGGCCGGCCATCGAGTCGACGTCGAGCCAGGGACGCTGGGCGGCGGGGTGGTCGGTCTTGAGGAACTCGGCGGCCTCCGTCAGGGCGTACACCCGCGGCTCGGTCTCCTTGAAGACGCCGCGGACCGAGAGGTAGCGCAGCAGCCGGTGCAGCGCGTCGGGATTGGCCTTCGTCGCCGCGGCGAGCTCGTCGAGCGTGGTGGTGCCCGCGGCGATCAGGTCGGCGAGGCCGAGCGTCGCCGCGGCCCGCACTGCCCACGGCGTGATCGTGTCGGTCAGCGAGTAGAGATTGACCCGATTTTCCGTCATGGCGGCGAGCTTCGACGACGGCGCTCGAGACCGGCTCGAAGCCGCGTCGATCGACCGGTTCTCCAGCCGGGTTCGAGTGGACGGGCGCAGGCTGCGCCTGTCACGGCCGCCATGCGAAGGGGACACGATGGGCGCCAGCCACCAGGAGCGCGGAGCGATCGAGGTCATTCAGGACCTCATGCAGCAGAAGTGGGTCTACGAGCTGTTCGGCGAGATCGGCGCGCGCCAGGGTGCCTCGGCCGCGCACGTCGAGCAACTGAGGGCGGTCGACGCCGCCGCGCACGTGTTCTGGCCGTTCCAGGCACCGCCGTTTCCGGTCATCGCGGCCACCGCGAGCGGATCGACGTTGACCGACATCGACGGCAACGACTACCTCGACTGCCACATGGGATACGGCGCTCAGGCGCTGCACGGGCACAACCCGGCGCCGGTCGTCGACTTCGTCCGCGAGCACCTCGGCAAGGGCACCGGCAACGGCTACACCAACGCGTTGGAGCTGGAGCTGGCGACGCTGCTGCGGGAGATCCTCCCGCACAACGAGAAGTTCGCCTTCCAACACTCGGGTACGGGCGCCACCCAGTCGGCGATCCGGCTCTGCCGTGCGCACACCGGGCGGCGGATGGTCGCCAAGTTCGAGGGCACCCTGCACGGGTCCCACGACCTGGCCGTCCACAACACCGCGCCCTGGTATCACGGGCATCCCGCGGTGCCGTTCCCGGAGATCGGCAAGGACGGCATTCCGCTGGTCTCGGCGTTCGCCGGCGTCACCCCGGCCGAGCCGCGCGACCTGCTGATCCTGCCCAACGACACAGCGCTCGCGGTCGAGTTGATCGAGCGCCACGCGGGCGAGTTGGCCTGCATCCTGGCCGAGCCGGCCGCTTCGTCGTTCCCGTTCGAGGAGACGACGATCCCGATGATCCGCGAGGTGGCGGTGGCCGCCCGGCGGCTCGGGGTGCCGTTCATCCTCGACGAGGTGCTGACGGGCTTCCGTTCGGGACTCGGCGGCGCCGCGCAGAAGTTCGACATCCCGACCGACCTCGTCACCTACGGCAAGGTGATCAGCGGGCTCGGGCTGCCGCTGTCGGCGATCGGTGGCCGGGCCGACATCCTCGACATCTCGCAGACCAGTGGGCAGTCCTGGACCGACTTCGGCCAGAAGACCGGCCTGCAGGGCAGCCACACCGGCAACTACCTGTCGGTGGCGGCGTCGCTGGCCACGCTCCAGCTGCTTCGCGACAAGGGGCCCGCCTACTACACCGAGCTGCAGGCCAAGGTCGACCGGGTCCAGGCGCGGCTGGCCGCGTTCCGGGCGGCCGAGGGGATCCCGCTGCGCATGGTGGGGTTCGGCGACTACATCGGGTGCTTCCAGTTCCTTCCGGAAGACTCCTACACCGACTACCGGGTCTACTCGCGGGCACTCAACCCGGCGACGTTCATCCTCACGCTGCTGCTGCGCAAGCGCGGCATCTACACGCTCGGCATGCCGATGTTCTTCGCCGGCGGCGCTCACAGCGACGCCGACGTCGACCGGCTGACCGACGCCGTGTTGGAGAGCACGCTGGAGCTCCGCGCCAACGACTTCCCCTTCGACCTGGCGTGGCCGGCGACGTCCGCGTGGGGCTCCGGGTCCTCCGAGTGGGGTTCGGGTTCCTCCAACTGGTCGTAGCCACCTCTGCGTCACCGGGCCCGGGTCAGCTCCTGACCCGGGCCCTCCTCATGTGCCGTACAGGTCATACGCAAATAGCCGTACTTGACTAATCGTACGCGACGGCGTGTAGTCGAAGGGTGGGTCCGCTGTCGACCCCCGTCCGACCTCAGGAGGAACGCGATGACGGAGAGCTGGACCGACGAACGCAGCGCCGCCCCACCCAATCCGCGCCGATGGCTGATCCTGGCCGTCATTTTGGCCGGGGCATTCATGATTCTGCTGGCCACGACGATCGTCAATGTGGCGGTCGCGCCGATCCAGCGCGACCTCCGGTCGACGTACACGGCCATGGAGTGGGTCATCGCCGGCTACGCGCTCGGCTACGGCCTGTTGCTCATCCCCGCCGGCCGGATCGGCGACCGCTTCGGCCACCGCAAGCTGTTCCTCATCGGCGTCGCGGGGTTCACGCTCGCGTCGGCGGCGTCGGCGCTCGCGGCCACACCCGGCCAGCTGATCGCGTTCCAGGTGGTGCAGGGCATGATGGCCGGCATCCTCAACCCGCCGGTGCTGGCGCTGATCCAGACCACGTTCCCGGCGAAGGAGACCGGCAAGGCGTACGGGATCTACGGCGCCATCGGCGGCATCGCGACCGCCAGCGGCCCGCTCCTCGGCGGCCTGCTGATCGCGTGGGACCTCAACGGCTGGGACTGGCGGCCGGTGTTCCTGCTCAACGTGCCGATCGGCCTGGCCACGTTCGTCGCCGCGCTGATCCTGGTGCCCGAGTCGCGAGGCCGCCGCGGCGGTCTCGACGTGATCGGCATGCTGCTCGTCTCGGCCGCCGTCCTGCTGCTGGCCGTACCCCTGGTCGAGGGCCAGCGCCTGGGTTGGCCGGCATGGACGTTCGTCTCGATGGCAGCGGCGCTGCCCGCGTTGGCCGTCTTCGCGGTGTGGGAGTTGCGCCGCGCCCGACGCGCCCAGGTCCCGCTGGTGAGCATGCGCCTCTTCGCGCACCGCTCGTTCTCCGCCGGCGTCGGCATCAGCCTCTGCTACTTCGCGGGCTTCATCGGCCTGCTCTTCGCGCTCTCGCTGCACCTGCAGATCGGCCTGGAGAAGTCCGCCCTGACGACGGGCCTGATCCTGCTGCCGTTCTCGTTCGGCACACTGGTCGGCGCGGCCATCTCCGACAACGTCGCCCGGGCGCTCGGTCGTGGCGTCCTGATGCTCGGCGCAGGCATCGTGATCGTCGGCATGGTGGGCATCATCGCCACGATCCACTGGTGGGGTTCCGGCCTGGAGCTATTGCCAGCCCTGCTCTTCGCCGGCTTCGGCTCGGGCCTGGTGATCGCGCCGAGCGTCGAGATCGTGCTGGCCGGTGTGCCCTGGCAGGACGCGGGCGCGGCCAGCGGTGTGCTCGGCACCGCCCAGCGTCTCGGCCAGGCGATCGGCGTCGCGGTGGCCGGCGTGGTCCTCTTCGGGACGCTCGGCTCCTACTCGGGGACCGCCGCGGAGAAGGCGAGCCCGGAGCTCCAGGCATCGCTCGTGGCGGCGGGCCTGCCGCCGGCCGAGGCGAGCGCGGCGACGACCACCTTCGCCGACTGTTTCATCCGCCAGTCGCGCGCGTCGGATCCGACGGCCACGCCGCCCGGCTGCGCGGACTCGGCGCCGGGTCCGGTCGGCGCGGCCTTCGACAGCGCGGCCACGTCGGCGCTGGAGACCAACTTCAACCGGGCGGTCCAGTGGACCGTCGGCGCCGTCCTGGTCGGCGTGATCCTCACGTTCCTTCTCGTCTACCTGCTGCCCCGCCGGCCCGAAGAGCCCTGGGCCGAGGCGAGCAAGCCCGATTGGAACGTGACCACCCAGCCCGAGCCCGCTCAGTGACAAGCCGCCAGCCCCGGCCCCGGAGATGCCACCGGGGCCGGGGCTGGCACCGTCAGGAGGTCGTCATCGAGGTCGGTTGGTTGGCCATCAGCTTGGGCAACTGGTCGAGCAGCTCGTCGTGCCAGGCGAGCTCGGTACGGAGTCGGAGCTCGGTATGACGGAAGGTCGTCCACTCCAGACCACGGATGTGCGGTGCCGCCAGCTCTCGGAGCGCGAGCCACGCGTCGAGCTGCTCGGCGAGGGCTTTCCGGCGCGCCACGATGATCGCGCGCAGCGCGTCCTCTCCGAGGTCGATCACGTTCTGCAGGGCCAGGTCGACCGGATCGTGACGGAGCTTGGTGTCGCGCAGTGCCTCGTCGCGGTGGTCGATCAGCTCCGCCGCGCCGGCCGAGGTGAGCGCGTAGATCGTGCGGGCGGGCCGGTTGCCCTCCTGCTCGGTCCGGACCGCCTCGATGACGCCCTCGACCTGCATCCGGTGCAGCGCGCCGTAGAGCGACCCCGGCTTGACGTCGCTCCACAGCTCGGTACGGTCGACCTGGGCCGCCCGGCGGATCTGGTGCCCATGCATGGGGCCCCCGCGCGCGAGCGCTCCAAGTACGAACAGGCGAGTGCTATTCACGGCATTAGTCCAACACGAGTGCCCGTTTGCGGGCAAGTTACCCAGAGCAATCCTTGAGCGGCCTGCTATCCGTGAAACGTCGGGTCGACGCAGAGCCTCGGCAGGACGATCAGCGAAGCCGCGATGGCCCTGTTGACCGCGTCGATCCGGGACACCGCACCGAGTTTGGCGAAGATGTTGCGCAGGTGGCGCTTGACCGTCGCCTCCGACAGGCAGAGCCGACCGGCGATCTGAGCGTTGCTCATCGCCTGACCGACCAACTGCAGGACCTCGCGCTCACGGTCCGACAGCGTGCTGTGCACCGGCCCCTGCACCTGGGTCAGGCTCTCCCGCGACACCGCCAGCATCACCGGCGCGTCATCGGCGCGGGCGCTGCGGATCGCCGCCACCAACTCCTGGCGCGTCGAGTTCTTCAGCAGGTAGCCGCAGATGCCAAGGGTCAACAACTCACGCAACAGCGTCGGGCCGTCGAACATGCTGAGGATGATGACCCGGCTCGCCGGCGCGACGTCACGGATCCGACGGACCGTGGTGGTCACCCCGTCGCCGGGGATCTGCACGTCGAGCAGCACGATGTCGGGCTGGCGGATTCGGATCTCGTTGACAGCGGCGCCGCTGTCGCCGGCCTCGCCGACGACCACGAGGTCGCGCTGGGCGTCGAGGATCTCCCGGAGGCCGTCGCGCACCACGACGTGGTCGTCGACCAGCACGATGCGGGTCGGCTCGATCATCGTGACGGTCACCGGCCGGCCCCCGCCCCGACGGCGAGCAGCGGCACGACGAGCTCGACCGAAGAGCCCTGGTGGCCCGCCGCGCGCACCGCGAGGCGACCGCCGACGACGGCCGCGCGCTCAGCCATCGCGCGCAGGCCGGAGCCGTCGCGCACCGTCGCGAAGTCGAAGCCCACCCCGTCGTCGGTGACGGTCGCCCGCAGCTCGTGCGGGGTGATGTCGATGACCGCATGGATCACCCGAGCGCCGGCGTGGGCCACCGCGTTGCGCAGCGCCTCGCGGACGACCAGGAACACCTCGTCGAGCACCTCGGGCGGCACCCACGACTCGTCGCCGTTGATCTCGGTGTGCAGACGTGTCTCGCCCGTCTCGACCGTCGACAGGAAGTTGGCCAGCGCCTCGTCGAGTGACCCGAGCGGCTGAGAGAGCCGAAGGTCGGCGATGAGCACACGCAGATAGCCGACCGCGTCGTGGAGCGACTCCCGGGCGATGACCACCCGGCGGTCCACGTCGTCGTGGCGTCGTTCCTGGGCGAGCTCGTGGGCCTCCAGGTTGCGGTACGCCGCGCTGAGGCTGTGGCCCAGCCGGTCGTGCAGCTCGCGCGCGATCAACGAACGCTCGGCGATCTGCGCCTGGTGGACCTCGTTCATCAGGCCGGCGGCATAGCGCGAACTCGCGTCGACCAGCCGGGTGAGTGTCGTACGGGTGAGCGCGTCGGCGACCAGCGCCAGGATCGCGCCCTGGTCGGGCTGGCCGACCAACTGCTCCAGCGCGTCGGCCAGCACGATGTCGGCCAGCGCGACGACCGCGCGAAAGCACTCGCGTGGGTGAAGCTCGACGTCCTCGGTGGACGCCGCCGGCGGCGGTGCCGACAGCGGCTCGGTCGCCCCACGGCGAATCTCGGCCATCGTCTCCCGGAGCAGGACATCGGCCTGCGCGGCGTAGCTGTCGATCAGGTCAGCGGCCCCTTCGAAATCGTCACTCGCAGCGGCAAGACGCTGACGGTAGGCGGCAAGAATCGGTTGATGCCTGCGTTCGAGAACCTCGGCAGCGGTCCTCCGCAGCGCATCGTTTCCAACAACCATTGCGGATCCCCCGGTGTGTGCCCTATTGCTCCCCAGGTGCGGGCACGAACGGCTCTCCCCAGCGCCGCTGCCCGCCGTGTCGCCGACTCCCCCCGTCGTGGGCGACAAAGCACTCAGATCGGATCGGCCTTCTATGAGTTGTCACGGCCGACTACTCGCACGAGTCTACGGTCTCACCGCTCGTCGTTGGAAGCATCGAAGCTTAGCTTTTGGTAGTCACACCAAAACTTAAGGTGAAATCCACATTTGGCCGCGACCAGTTTTCGACGGCGCGTCGAGGGACCTCCCTGACAGTTCACCCGAGACCTCGACCACCAGGAGTGGAGCGACCAATGGTGAGCAGACGCAACGTCATGAAGGCCGGTGCCACCGCGGGAGCAGCCGCGCTGGTCACGACCACCGCGGCGGCAGCGGCCCGCGGTTCCACCCCGTCCGCGACGCCGGCGCACGGCACCCACGCCGGCCACGGCAAGACGGCACACGTCGCGGCCGTCACCGCCCCGTTCGCTGTCCGGATGCCGATACCGCCCGTGCAGCAGCCCATCGCCTCGGTAGCCAACACCGACTTCTACGTCGTTTCCACCCGTAAGGCTCAAGTGGAGATCCTGCCCGGGACGCGTACCGAAGTGTTGACCTATGACGGGCTGTTTCCCGGCCCGACGTTCCGGGTCAAGACGGGCCGGCTCGCGGTCATTGCCCACAGCAACCACCTCGACATGCCGACCGCTGTGCACGTGCATGGAGGCCATACGCCGTCGAGCAGCGACGGGTTTCCGACCGACGTGCTGGACCCGGGGAAGAGCCGGATCTACAGCTATCCCAACAAGCAGCGGGCGGCCACGCTCTGGTACCACGACCACGCCCATCACATGGAGGCCGAGCACGTGTTCCGCGGGCTCGCCGGCTTCTTCCTGATCGACGATCCAGCCCAGGCCGAACTTCGGTTGCCCACCGGCAACCACGACATCCCGATCATGCTGCGCGACGCGCGGTTCGCCGACGACGCGAGCCTGATCTTCGAACACGACGACTTCCAGTTCCGCAACACGATCCTCGTCAACGGCAAGCCGCAGCCCTACTTCCCGGTGGCCGCCCGCAAGTACCGGCTGCGCTTCGTCAACGCGTCCAACCTCCGCACGTTCACCCTGCGGCTCGGCAACGACGCCGAGGTCGCCCAGATCGCGAGTGACGGCGGGCTGCTCGCCGGGCCGACGCCGATCCGCTCGTGGAGCCTGACGCCCGGCGAGCGGGTCGAGATCGTCGTCGACTTCGGCGCGTTCCCGGTCGGCAGCCAGGTCTTCCTCGACGATGCGGTGGCCGGGCCGGTGCTGCGCTTCGACGTCAACCGAGCCGCCGCCGACACCAGCCGGGTGCCCGACCGGCTGAGCACCATCCCCGCGCTCCCTGCAGCCACGAAGGAGCGGGCGTTCACGCTCAACTTCAACCCGGCAACCGGCCAGTTCCTCATCAACGGGCAGCAGTTCGATGCCGAACGGGTCGACACCGAGATCAAACGCAACACGACCGAGGTGTGGACGGTGACGAACGGCGACACGCTCTTCGGCATCCCGCACAACTTCCACCCCCACCTGGTCCAGTTCCGGGTGCTGGCCCGCAACGGTCAGCCGCCGGCGCCGGGCGAGGCCGGGGTGAAGGACACCATCTCGGTGGGGCCGGGCGAGACGGTCCGACTCCAGGCGACATTCGGACCGTATCTTGGCCGATATGTCTACCATTGCCACATGATTGACCATTCCGCGAGTGGGATGATGGCACAGATGAAGATCATTCCCTGACCCCTGAGAAAGGTTTCTTGTGCCCTCGGCAGAGAAGACTGTGCAGATCGGACGGACTCCTGAGGTCGTCTTCGCCTTTCTCGCCCGTGGCGAGAACGACGCGCGCTGGCGTCCCAACGTGCTCGACGTCGCGCGCGTCTCCGGCGAGGGGGTCGGCGCTCGCTACAAACAGGGACTCAAGGGCCCCGGTGGGAGCCGCATCCCGGCCGATTACGAGGTGACCGAGTTCGAGCCGGGTCGACGTCTGGCGTTCCAGGCAACCGGCAGCGTGGTACGCACCCAGGGCGAATACACCCTCACCCCGGCCGACGGCGGCGGGACCCGACTCACGCTGAAGCTGGCGTGGCAGCCGAGCGGGCTGTCGCGCTTCCTCGGCCCGGTCGTCGGCAAGACGTTCGAGGAGGAGATCGCCGCCCTCGACGCCCTCCGCGACCTGCTCGAGGGCGAAAGCTAGTCGCGGGGCGACCCACGGCGCAGATGAGTATCGAGGCCTTGACCAGCTCGCCGCTGGTCAAGGCCTCGTGCGAGGTTCCCCCGGCAGGGTTTCGAACCTGCGAGACGCGGTTCAGGAGTCTCCGTGTAACTCCCGTTGATCTTGGTGGCCAGGGTGAAGTGACCGGCGGGACCGGGGTCTCGTCGGCGGAGAGCGGGCTGGTTCAGGCTGCGGCGCGGATCGCCGGCGAGGTCAGGTGCGCAGTGGCTGGTGCGGGGCTGCGGCTGGGAGTACGGCACCTCATCGCCAAGGGGCCAGCAGATGGGCACCCGCCAGTGCCCCTTCATGCGCTACAAGGACCGGTCGCCGTCCCGAGGGTTCGTACCTGGAGAGCGGGGTCGGTGGCACTGGCCCGATGGTCGGTCGAGCCCGGACCGGTGCCGACCCGGGCAGTGGCTCGCCCGTTCGTTGCGGCGCGGTCCGGCGGGATGGCCCGGGTCGCCGTCGGGCCAGTGCGACGTCACCGGCTCGGCCGGGCCGGGCCGCGCGACCTCGATGACGGCGAAACGTTCGCTGAGGCCGGTCACCGCCAGGACGAATCGGACGCAGCCTGCCGGGTTGCTCATCGTGAGTCGGGTACCGGCCCGGGTGAGCATGTCGTCGGCCGATTCAAGGGCCCGGATGCCGTCGGTGCCGAAGAAGGTGACCTGCGACAGGTCCAGCACCACCCGGGTCGGTCGGGGCCCGGCGGCCAAGGCCACGAACGCGACGAGGAGGTGTGCGTTGCTCATGTCGATCTCGCCACCGGCAGCGACGAGTGTCGCCCGCCCGTCGTGCTGCGGCAGGCCGTGGAGCGTCAGTGACATGGCCGGCGCCCGGCCCGGGATCTGAGCAGGGGCCATGGCCGCAGTCGATGCCCGGGATCGGCGGTGGCGGAACGACGGATTGTCAATCACGACCCGGCCGCCGGGCACGTAGCGGTGGCCCGCCACAGGTCAAGTGGGGCGGGGCCATCAGCGCCATCGTGGAGCGCGTGCAGATGGGCCACCGCGCGTCCGTTGACGCCGTTCCGGCCGGGCTGGTCGTCGGGCGGCGGCAGCTCGAACTCCGCGCCGGCGCCGGTCACCGCGAGGATGTAGCGGACGCGGTGGGAGGGATTCTCCAGCACCAGCGGGACGCCGACGTCGGCGGTCGCGCGCTTGGCCTGAAGCAACGCGCCGACCGCGTACGCACCGAGGAAGACCACGTCCGCCAGATCCAGGACGAGGCAGGACGGTCGCTGGTCGACCACGTGTTCCACCAACTCGATGAGCAGGTGGGCATTGCTGGTGTCGATCTCGCCGCGGACGGTGATCCGCTTGGCAGGCCCGTCGCTGGTCAGGGCCAGGGACATGATGGGGTCGCCGAGGGCGACGCGGGGTTGCACAGCAGTGGCACGGGTGGACATGACACCTCCGAGACGCTCGGTGGCGGTCCTCGATCGGCTTCTCGCCTACGAGGAGGACCCGGGCGCATGTCTTGACCCGGTAACGACGCTATCCCACCCGGATGGGGTCCGCATCTGGATCATGGGCGAACTCCCTGGTACGGCAGTCGGGTGTGGACCGGCGACGGGTGAGTAGGGCACAGGGAACCGCCGGTTCGCCGGGTGACGCGCCGCACCCGGCGACCTAGCCGCGGGGCGCCGGATCAGGGGGCGCTGGAGTCGGCGTAGCGCAGGACGGCACCGATGCCGTGCTCCAACGACGCGTCCTCGGGCCCGACGAGAACCAGTTCGGCGTCGGTGCCGGCGATGGCACGCAGCAGTGCGGCATCGGCGCGTACCCGTTGGGGGTTCTGCACGCCGAGGGCGCGCAGGGTCTCCTCGTCGGCGGCGACGAGAGCGGCGTCGTCCGTGCCGATCCAGAGCGTGTCGGTGGAGGAGGCGTCGTGGACCAGCAGCACGGTGTCGACCTGCCCCCGCTGCAGACCCGCCACGACCTCGACCAGCCCGGTCGGCGCGTTGCCGTCCCCGGCCTGGGCCTGGTAGCGGTCGATGGTTTCGCGGGTGTGTCGGTCGGCCACCTCGGCGATGGCCTGGACGGTCACGTCGTCGAGGGCGGCGTTGTCCGCGCCGGCGTGCCGAGAGCCGGCGTCGGTGCGTACCGTACGGTCGCGCCACCGGACGGGCAGCCGCTCCACGAACAGCTGTGCGGCCCGGACGTCCCCGCCGACCACGATCACCTCGGCCCCGATTGACTCCGCCAGATCCACTGTGGCAGCGGCCACGTCACCGGCGTTGCGATCCCAGGAGACCTCGGCCGACTGCTGGTAGCGCCGCTGCGACCAGCCGCCGGCCTGCACCTTGCGCAGCGGAAAGGTCTCACCGCCCTCGACGGTGCGTTGTCTCGGCGTGCCGTCGGCGGTGACCGCGTCGAGGTCGCCGCCGGTACGGTCGGCGAGCACACGGACGTGGGCGATCTCCTCGCCGCGCTGGGCGAGCAGCGGCATGACGTGCGGCAGCGGACCGTGGTACGCCTCGTCGCTCGGCGGCGGCGCGGTCAACGGCTCGACCAGGGCGACCTGCCCCGCGCGGGCGAACAGGGCCAACCCGTACCGGCCGGGCTGGACGGGCTGGTCGCGCAGCGCCCCGTCGAGTGCGTCCAGGGTCGCCGGGTCGGCGCCCTGGCCGGCCAGGTCCTCCCGCAGGGCCCGCCAGCGCAGCTCCACCTCGTGCTCGGCGTTCTCGCCGGAGCGCGAGGCGTCCAGGTAGACCGACGCCCACGGGCCAGGCTGGTCGAACAGGGGGCGTAGAAAACGCAGGTTCATGACAGCACCTTTCGTCGTTCCTGACCCACCTCCTACCCCGACATCGCCGACCGTCACGTCCTGTCCGGCACCTGCCCCACCAGCTCGTCGACGCGTTCCGGTCCACCCTCGAGGAGATCACCCGCAGCGACCTCGACCTGCACGAGATTGGCGCCGCCGGCTCAGGTGCGCAGGGTCTGGTGCGGGCTGCGGCCGTAGGCGGCGCGGTAGTCGGTGCTGAACCGCCCCGGGTTGGCGAATCCCCAACGGGCGGCGATGGCCGCGACGGTGGTGCCGGTGGTCGGGTCGGCGGCCTGCAGGTCGCGGTGGGCGCGTTCCAGCCGTACTTGGCGGGCGTACCCCAGCGGGGTGGTGTCCCGGTAGCGGCGGAAGGCGTACTGGAGGGCCCGGGGGCGTACGCCGGCTGCCTCGGCCAGGTCGGCGATGGTGATGACGCTGGCGGCGTGCTCGTCCGCGTACGCCATCGCCCGGCGCAGTGACGCCGGAGTGACGTCACCCGGCGGGCGAAGGTCCCCGCCCAGCGCGGTGTTCGGGAAGGTGGCCAGGGCCGCGGTGGCGAGCAACTGGCGGGCCTGCCCGGCGAGGAGCGGGTTGGCAGCCGTCGCCGGATCGGCGAGCACACCCTGGGTGACGTAGCGCAACGTCTGCGCCCAGTGCCGCGCCATCGCTGTCGACACCGGGCGGGAGGCGTCGAAGCGCAGATCGGCGACGTCGATGCTCGCCTCGGCCTGGGCCACCTCCTCGACCAGCTTGCGGGGCAGCCGCACGGTCAGGATGTCGAGTTCGACACTGTCGCTCTCCTGCGGGAGGTCCGGCAGGGTCAGGGAGACGTCGCCGCGCCGGGGCCGGTCGACGGTCTTGCCCTCAGCGATGGTGTATTGCCCGCCGATCACGTAGACGACGTTGAGGTCGCGTTCCGGTCGGGTCCTGATCCAGGTGCGGGCGGGGAGCTGCATTCGGACGATCCCGACGTCGGCCAGGCTCGTGCTGACGCTGCGGAGCCCCACGCCCCCCGGGCCGACCGGGGCGAAGCGCGCGTCGACGTCGATGAAGGCACCCCGGATGAACGCCTGCGCCTCGTCGGCGTCGACGGTCTCGTACCGCTGCCAGTGACTGCCGGGGCCGTCTGCACCAGCCTTCGACCCCATGTTGTTGCCATCCGCCACCATGATCGCCGCCGTTCGCGTATCCGTGTTGCCTGTCCACGGTACGCAGGTTCTTCACGCGTCGCGCAACGGCGCGGCGCTCGGTTGGCACCCGGTCTGGCGTCGGCGCTATGCAGGGCGCAAGGTCAACCCCTGTCACGGGCAAAGGCCCCGCAGGTCCCACCGGTCAAGCAGTCGGGCGGTGGGACCCGTCCGTGCGACGACCGGTTGGGCGGCAGTGCCGTCCCGCCTGCCCCTGAGGTCGAGGGCCCGGAACCAACTGGCTCCGGGCCCTCCTTCCGCCGAGCTCAGGGGCTGGTGCAGGTGACGCTGCTGGGTGTGGTGGCACCGTTGCCCGTGGCAGTGAAACCGAAGGTGGTCGAGGCGTTCGGACCAACCGTGCCGTTGTAGGCGGCGTTCTTGACGGTGACGCTGCCGGTGGTGCCCGTGTTGGTGCCGCTCCAGAGACTGCTGATGGCCTGACCACTGGCCAGGGTCAGGCCCACCGTCCAGCCGTTCAGGGGCGCGGTGGAGCTGTTGGCCACTGTCACCTCAGCCTGGAAGCCGCCGGGCCAGGTGTTGATCGTCCGGTAGGTGGCAGTGCAGGTGCCGGGCTCCCCGGTCGGCGGCGGCGTGGTCGGCGGCGGGTCGGTCGGCGGCGGGGTGGTCGGCGGCGGGTCGGTCGGCGGCGGGGTCGTCGGAGGCGTGGTCGACTCGAACTGGCTGAAGAACCTCCAGATCTCCCCCGAGGTCCAGGTCCGCGAGTCGTTGGGGCTGCCCGACCCGTCGACCGGACTGGGGGTGTGGTCCCCGTCGAACGCCGCCCACTGCACCGGGTAGCCGGCCCGGCATCCCGAGTAGGCGGTGGTGATGTGGGTGAGGCTGCCCCGGCTCGGCTCACGCGGGCTCTGCGCGGTGCAGCCGTTGTTTCGCACGAACGTGTCGCGCAGTTGCCGACCCTGGGAGATGTTCAGCACGCTGTCGTAGATGCCGTGGATGCCGAAGTAGGCGACCGGCTGCGTACCCCCGTTGCATCCGCTGAGGTTGGCACCGGAGAGGACGCTGACCGCGCGGATGACAGTGGGCCGGGCGCAGGCCACCGCGTAACTCATGGCCCCGCCGTAGCTCCAGCCCAGGGCGAAGCGCTGGGTGGTGTCGACGCAGAGGTCGTTCTCGATCTGCCGGGAGATGTCGTCGAAGAGGGTCAGGTCCCGACCGTTGGTGTTGGCCCAGCCGGCGTTGAGACCCTGTGGAGCAACGAAGATCGTGCTGTTGTTCGACAGCGGCTGGAGCCCGTAGTAGCCGGCCGACGTGACGTTGTTGGCCGAGCCGTTCAACCAGTGGAAGCCGAAGATCAGCCGGTAGGGGCGGTTCCGGTCGTATCCGTCCGGGATCCGCAGGTTGTACGTACGACTCTGGCCGCTGCTCTGAATCGTCCGCGTCCCGCTGGCGAGTGTGGGGGCCTTGCCGCAGCCGGCGGTCGCCGCGAGGGTGCCATTGGTGGCGGCCACCGCCGTCGCACCGAAGCCGCCGCTCAACGCGCCGCCGGTGGTGGCCGCGAGGAGAAGCGCCGCGGCCGCGATGGATGGGAGGAAGAACCTACGTCTGAGCATTGCTTGGGCTCCTTGCCGTTCGGCGACCAACCGTGGTCGCCAGGCATCGACGGGGGCCCGGACTGGTCACCGACCGGGAAGGTGGCGGGAGGGGCGGGCCCCTCGGCGCGTCTTCGCCGACTGGCTCGGGTGACCGGGAGCGTGCCCTTCACTCCCGGGTGAAAGATAGCATGTTATCGATAACACACCGAGCCGATCGAGGCTCCCGGGCTCACCCTCCGAACGGTCGCGCCGCCCACTCGGCGGCCACTTTGTGCAGGTCACCGGTGCGAAAATGCGGGGGCTCGTGCAGCAGGAAATCACGGTGGCTGATGTTCCAGGCGTACGCCCCGGCCATGGCGAAGGCCAGCACGTCGCCCACGCCGATCGGCCCAGCGGTGGCCGACCGAGACAGCACGTCCTTCGGGGTGCAGAGTTGCCCGACCACTGTGACCGGCCCGCCGTCGGTGCGGGAGCCGCCGACACCCGGCCGCGGGTGCACTGTGAACGGCTGCGCGTGCCCCTTCGCCGCCGGAGTCCGCAGGTGGTGCGTCCCACCGGCCACCACCACGAACCACTCGCCGTAGGAGCGCTTCACGTCGACGACCTCGGTGAGGTACGCCCCGCAGTAGGCGGTGACCGACCGGCCCGGCTCGATGCGCAGCCGCACGCCCGGGTGCCTGTCGAGGACGTCCGCCAGGGCCTGGCCGTAGCCCTCCCAGTCGAACCGCGCGTCCGGGTCGGTGTAGTCGACGGTCATGCCGCCGCCGACGTCGACCTCGGCGGCGTCGACCTCGGCCGTCGCCCAGCCGACCACGGCGGCGGCGACCGTCGCGGCGAGCGGTGCGTCCAGTCCGCTGGCCAGATGGGCGTGGATTCCGCGTACGTCGATGCCGGCGGGCGGGCGGCGGGCGCACGCGACCGCGTCGGCCGGGTCCATGCCGAACGGGCTGGGTCCACCGCCCATGACCAGGCTGGCGCCCGGCGCGTCGACCGGCAGGTTCACCCGCAGCAGCACCTGGGCCGACCGGCCGGCCGCGGTGGCCAGCGCGCCGAGTCGCGCCAGTTCGCTGGGTGACTCGACGTGGATGCGGTGCACCCCGGCGGCGAGAGCGGCGGCGAGGTCCGCATCGGTCTTGCCCGGCCCGGCGTACGCGGCCGGCGCCCGTCCCGGCAGCACCTCGGCAAGCCTGCGCAGCTCGCCCCGGCTGGCGGCCTCGAACCCGTCGACGATCGGGGCGAGGGTTCGCAGCACACCGGGATCAGGGTTGGCCTTGACCGCGTAGAGCAGCTCGACCGGCCGGGGCAGCGCCGCCCGGATGGCTCGGGCCTGCCTGGCCAGCGCGTCGAGGTCGTGGACGTAGACCGGTCGGGTCATCGTGGCCCACCCATCGGGTTCGGCACCGGCACGAACGGTGCGGCCCGGTCGGCGTCGCGCCGCCACCGGACCAGCAGGTTCGCCTTCGCCAGCAGCGGCTTCCCGGTCAGCAGCGCGCGCAGCTCCGCTGGCTCACCGAGGTCGGCGGCCACCGCCTCGACGACGGTGCGCAACTCCTGCCACAGCCGCAGTTCGATTCCCGGCCGCGCGTCGGCGAGAGCCCCGCTGATCCCACCAAGGTGGTTGACGAACAGGCAGTAGACGATCCGGCGGTGGGCGGCCCGGGGACCGTATCGGACCTGCGCCGGGACGCCGTCCGGCCAGGTGCCCCACCGACCGGCGTCCAGCTTCACCCCCTCCAGGTCGCGCAGCAGCATGCGTACCGGACGGTGATCCCGGTCGAGCACGACGACCACGTTCTGCAGGTGCGCCTCGTGCACGACGCCGTGGCCGAGCCAGCTGCGCAGCACCGCCGGCACCAGCAGGCCGACGTACGCGCGCCACCAGGCCACCGGATCCGATGTCACCAGCGGCGTTGCGGCCAGCGCCGCCGCCAGCACCGGCGTGTCGCCGGGACGCAGATGCGGGCGCAGACCGCCGCGCAGGATCGTCCCGTACGCCTCGTCCGGGCCGGGGACGTCAACAGTGCGGTAGGCGGGCTCCGCGAGCAGCCCCACCCCGTCCGGCAGCGGCACCCGGGCCAGCAGGTCGGTCAGCGCCACCGCTCCGGTGAGTTCGTAGCGGGCGTTCTTGCGCAGGCAGTTGGTGATCCGCACGTGCAGGCTGGTCTTCACGAACAGGTCGGCCTCGGGGGCGTAGAGGGTACGGACGCTCGCCGTGGGTCGTACCGGCACACCGGCCGCCCCCAGGTCGCGCAGCAGTGGGTGGGTGGGCGGGATCAGCGACAGCTGCCAGGGGTGCACCGGCAGGACGCGGTGCCCGCGCGGGGGCCGTGGCGGGTCGAGCGCCGCCACCAGCGGATCGAACGGCCCGGCGTCGGCGATCAGGTCGTCCGGTACGGCCAGCCAGTGCAGCCGGAACGCGGTGCGCAGCTCGGGCGCGTACGCCCGCCAGCTGTCCGGGTCACCGCTGCGCCACTTCGGGGTGGGGTGGTGCGGGTGGCCGAAGACCAGCGACTGCTCGGAGTCGACGTACGCGTCGATGGCCGGCTCACCGGTGGGCGTCGGATCCTCGGCCGGTCGGTCGGCCAGCAGCCGGGCCACTGTGTCCCGGCTGGCCCGGACCTGCTCGGCGAACTCGTGGTTGACCAAGCCGGTACGGGTGGTGAGCTCCGCCGCGACCAGGTCGGCCAAGCCGTCCGCGTCCAGGTCTTCCCACCGTCCGCCGCCGGTAGTGCGTTGGACCGGGCCGCTGTAGCGGTGCGCGCCGAGCGGCGAGGCTCGCGCGACCTCGCAGCGCACTGTGACGTCGAGGTGCCGCAGCAGCAGCCGGACGGTGCCATCGACCACGGCCGGGGTCCCGTCCGGCGGGGCCAGCTCGCGCAGCAGGCAGCCGAAGACGGCGTGGGCGGCGGCCAGGTCGGCGCGCTGACCGGTGTCGGTGGCCGGCCGGGAGCGCAACTGCGCGCTCGTCATTGTGTCTCCCGGAGGTAGTTCGGGCCGGTGCGAAGGTAGTACTTGTTGATGTCGGCGCAGCCCAGCCGCTGTTTGGGCAGCAGGGTGCCGGCGGTGAGCATTGCCTTGATCGGCAACTGGGTAGCGTGCAGGACCCGATCGGTGAAGGTCCGCGCCGCCGGTCCGTCGCCCCACCGGTCGCGGGCGGCGCCGAGCCGGGGCACCAGCGCCTCGGCGGGTGTCGGCACGGGCAGTCCCCGGGCTGCCAGGGCGATCAGGGGCGCGGCCGCGGCCAGGTGCAGGGTGATGGTGATGAACACGTCGGCCAACTCGTGCGGGTCGCGCGCCCACATCCGGTCGTCGTACAGGGCGAGACCGTTCGGGCCGTCGTGTCGCCTGTCGAGCCGGGCGCCGTCGTTGTCCTTGTAGAGCAGGCCGACAGTGCCGTCCGGGTGCACCAGCAGGTGGATGTTCTGCGGGTGCGCCTCCAGGGCGATCCCGTGGCGTAGCCAGAGAAAGACGTGCCAGTCGAGCAGCAGGTCCAGGTAGGACTCCAGCAGCGCGACGGGCCGCTGCGGGCTGATCCGTTCGAGCACCGTGCCCGCCACCGGGTCGGCTGCGGCGAGGGCCGCGACCGGCACCACCTGGACTCCGGCCAGGTCGCGTGGAAATCGGCGCAGCAGGAAACCGCGCCGCTCGTCGCCGTCGACGTGCGCCCAGGTGCTCTCGTCGGTGTGCCGGATCCGACCGGCGAAGCTGGGTTCGGCGGCGGCGATCCGGTCGAGCAGCGCGGCGACGGCCGCGCCGTCGGCGAGCGAGCCCGCTTGCAGCGTGCGGCGGTTGCGGGCGCCGAGACTCGCGGTCGGCAGCGGCAGCTTGAGATGCAGGTACGGGTCGTGGCCAAGCGCCACCGTCCGCATGGAGAGGGTGGGGCGCACCGGGGTCACCGGCAGGTCGACCACCGTGAGCGCGTCGCGGGCCACTGTGATCGGATGGGCTGGCAGCAGCAGCTGACCCGGTCGCGGTGCGCGCGGCCACCACCCTGGCAGCTCGCCCGCGAGTCGGACGTCGTCGGCCGGGGCGGCGTACCAGCGCAGTGCGAAACGTGGGGCGTGCTCCGGGGCGTATCGGAGCAGTTCGTCGTCGCGCAGACCGTGCCGGCAGCGGTCGGTGGGGTAAACGGGGTGGCCGTGGTGGGCGGCGAGCACGTCGTCCAGGAGCGCCGCCGGCAGGCCGGTCGGGGTGTGCGCGCGTTCGGCCTCCACCTCGGTGAGCACCCGTGCCCGGTTGCGGGCGGCGAGCCGCCGGGCCCGCAGGTCGGCGTGGCACTCGACGCCGAAGTCCCGCCAGCCGGCCTCGGCCTCGGCGTTGTCGCGCGGGGCGAACAACGTCAACAGTCCGTCCAGCGTCTCCGTACGCCGCACGTCGCCGGCGCGGGTCACCAGCAGCACCATCGGCGCGGCGCTGCGCAGGGCCTGCTGGAACCCGTCCGCCCGGACCGGAATGCGCAGTAGACCAGCGGGGTGTGGCACCTGCCACCAGTCGGGTCCGTCCGCTCGGCCGGCGCTGTGCAAACCGAGGTGATTCTCGCGCAGCAGAGCGTCGAGCACCCGGGCGAAAACCTCCCGCTCGCAGTCGTCGCTCACTCGGCGATGGTCCACTGGAGGTCGCTGCGGAGGGCGGCCAGCGACTGCCGCACGGTGGTCTCGTCGGGACCGATCCCGTGCAGCACGGCGAGGTAGTCACGGTTCGTGCCGGTGCGCTCGGCGGCGCGGCCCACCTCGCGCAGCGGACGGCAGCCCAGCCGGACGTCGCCGTGGACGGTGTCGAGTGGGCCCGGCGCGGCGACGAGACGGCCGGTCCGGTCCGCGCAGACGTACTCGACCCGGGCGTAGCGGTCGACCGTGTCGGGCAGGGCGAGGGCGGTCAGCGGCTCGCCGAGGTGTAGCCGGATGACGTACTCGAACAACGGCACACCGAGCAGTTCGGCGAGGATCAAGTCCATCCGGTCGCCGATGAGGCGGTAGTTCACCTCGATCAGCCGAACCCTGCCGTCGGAGACGACGTACTCGGTGTGGCAGGCGCCGAAGCCGACCCCGAGCGCGTCGAGCCGCGCCCGCAGTTGGGTGCGCGCCTGCTCCGCCGGGGGCGACCAGGCGAGGCTCTCCTCGGTGAAGGTCGGCGGCGGACCGAGGCCGGTGTGCCACCCGCCGAGGGAGGCCAGCTTGGTGCCGTCGCCGAGGGTCTCGAAGGTCCGCAGCTCGCCGGCGAGGTACTCCTCGACCACCAGTGCCACGTCCGGCCGCCGACCACGGATCTCGGCGACCCGGGCGACCAGCTCGGCGTGGTCGGCCACCAGGTACGCGTCCTCACTGGCCACCCCCTCGCGGGGTTTGACCACCGCCGGGAACATCCCGGTCGGCACGTCCGGCGGGGCGCCGGGGTCGACGGTGACGGTGCGTACCAGATCGAGGCCCGCAGCGGCGATCGCCCGGCGGGCCCCGGCCTTGTCCTTGCAGAGACGGGCGGCGTCCGGGTCCTTGCCGGGCAGGCCGAGCTTTCGGGCGGCGATCGCGGTGGCCTCCTGGAGATGGTCGCTGTTGGACAGTAGCGCCACCGCTCGGGTGGGTGCCGCCGCCGCGACCACCGCGGCCGGGTCGCGGACCGGGCAGGGCGCCACCCGCACGTCTGCCGGCCACTCGGCTGGCCGGTCGGTCAGCACGGTCGCCGACAGCCCGAGCGACGCCGCCGCCGGGAGGAACCCGTCCAGGACTGCGTCGGTGGGGTTGAGCGCGGTCAGGTAGAGCCGCATACCGCCTCCGTCGACTACCACGATGTGACTATTAGGGTAGCCTACCCTTATTAGACGGTTTTGATGCGATCTGCCCGGTGCAGCAAGCCGGCGGCAACCAGGCCACCGATCAACACCGCAGCCGCACCCACCAACTGGCCCGTCTCCAGCGCCGAGGCGAAGGCGACCGTCACGGCCTCTCGTTCGGCCCCTTCACCGGCGGCGGCGAGAGCCGCCGGAAACGACCCGGCACCGGCCAGGGCCGCCGGCAGCAGGGCCGCGAACCGGGCGTTCAGCACGGCACCCAGCACCGCGATGCCGAGGCTGCTGCCGACCTCCGTCATGGTGCCGTCGACCCCCGCGCCCGCGCCGGCCTTCGCCGCCGGGATCGCGCTCATCACCGCCTCGACGATGGCCGGATTGGCCAACGCGCAACCGACACCCATGACGAGCAACCCGACCAGCAGCACCCCGTACCCGTCGGACGGGAAGAGGGTGACCAGCGCGAGTCCGGCCGCGAGCAGCGTCATGCCGACGGCGATGGCGGCCGCCAGGCCGAGCCGACGGATCACACTCGCGACGACGCCGCTGACGTTGAGCAGCACGATGGACAGCGCGAAGGGCGCCATCCGCAGACCGGCCTCCCAGGCGGGGTAACCCCGGACGAACTGGAGGTGCTGGGTGAGCAGGAACAGCGCGCCGGTGGCGCCGAACGTGATCAGCACGACGCCGGAGATCGCACCGACGAAGCGCCGGTCCCGGAAGAAGCGCATGTCCAGCATCGGGTGCGCGATCCGTCGTTCCCACCGCACGAAGATCCCGAGCAGGAGTACGCCGGCGGCCGCCGCGCCGATCACCTCGGTCGACGCCCACCCGCGCTCCGGCCCGGAGATGATCGCCCAGACGACCGCGGTCAGGCCGGCGGTGGAGAGCACGGCGCCGAGCACGTCGAGTCGGCCGCCGGCCGGCCCGCGGGACTCGGGAACCAGCGCGCGGCCGACGAGCAGGCAGACCAGCACGATCGGCACGTTCATCAGGAAGATCGCGCCCCACGGCAGATGCGCGAGGATCGTGCCGCCGATCGGTGGCCCGATGGCGAAGCCCAACGCGCTGGTGGCGGCCCAGATGCCGATCGCCCGGGACCGCTCGGCGGCGTCGAAGACCTGCATTGCCACCGCGAGTGTCGCGGTGACCAGCAACGCACCACCAACGCCCATCCCGGCCCGCGCGGCGATCAACTGCCCGCTGGTGCTGGCCAGACCGGCGGCCAGCGAGCCGACCCCGAACAGGACCAGGCCGGCGAGCAGCATCCGGCGGCGGCCGTACCGGTCGGCGGCGCTACCGGCGGTGAGCAGCAACCCGGACAGCACCAACGCGTACGCGTTGATCATCCACTGCACCTCGGCTGTGCTGGCACCCAACTCGGTGGTGAGCACCGGCACCGCCACGGTCAGCACGGTGTTGTCCAACACCACTACCAGTTGCGCGACGCACAGCACGGCCAGGATGAGCCATCTCTGTGGCAGTCGTGCTGATGTCGCGATGTCGGTGGCCGGCTGGACGGTGGTCACGCCACCGCCTTGACGCCGTCCACTGCGGGCTGCTCGGTGGGCTGCTCGGCGGTCGGGCCGACGGCGGGGCCGGGCCGGTGCGGGAATCGCCGCTGGTGAAAGAGGCCGAGTGCGACCCCGGCGACCACCAGCACGATGGCCGCGACCGCAACCGCCGGATAGCCGACTCGGTCGGCCGCCGCGAGACCGATGGACGCCGCCACGAACGAGCAGACCAGGCCGAACGACGACAGCACTGTGAAGTCGGTGCCGCCGGTGTCGGGCCGGGAGTAGTCCATGTTGACCGTGTAGAGCACGACGTTGGCGATGGTGTAGGCCACCATGAAGCAGCAGAGCGCGGCGACCGTCCCGCCCAGCGGAGCGCTGCCGTTCATCAGCGGCAGCAGCAGCAACGTCGACACAGTGAGCGCCACGCCGCCGACCACGAGCACCCCGCCGCGCCCGAACCGCCCGATCCCGAGCCCCGCGACCAGGCCCGCCACGATGGCCGGGGCGCTGGTCACCACGCCGGTGACGACGCCGATCCGACCCAACGACCACCCGGCGTCGACCAGCGCCGGGGTGACCAGGGCGTACGCCATGCCCGCGCCGACGTAGACGAGCGGCACCACACCGAAGGTCCACCACCGGCAGCCTGGCTGGCCGAACACCGACAGCAACGCCCGGTAGGCGGCGCCGACCCGTTCCACCCGATCGGTACGGGGAGGCTCCCGGAACCGCCACACCACCAGCAGGCCGACCGCCGTCATCGCGGCCAGCAGGCCGATCGCCGGCACCCAGCCGAACTGGTCGTAGACCAGAACGCAGGCGCCACCGCCGAGCAGGTTGCCGAGGTAGCTCGCGGCGACCTGGATGCCGTTGCCGGTGCCCCGGGCCGAGTCGGCCAGCATCCGGACCGCGACGGCGTCCACGGCGATATCCTGGGTGGCCGAGAAGAACACGTACGCGGCGCAGATCGCGATGATCGGGCCGAGCGCGTCGGCCGGGCTGGCGAACGGCAGCAGCGCCAGCAGGGCGAGCACCAGAGCGGTCTGGAGCACGAGCAGCCAGGAGCGGTAGTGGCCGCGGTGCCGTGAGCCGTACCGGTCGAGAATCGGCGCCCAGAGGAACTTGATGGGCCAGATCAGGCCGACGATCTGCAACAGCGCCAGCGTGTCCAGCGAGGTGCCACCGTCGCGCAGGATGGCGGTGAGCCCGACGGTGATGAAGCCGACGCCGAGGTACTGAGTGACGTACAGCGCGGTGAGGGTGCCGAGCCGGCCCTTCATGCCGCTTTCCAGTAGCCGAGGGAGGTCAACCGGTCCTTGTCGACGCCCAGCGTCTTGCGGAGGTGTCGGGTGATGCCCCGGGTGGTGGCCGCCTCGCAGGCCACCCAGTAGTGGCCCGCGCCGGTGGTCGGCACTGCCGCGCAGACCGTGTCGACGAGGTGCTGACCCTCGTCGCGCCGTGGCACCCAGGTGACGTCGTGGTGCGCCCGGGCCCGCAACGCGAGCGCCTTCTCGCCCTCGTGGGCGTACTCCAGCCAGACCGTCGCCGGGATGTCGGCACCGGCGTCGAGCAGGCTGTTCACCGCGGGCAGGGAGGCCGCGTCGCCGACCAGGTAGAGGTGCTCGGGCGCGGGGTCGGGTAGCTCGAACGCACTGCCCTGCACTGTCGCGCTGATGGTGTCGCCGACCTCGGCCGTGGTGGCCCACCGGGCCGCACACCCGTCGTGGATGGCGAATTCGAGGGTGAATCGGCCGCTGGTCGGGTCGGGGTCGACCAGCGTGTAAGCGCGCTGGTGGGCCCGGCCGTCGTTGTCGAACCACAGCCGGATCCACATCGTGGGGTGCACCCCGCACGTCTCCAGCAGGCCGCCCCCGTCCAGGAGGAGCCGCTGGTAGTGCCCGTCGATCGACTCGGTGCTCAGGACGGTCAGCTGAAAGTCCCGCCCTCCCATGGCCTTGAGGACCAGGGCCTCCCAGTTCCGTTTCACGCACCCCTCCAGGTAAGGTCATCCTTGGTTAGGGGAGGTTAACCTAAGTTGCGCCCCGGATGGAACAGAGGACAGCGCCCGATGACGTACCAGGAGAAGATCGCCGGTCTCGGCGAGCTGTCGTTGGTGACCGTGGACCCCGACCGGGACGCCGCGCTCCTGCACGGCTGGGTGATCCTCCCCCGCAACTCCTTCTGGGGCATGGGTTCGCACACCCTCGAAGAGGTACGCGAGATCTACGCCTTTGTGGACAGCCTGCCCACGCATCACGCGTACCTGATCACTGTCGATGGTGAGCCGGTCGGCCTCTTCCAGAGCTATCAGCCCGAGGCGGACCCGGTCGGCGAGCGCTACCCCGTCCAGCCCGGCGACGTGGGGATGCACCTGCTGCTCAGCCCCGACCGACGCCTCGCCCGCAGCCTCACCAACGCCGCCGGCCCGGCCGTCGCGCGCTTCCTGTTCCGCGACCCGACCGCGCAGCGGATCGTGGTGGAGCCGGACGTCCGCAACCACCTTGCCCTACGCCGACTGGAGATCGAGGGCTTCACCTTCGACTCCGAGATCGACATGCCGGACAAGCGGGCCCAACTCGCGTTCCTGACCCGCGCCCGATTCGCGGAGAGGCACCCGACGCCGGCCTGACCACCAACGCGGCCGGCGACCGTCAGCCGTTGGCGTTCCAGAAGCCGACGAGGGTAGCGGTCCACCACGTGAGCTGCGAGATCGTGGCGGCGGCGACAGCGGGCAGCAGGGCGGACCAGGGTGGGCGGCCCTGCACGGCCACGAGTCGATCCCGGACCCGGCCGAGGAACAACCCGTTGATGCCGACCACCAGCACCGCGAGCAACTTGACCCAGACCAGCCCGGACGACGTGTCCGGCCCGAGGGCGGCCCCGCTGGCGAGCAGACCCACCAGGCCCAGCCAGATGAGCAGGTGTGCGCCGCGGGCGGCGGTCAGGACGGTGCCGAGCGGTTCGCGGCGCAGCAGCCAGCGGAGGCTGAACCAGTCCACCGTCAGCACCGCGCCGAAGCCCACCACGAGGCAGGTCAGGTGGCAGAAGAGGGCGACCATCCGCGCACCCGGAGAGAGGGTGACGTGTGGCGCGACCAGGATCGCGAGCAGCCATCCGAGGCTGACCGTCGAAACGGACGCGACGATGGCGGCCCGGCCGGCGGCGCGACGGTGGCCACCGCGCCAACCTGCCGCCGGCACCGGGGCGACCGCGTCGGGCGGTGGCGCGCTGCGGGTCCGGTGCGTCGCGCGCCGCACCGGGCGGACGGCGTCCGACGTGACGGCACAGTGGGCGGGACGGGACGACCGGGACGGAGGGAGGACGTCGGCGTGCAGGTCAGACGTCCGCATCGGCCGGTCCTCTGGGCCGCATGCTCAGCCGCCCGGTGCGGCGGTGGGCGCACCGGGCCGGTTGTCCAGCGAGTGAAGCTCGGCAGCCCGCGCCTGCTGGATCCGGCCGGCGAGTGCCTTCAGCTCCGGGCTTCCCCCGGCGGTCTGCTCGCCCCGGCACAGCACCACTGTCTGCGCGAGGTGCGCCCGGATCAGCCCAGCCGCCCGGGACGACACCTCCGCGTCGGAAGCGGCACGCAGCTCGGCGAGGCTGGCCTCGGTGACCATGCCGGGCATCTGATGCCCCTCGTGGATGTTCAGCTCCGGCACGTTGCCCGCTGCCAGGAGTCCACGCAGGTCCCGCAACTCCGCCTGATGGGCCTTCCGGACCTCGCCGAGGAGTGCCCGCAGCGACGGATCCGCCGGGCGGGTGTCGAGCTGGTCGATCAGCGCGAGCGCGCCCTCGTTCATCGGGATCAGCAGTTGGATGAAGGCGTCGTCGGTGCCGTTGAGCACCACCGGCGCGATCGGCACCGCAGCGGCCGACGACGCTGCCGCCGACGACGCTGCTGGTGCCTGGTTGGTGCGGCCCCAGCCCTGACTGAGCCCGACGGCCACCGCCGTGGCGACCAGTGTCGCGACGACGCCGACCAGCCGCCCGGCCCGTACGCGAAGCCCTCGGCGCTCCACCATGATCTGCTCGTCCATCCGATCGCCGGTGCTCAGCGGGCGGCTTGGAACGCGCGGCCGACCACTGTCGCCTCGGTCCCGTCGCTGAACAACCCGGACCGGTCCTTGTCCGTGGCGGGTAGCCCGAACCAGGCGTAGCGCTGCAGGTAGGGGAGCTGGCCGAGCATGGCGGTGGCCGCCGTGAGGAAGGCCGCCTGCTGGTGCTGACTGGGAAACTGCGAACCGCCACCGGCGAAGCGGATCAGCGCGAACTCGGTCAGCCAGATCGGCTTGCGGTACCGCTGGTAGACGGCCTGGAGGTACTGCCGGAGTTGGGCCACCGCGGTGGCGGTCGTGAAGTCGGCGCCGAACCAGTGCAGCGTGATGAAGTCCACCCGGTGGCCGCGGGCCTGGGCGCCGGACATGAACCTGTCCAGCCAACCCTGCGGGTCCGGCCCGCCCCAGGCCACCGCCGGGCTGCCCAGTTTGCTGCCCGTCGCCATCAGCTGCGGCCACAGGTCCAACGCCTGCTCGACTGTCATGTTCGCCTGCTCGGGCATGTCCGGCTCGTTGAAGGTGAGCAGGTGCGGCCCGGCGGCCTTGGCCCGAGCCAGCTCCGCGGCGGTGACGTTCTCCGCGCTGCGGATCATCGGCACGAACGTCGCACCGCGCGGCGTGCTGATCCCCGGGTGCTGGGTGCCCCAGGTGTAGTACCAGCCGGCCTTGGAGTTCGCCAACGCCTGACTCGCCCCGGCGAAGTTCCACACCCCGACGCCCTTGCGGGTGGAGCTGACCGCCGGCGCGACCGGAGCTTTCGACGAGGGGCGTGCGCTCGGCGAGGGCGCGACGCTCGGGGTGGCGACGGCGGTGGGCGCGGCAGACGGCGGCGCCGCCCACGAGGGCGCGGACGGATCGTCCGGCAGGATCACCACCGCCATGGTGATGGCAAGGACGGCGGCGGCCACACCGGCGGCGAGGGACGGCACGAGTCCACGGGGCCTGTTCACCGCGAGGTCGACGACGCTCGGGCCGCCGCCCGCATCGGCGGGCACCGCGCCCTGTGGGGTCGGCCCGGCGGCGGGTCCGGCCGTCGGGCCAGACGGCGCGACGGCCTGGGCGGCTGCCGGGGCGGTCGCGCTCGGCAGGTGGGCGCCCAGACCCGCCGGCAGCGGCAGCAACGGCATACCGGCGAGCAGCCGATCGATCGGCAGGAGGGTGGTGCCCAGCCGTCCACAGAACGCGCAGTCGCGGACGTGTCGAGCCAGTCGCTTGCGCCACAGCGAGCTGGGCGTGCCGTCCCACTCGGCGGTCACGGCGCCCAGGTCCGGGCAGCCGGGGCGGGCGCGGAGCGCGCGTACGACGCCACGGGCGCTCTGGATCTGCTCCTTCATCCGGTGGATCCGCACCGCGACGTGCCCGGGTGACAACCCGAGCGCGTCGGCGACCTCGTTTCGGGTGATCTCGCCGGTCTCCTCCAGCCACCACAGGGAGAGCAGTTCCTGGTCGTCCGGGTCGAGCCAGCGGGTCGCCTCGGCGACCTCGCGTCGTTGGTCGGTGAGGCCGAGCCGGAGGATGGTCATCCCCGCGAAGTCGGAGGCCGGGTCGGGCACGTTGTGGATCGCGTCCAGCCCGGCATCGCGGTTGAGCGCGACGCGGCGGCGCGTCTCCCAGTCACGCACCTGGCGGATGGCGATCGCCACCAGCCAGGACCGGTATGCCGCCGGGTCGTTGAGCGCGGGCAGGTACCGGATCACCCGTACCAACGTCTCCTGGACCACGTCGTCGACGTCGGCGTGCCCGCGCAGCGCACGCCCGACGATGTTGTAGACCAGCGGAAGCGAGGCCGCGACGACGTCGTCGAGAGCGCGCTGGTCGCCCTGCCGGGCCGCGACGACCAACCCGACATCGGGCAGTGCTCGACCGGCTGACGGCATGGGTCTCACTCCTTTGGTGCTCATCCGCGCGGCGCCCACGCTGGGTGTGCTGACCGCCCTCAAGATCGGAGACTCGCGGCAGCGGATGGGATTACAGAATTCCCGGGCGGCCGGTTCGCCACAAGCGAGACGGGTCGGTCGGCGGCGCATATGTGGTGGCGGCGCCGGGTATGGTGCGGGGTGTCGGTGTCGCCGGGCGCTCGCCCGTGCACAGGACACCAGCATTCGGGCGCCAGCGTGTGCGCCGAAGCGTCACCAGGTCGCACGGCCGACGTGCCGAGGCCCCAGACGCACCCCTTTCGTAGAGACAGGATCCCTGCATGACATCGAACGACAACGGTCGACCCGCCCTGTTCCTCGCCACGCCGCACGGTGATGTGCTGGACGGACCGGCGGTGACCTTCGACAGCAGCGAGGAGGCCATGCGGCAACTGCGCCACCCGTTCGCGGTGGAGCCGGCCCAGCCGTCCGCGACCACTGTCGACGCCTCGGACCAGCGCGGCTGATCCCCGCCCGCTCCCTCCCTAAACGCCTAGCCTCATACTTTCGGCTAGAAATTCGTCGGTCTTTCGGGTAGTGTCCGGGTCATCAAGTGAACGACATGACGCGGTGGCGAGGCCCGTGCTCGTGGCCTTGCGACAGCGCACCTTCGCCCGTACGTGCGCCCCGGCGGCAGCCGGTTCGGAGACTCTTCCGGTCGACTCGATCGACGGGCCTGCGGGAAGGACCACCCACATGGCCACCATCGTCGACAACGCCACCAGCGCCGGCATCGATCAGCGGAGCAGCGAGCAGAGCCCGGATGACCTCCTCGCCGCCCTGGCGGCGACAGCGGCGGACGATCCTCGCCGCCCGGCAGTGCGGGACCGCGCCATCGAGGCGTGGCTGCCGCTCGCCCGGCACCTGGCGCGCCGCTACGGCGGGCGCGGCGCACCCGACGACGACCTGGCCCAGACCGCCTTCGTCGGGCTCATCAAGGCCGTGGACAACTTCGACCACGACCGAGGTGTCGACTTCAGCGGGTACGCCATTCCCACAATCATCGGCGAGATCAAGCGGTACTTCCGGGATCGCACCTGGGCGGTGCGCGTACCCCGCCGCCTCCAGGAGCTGCGCCTGTCGATCAGCGCGGCGAACAGCGCCCTCACTCAGAACCTCGGCCGCTCGCCGACCGTCGCCGACATCGCGTCCTACCTCGACGTGACCGAGGAGACCGTCCTGGAAGGGCTGGAAGGTGCGCGCGCCTACCGGGCCACGTCGCTGTCCACCCCGACCGGGGCTGACGGCAGCCGCGAGCTCGGGGACACCCTCGGCGACGACGACCGCGCGTTCGACCTCGTCGAGATCCGCGTCGCCCTCGGTCCGGCCCTCGCCACGCTGCCGGCGCGCGAGCGCCAGATCCTGAGCCTGCGCTTCCACGGCAACCTGACCCAGGCCCAGATCGCCGACCGGATCGGCGTCTCACAAATGCACGTGTCCCGGCTGATCACCCGCTCGCTGGCCGCGCTGCGTCACCAGCTCAGCCCGGACATCGCCGCCTGAGCCCGCTCAGAGTTGGATGACGTGGCCCACCCGTGGCGGCGTACGACCGGCGAGAACGTCGAGCCACGCGTGTTGCAGCGCCGTCGGCCCGGCACCCACCCGAACGTCGAGCCACCCGCTCACCACGGCGGCGAAGCGTTGCCAGGCCTCGGTGAACCGCTGGTCGAGGCCGTCGCGGCCCCAGTCGTGGCTGCGCTTGCGCATCTGCACCGGCGCGAAGAACACCTCCTCCGCGGCGTCGGCGTTCGGCGTCTGGTTGGTGAGCCCGACCGCGATGTCCCGGACCAGCCGGTCGCCGAGACGCCGACGCACTGCGGCACGGGTCGAGGGCGCGCCGGACAGGTCGAGGTAGACGGTCGGGACCACGTCGAGAGTGTCGATGTCGTCGTACGACACGACCTCGTCGTAGCAGCCGAGCGACCGGGTGAACGCCAGGTTGCCCGGTGAGGTGAGACCGACCAGGCGCGGCCCGCGCCGGTGCAGCTCGAACGCGGCGGCGTACGCGGTCTTGCTCGACGCGGACGACACCAGCAGCGCCTCGGCACCGTAGAAGTCGTTGTCGACGACCTGGTCGGCCAGCATGAACGAGGTGAAGAACAGCGGACGGAACAGGATCAGCAGATCCTCCTGGTCGCGCTGGTATGCCGGGTCGCCGGCGGTCGACCGGTACGCGTTGTACGGCGACGGCAGCTCGGAGCGGTGCGGGCTAGCCTCGCGGAACCCGGACGCGTCCACCCGGTCCGGCCGCACCACGAGGTGACCGGCGGGCGGAAGGTAGCCGTAGATTCGTTGCCCCACCTCGACGCCGGCCACCGCCGAGGCGACCACCTCGGCGAAGCCCCAGAGCGGCGGCAGGCCCCACTGCGGCCCGAGGCCCTGAGCCGCCGGCGGAAAGAACTGCCAGTACCGCATCGAGTCGCCGAGCACCGCGTAGGTCACGTTGTTGGCGGTGAGGCCGACACGGTCCACGTGCAGCAGCGCCTCGCCGTCGGCCAGGGCGGGGGTGGAGCCATCGACGAGCGTGGTCCGCCCGAGGTCGTCACGCGCCACGGCGAAGGTCCATGAGTCAGCCATGAGATGACGCTAGACAGCCTCGCAATCGGAGACAAGTGCACTGCGAGTGCAAAATCCCACTGCGCGCGGTCAGGGTCGGAGCGTCGCTAGGTCGCGGAGGTGCGCGAGCGGCAGGTGCGGTGGCCGCCACTCCACGAAGAGGGCCGTCGCGTCGTCGTCGAGCTGGTCGTCTTGGTAGCCGACGACCGCGCGGACCAGGCGACGCATCGTCTCCGGGCTGGGCAGCCCGTCGTTCAGGGCGCGGTTGACGAAGTCGACGAGCCGGTCCAGCCCGAAGTGCTCACCGTCGGCGCTGCGCGCATCGGTGATGCCGTCGGTGTAGGCGAGGATGCGGTCGCCCGGGTGCAGATCCTCGACGTGCACTCTCGGGCGGCGAGGAGACAGGTGGCCGAGGCCGAGCGGCAACGCGGTCGGCCCGGGTAGCTCACGGATGGCCTTGCCGTCGCGCAGCAACATCGCACCGGGGTGACCCGCGTTGATCACGCTCAGCCGGCCGGTACGGCGGTCGAGTTCGAGGAGCAACCCGGTCGCGAAGAAGTTCGGGTGCTCGGAGCGCACCCACCGGTCGATGCTGATCGCCGTGTCGACCAGGTCGAGGCCACACCGACGGGCATTGCGGTACGCGCTGACCACCAGCGACGCCAGGGTGCTCGCCTTGATGCCGTGCCCGCAGGTGTCGAAGAGCCCGACGCTGAGCACGTCGTCGTTCAACGCGTAGTCGAAGATGTCGCCGCCGACGTCGTAACACGGTTCGAGGATGGCGGTGACCACCAGGTCGTCGGTGGCGAAGGTCAGCGGCGGGAGCAGGCCCCACACGATCTCGGCCGCGACCTGCATCGGCATCCGCCGCCGCATCCGCTCGACCACGTCACCGTAGAGCCGGCGGTTGACCAGGATCTGGGCGACATTGACCGCCACCTCCCAGGCCGGCGCGTCCATCGTCTCGTCGGCGGCGGCCGGGGAGACGATCTCCAGCACGCCCATCCGCTCACACCCGAGCAGCAGTGGCACCCACACCCGGTCCGGGTTGTCCGGCGCGCGCTGGATGTCGAGGGTGGTGAAGGCCCGACCGGCGAGCGTCGTCTCGATCGGCAACTGGTCGCGGTCGAGACCCGCGCCGAGCAGCGGCACGAGGAGGGCCTGCGTGTAGTCGGCCAGATAGATCACGATCTCGCTGGCATCGAGAGCGGGCGCCGCACGGGCCACCAGTTGCGACACCTCGTCCGGCCCACCCCGGTGCGCGTTGAGCTGCAACCAACGCACCACCTCGCCGACGTCGGCCACGCTCCACCTCCCCCTGTCCTCCCCGATCGTGGGAGCACCTAGTGCGAGCGTGAGGCTACCTCGCCCGCCGCGCACCCGGCGTCCACCGAGTCGCCTCCGCGCCGCCGGGGCGCGTCGTGATCACGAGCCGCTGGCGACCGGCCCGAGCAGCGCCACCCTCACTGGGATGGCGCGTCGACGAGATCCGCCGGGTTGAGGTTCAGGGTGGCGAGCAGCCCGGAGTGCTTGGCCGGGTCCACCTGCTCGGGCAGCTCGCGCTCGACCCAGGCGGCCCGGGCCAGCTGACCCCGGTCGCGAAGTGCGGCGACGATTCGGTCCCTGGCGATCCTCATCTGGTACTCCCCTAATTAAGCGTTCGGAATCAATTTGCACGGAGGGTGAACCCGAGTGCGCGCGTCGGGCAACCGATCGCCGGAGGCCGGCGACGCGGCGACCGGTCGGTCGGGACGCGGTCCGCGATCAGCCGACCCGACCGGTGCGTCGAGGCGATGCAGAAGATGAGCGGTAACGCCCTGGCGGGCTGGTGGCGACGGCGTCTGGCGGCCACCGGGGTCCCCCGGGCGACATGTTCACCGTACGCCCTCGCGGCGGCCCGCCGCACCAGCGCCCTGGACCGGCCGGAGGTCAGGGCTCCAGCACCACCTTGCCCGCCCGGCTGCGGTTCTCGGCAAACACCAGTGCTGCGGAGACCTCGCTGAGCGGGTAGCGGGCGGCGATCTGCGGCACGATCACTCCCTGCCGCAGCAGGTCGAGCACGATACCGAGGTCGGTACGCAGGCGACGGCGGAACGCGGCGCGGCGGGTGAGCTGGCCGGCCCAGAAGTTGTAGAAGCCGGCCCGGTGACCGTTGGGCAGCGCGTTCCAGGTGTAGAGGCGGGTCAGCAGCTTCACGAAGACCCACACGACCGACTGCCCGGTGCCCACGGCGGCGGCGTTGCCGTAGACGACCAACTTGCCGCCGGGGGCGAGCAGGGCGTACGAGGTGCGTACGCCCGGGCCGGCGACCGGGTCGAAGACGGCGTCGACGCCACCCGGCGCCAGCTCGCGGACCCGCGCGGCCATGTCCGGGTCGCGGTAGTCAAGCGGTTCGACGCCGAGTTCGCGCAGCCCGGCGTGGTGCCGTTCGGCGGCGGTGCCGATGACCCGCAGGCCGACGTGTCGGCCGAGCTGGACGAGCACGCTCCCGACGCCGCCGTTCGCGCCGTGCACGAGGATGGTCTGTCCGGCCGTCAGGTCGGCGTCCCGCAGCATCTGCCAGGCGGTCACCCCGTTGACGACGACGGTCTCGGCCGCGGCGGGGTCCAGGCCCACGGGCACCGGAGCCAGGGCGTCGATGTCGACAAGTGCGTGTGTGGCCCAGGCACCGGTCTTGGTGACCGCCGCCACCCGGGTGCCGACCAGTGCGTCGTCGCCGCCGGGACCGACCGCCCGGACGGTGCCGACGAGGTCGTAGCCGGGCACGAACGGGAACTTCGGCTGACCGGGGTAGAGCGCGTGGCGCATCTGCTGCTCGGCGAACGAGATGCCGGTGGCCTCAACCTGGACGAGCGCCTGACCCCGGGCGGGGGTGGGCATCGCACGGCGGTGCAGCCGGAGGCCGTCGGGCTCCACCACCCCGGGCAGCACCACTTCGGTGATCGTCGTCTCGGTGGTCATCGGAGGTTCTCCCTTGTTTGTAAGTGCGCACTCACACACTTGTCGGCCTAAAAGAGTGGGCCGCCGAGGCGGCCCACCATCGGGGTCGGTCAGGGGTGACGGATGCCGGCGGTCAGGGCGCGAGCCCAGGGCTCCGGGACCTGCTCCAGGCCGGCGGTCACGATCAGGTGGCACAACTGGCCGTACGCGAAGAACTGCTGCACCTGCGCGTCGCTGGCCCGGGCCCGACTCTGCACGAAGGTCGCGACCCGCCGGTAGCCGGCCCGCACCGCCTCGGCGACCTCCGGGATGTCCGTGACGGCCTGCGCCTGCACCTGGAAGAGCAGCAGGTCGCGGTCGGCGATCAGCTCCGCGTAGGCACCGCCCATGGCGTCGAGGATCTCCTCCGGGCTGTCACCCCCGGCGCGCTCCGCACCCGCCTCGACCGCGTCGGCGATCCGGTCGAAACACGCCCCGGCCGCCGCCACGAACAGACCGAGCTTCCCGGAGAAGAGCCGGAAGACGTACGCCTCGGAGATGCCGGCGGCGGCGGCCACGGCGGTGACCGGTGTGGCGTGGAAGCCGGCGCGCGCGAACACCGACACCGCGGCGTTCAGGACGGTGACCCGGCGGGCCTCGGCGGTGGATCGCATGTTTGTAAGTGTGCACTCACAGACAAAGGTCGTCAAGTGCCCCCTCTGTCGTCAGGGGGCGATGCGCAGCTGCCGGATCGCGGTGTCGTCGTAGTCACTGAAGCGGTAACGGAGGCCGGCGAACGGGCTGCCGGGAAAGTCGCCGGCGATCGTCGCGGTGACGACGGTGCCGGCGGGAGTGTCCTCGACGTCGGTGATCTCGTACGACACCAGCGGCACGGCGCGACGCCAAGCGCGGATGGCCTCGATGCCCCGGTACTCGTTCGACTCGTCCTCCACCACGGCGTCCTCGGCGAAGAGGGCGAAGTAGTCCTCGGAGTCAGGCCGGCCGGCCAGCTCGAAGTAGCGACGGATGATGGCCGGTGCGGCCTGGGCGACGGTCATGGCTGGAGACCCTTCCGGACGTCGCTGGGCAGCAGGAGGCACGCGCCACCAGGACGTCGTATAGTTACTTCTGAAATAGCACCTACTAACTTCGACACTAGCACCTACTCGGGAGAGGGCGACGGTTGTGGCCGGCAAGATCCGCTTGGAGGACCGCGAATGCCCGCTGTCCAGCGCGCTGGGCCACGTGGGCGAGTGGTGGACGCTGTTGATCCTGCACGACGCCTTCGACGGCTACACCCGGTTCGATCAGTTCCAGGCCAACCTGGGCGTCTCGTCCAGCATCCTGACCAGCCGGCTGAAGACCCTCACCGGTCAGGGGTTGCTCGAACGTCGCCGATACCAGACCAGGCCGGACCGCTACGAGTACGTCCTCACCGACCTCGGTCGCAGCCTGCGGCCCGTCGTCGTCGCCCTCGCCGCCTGGGGCAACTCACGCCTCGACCCGAGTGAGCGCAGCATGATCCTCGTTGACCGGACCACCGGCGTGGAGGCCGACCCGGTGATCGTGGACCGCAGCACCGGTCGCCCGCTCGACGACGCCGACTTCGTCTTCGCCGCCGGCCCGGCCGCCAGCGAGACCATGCGCAAGCGCTACGAGCACATCCCCACCCGGACCACCCCGCAGCGGCCCTGACCGGCTCACTCCAGCGGATAGAGGCGGGCCGGGTCACCGGGCCGGAGGCTGTCCGGCGCGTCGTCAGCGGTGCTGGCGGCGATCGAGCCGAGCAGCGCCAACGAGCGGGCCGACTCCGTACCGGGCTCGGCGTGGTAGATCACCAGAAGCTGCCCGTCGGCGCCCGCCACAGCGAGTTTGTCGCAGTACAGGTCGAGGTCGCCCACCTCGGGGTGGTGCAGCCGGCTGACGATGCCCTCCCGTCGACGCACCTCGTGGCGCGCCCACAACTGCCGGAAGCAGTCGCTCTTGAGTGACAACTCACCCACCAGAGCCGTCAACCGGGGGTCGTCGGTGGCACCGCCCGAGTCGGCACGCATCTGCCCCACGACGCTCTGCATCGCCTGCCGCCAGTCGCGGAACAGCTCCCGCTCGGCCTCGTCCAGGAACACCGCCAGGAGCCGGTTGGCGCCCGGGGCGAGATTCGGCGACAGCGCCCTCGCCATCGGGTTCGAGGCCAGGATGTCGAGGTAGCGATTCTGCACGAAGGCCGGCATGGAGAGCTGCCGTAGCAGGTGCAGGATGCTGGCCGGGACCCGCTCGGCGGCCGGTCGGGACGCCCGGCGCGACCGCGTACGGCTCAACCCGATCATGTACGCGGTCGCCTCCGGGTCCAGCCGCAGCACCCCGGCGAGGGCATCGAGGACCTGCACCGAAGGGTGCCGCTCGCGCCCCTGCTCCAACCGGAGGTAGTAGTCGGCGCTGATGCCGGCCAGCATCGCCACCTCCTCACGCCGCAGCCCCGGCACCCGACGCAGGCCAACGCCCGGGCCGAGCCCGACGTCCTCGGGCCGGGTCTGCTCCCGGCGGGCGCGCAGGAAGTCGCCGAGCGGGTTCGTTGCGTCCATGCCACCGACGGTAGATCGCCGGGCGGCCCGGTGACTGGCTGTGTCACTACCAGGAACAGCTCGCCCTGCCGCCTGGGTGGATGCCGACGGACAGTCGTCGGAGGGCCGGTTCCTCACGGCCACAGATGTCACGACGACAACGGACAGAGGATGAGATGAGCGAGAACCTTCCCGGCGGTGCCCTCACCCCCGCTGACGGCCTCACCCTGAGCCGGATGGGCTACGGGGCGATGCAGTTGGCCGGCCCGGGTGTCTTCGGCCCGCCCCGCGACCGCGAACAGGCGCTCGCCGTACTCCGCGAGGCTGTCGACCTGGGCGTCCGGCACATCGACACCAGCGACTTCTACGGGCCCGTGGTGGTCAACGAGCTGATCCGCGAGGCGCTCCACCCGTACCCCCAGGGTTTGCACCTGGTCACCAAGGTCGGCGCGCGACGCGGCGCCGACCGCTCCTGGATCCCGGCTCTGGAGCCGGACGACCTCAAGGCCCAGGTTCGAGAGAACCTGGAACACCTCGGCCTGGACGTGCTCGACGTGGTCAACCTGCGGGTAGGCGTCGCGGAGGGCACCACCGGCGAGCCGCTCGGTGCGCAGTTCGCCGCCCTGGCGGAGCTGCGGCAGGAGGGCCTGATCCGGCACCTCGGGCTCAGCAACGTCACGCTCGACCAGCTCACCGAGGCTCAGGCCATCGCGCCGGTGGTCACCGTGCAGAACCTCTACAACCTCGCCAACCGGCAGGACGACGCCCTGGTCGACAGGTGCGCGGCGGAGAACATCGCGTTCGCCGCGTTCTTCCCCCTCGGCGGGTTCACGCCGTTGCAGTCCGACACGCTCGACGGCGTGGCCGCCCGACTGGGTGCCTCACCTCAGCAGGTCGCCCTCGCCTGGCTGCTCCAGCGCTCCCCCACCACCGTGCTGATCCCCGGCACCTCCAGCGTGGCGCACCTGCGGGAGAACATGGCGGCGGCCGACCTGAAACTGCCGACCGACGCCATCGAGGAGCTGGACGCGCTGGCTTCCTAGCTAGTGCTGGTGCGGCCGGTTGCGGATCAGGGTGAGCGCCAGCACTGCGGTGACGAGGAAGACGACGCCGTTGACCCGCAACCCGGCCTGGACGCCGGAGGTCAGTGCCTCCGCGATCGCCGCCCGGACCGGGTCGGGCAGCGGTTGGCCGCCGTTGGCGCCGGAGGCCACCGCAGCCTGCACGGCGGTACGGGTGGGTTCGCCGATCTGGTGCGCGGCGAGCCGTTCCGGCAGGTCGGCCACCATCGTGGTGGTGAGGAGCGTGCCGAGCAGTGACGAGCCGAGCACCGAGCCGACCTGGCGGGCGGCGTTGACCGCGCCGGAGGCCATGCCGGCCTGGGCGGGCGCGACGCTGGCCAACGCCGCCGCCGTCGCCGGGGCCACCACCAGACCGCTGGCCGCGCCGAACAACGCGAAAAGCGCCCAGCGGTCACCGAACGACGTGGTCGGCCCCTGGTTCGCCAGCGCGAAGCTGGCCACCGCACCGAGGACCAGGCCGAGGGTCAACGGCGCCTTGAATCCGGTACGACGGATCGCCCGCCCGGCACCGAAGGCGACCAGCACGTAGGCGCCGAAGAGCACCAACATCCGCCAGCCCGTGTCCAGCGGGCTGAGCGCCTGGGCACGTTCGTGGAAGAGGACCAGCAGGATCGCCACGCCGGTGAAGCCGAACAGCGACACCGCGCCGACGACCATGACGGCGCTGAACGACGCCGACCGGAACAGCCGCACGTCGAGCATTGGCGCGGTGGCCCGCAGCTCGACCAGGACGAACGCGACAAGAGCGACGACCGCGACGACCCAGGCCGTCGACACCACCGGACTGGTGTAGCCGATCTTGCCGCCCTGGATCAGCGCGTAGACGGCGGCCGCGATGGCGACGGTGCCCAGCAGCAGGCCGGGCACGTCGAGTCGGGCGGCGCTCGGCCGGGACTCGGCCACCCCGACGACGGCGACGACGAGGGTGACCAGACCCAGCGCGATAGTCGACAGGTAGACGCTGTGCCACTGGTAGTGCCGCAGCAGGAAGCCGGCGATGAGCGGGCCGACCGCGAGGCCGATGCCGGACGCCGCGGACCACGCGGTGATCACCTCGGTCCGTCGGTGCGGATCGGTGAAGGTCGCACCGAGGATCGCCAGACTGTTCGGCAGGATCAGGGCCCCGCCGAGGCCGGCGACCAACTGCCCGACGATCACCCACCCGACAGTCGGAGCCTCAGCCACTACGGCTGCGCCGACGATCATCGCGACGACCCCGGCACCGAACATGCGCCTACGCCCGTAGCGGCTGCCCAGGGTGGCCGCGGACAGCACGACGCTCGCCACCATCAGGGTGTAGGCGCTGGGGATCCAGACCAGAGTGGTCGGGTCGACCCGCAGGTCCTGCTGGATCGTGGTCAACGCGGAGACCGTCGCGGTGATCTGGAGGAACGTGATCATCGCGCCCAGGCACATGGCGATCAGGGTCACCGGACGGGAGCCGCGCAAGGACGAGCGAGCGGTCGCGGCCGGTCCTGGCGGGTTCTTTCCGGTTGGGGTCGCTCCGGGTGGGGTTGGGGCCGTGGCGCTGGTAGTCACTGAAGATCCTTCAGGCCGATGGTCTGACTTGCGTCTGATGAAGTCAGCGCGACCCAGTGAAGCACCTGGCTAGCCCTCACGCAAGTCAGGTACGCTGAAGGGCATGGAGGACCTACGAGACGATCGCGATTCCTGGACGAGCGAAAACTGCTCGGTGGCCCGGGCGATGGACATCGTGGGCAGCAGGTCGACGGTCCTGATCATGCGCGAGGCCCTGCTCGGCACGCGCCGCTTCGACGACTTCGTCCGCCGGGTCGGCGTCGGCGAGCCCGCCATGGCGGCCCGCCTCAAGGAGATGGTCGCCGCCGAACTGCTCGAACGAATCCCCTACCGGGAGCCCGGGCAGCGCACCCGCCACGAGTACCAACTCACCCGCAAGGGCCGCGAACTCCTGCCCGTCATCACCGCACTGCGCAACTGGGGCGACACCTGGGCCGCCACCGACACCGGCCCGTCCGTCGTCGCCACCCACCACGACTGCGGCGAGCCGATCCGCGCGGTGCTCCGCTGCGCCGCCGGCCACGACATCGCGGACGGCGACATCGACATCATCGCCGGCCCGGGCCTCGTCCGGCGCAACTGAGACCTCCGGCCACTGCCAGACCGCCACTGCTTAGGTCGCGCGGCAGCCTCCGGTCCGACAGCTCTTCCTCGCCGCGCACCTTCGCCACACCCGCCGCGGTCTTCACCACACACTTTGCGGCGTTGTCTCGCCTGCCATGTCGCGACCCTGTCGTCTCGCACGCTGTCGCAGCGGACGGGTCGAGCGGTGACAGCATTCACCGGCATTTGTGCAGCCGCAGCGGGGCCTGCCAACTCCACCTCCGATGCCATCAATTTGATCGATCATGGTGACTGAAAGTGTCGTACACCTGTTCTAGTCTCGGGGCATGCTCAAGGAGTTGGCGCAGGCAGACGACGCGATCGCTGCCTGCGTCGATGCCGCTGCCTGGGCCCTGCCGGAACATGACCTGATCGCCGCGCTCGACGCCGCGCACCGTCTTCAGCAACGCCTTGCCGCCGTCACCCTCGCCCTGATCCGTGAGGTCGACGGCCGCGGCATCGCCCGCACCCAAGGAGCCTCCTGCACCGCGGTCTGGTTACGCGAACGCCTGCGACTCACCGTCCCCGCCGCCCGCCGCCTGATCGACCTTGCCACCGCTTTGGACACCGGCAACCCCGGCATCCGACAAGCGCTGGCTGACGGCGCCATAGGCCCTACCAGGCCCGGGTCATCACCGACACCGTCGACACCGTGAACAGGTCGGCCGACGCCGAGACCGCCGACAAAGCGGTCGGTGTGCTCGTCGGCTGGGCCAGCCAGTTCGACCCCACCCACCTGCGCAAACTCGGCACCCGCATCCTCGACCACGTCGCCCCCGACATCGCCGACACCGCCACCCAAGCCGCCCTCGACGCCGAAGCACGCCACGCCACCCGCGACCGCCACCTCACCCTGTCCGAACAGACCGGCGGCCGACTGCGACTCACCGGCACCCTCGACACCGAAACCGCCGCCCTGTTCCGCGCCGCCATCGACCCACTGACCGCCCCGTCCGGACCAGACGACACCCGCTCCCCCGGGCAACGCCGCCACGACGCCCTCGCCGACATCTGCCGACTCACCCTGCGCGCCACCGAACTGCCCGAACACGGCGGCGACCCCGCCCAGATCGTCGTCACCACCAGCTACGACGAGCTGACCCGGCAGCTGAGCAGTGGCGCCCTCGACACCGGCCTCAGCCTCACACCCGAGGCCGTGCGTCGGCTGGCCTGCGACGCCAGCATCCTGCCCGCCGTCCTCAGCGGCGCCGGCCAGGTCCTCGACGTCGGCCGACAACGCCGCCTCATCACCGGACCGCTACGCCGCGCCCTCGTGCTCCGCGACCGCGGCTGCGCGTTCCCCGGCTGCGACCGCCCACCCCGCTGGTGCGCCGCCCACCACATCCACCACTGGGCCGACGGCGGCACCACCAGCCTCGGCAATGCTGTCCTGCTCTGCGGCCACCACCACCGACACCTGCACCACAGCGACTGGACCGTCCGACTCGGAAGCGACGGCCACCCCGAATTCACCCCACCCGCCTGGCTCGACCCCGAACAACTCCCCCGCCGCAACCACTACCACCGACGAACGTAAGAGCACCCAGCCGACGCCAACCAGCCCCTCAAGATGGGCAACCACAACAGCGTGTTCCGGCGACGGGATTTGCTTTCGGTGGCCGGGGCCGGGCCGGCGCTACGTGGACGATGTCCTCGAACGCTCATGGGAGCTGCCATCCGAGGTCATCGAGCCGCTGCGCGCGCATGTTGAGGTGGCGCCCGGCGGGTGGGTCGTGAACGTGTGGCCCGTGACGGCGCAGCTTGCCGTCATCGTGCAGCCTTGGGCTGATGAGCCCATTGATGTCGAATCCGATTCCTGGTTCGTCAGCTCTGCGCAAGTCACTGCTTGACGCGAGTCATCGGGTCATTCCAGCCAGATGATGGCGGCGATGAGCACGAGGCTGGCTCGGTAGAGGGATGCGCCTTTGGCGTATCGGGTGGCCAGGTCGCGCCACTGCTTGAGCCGGTTGAAGCAGCGTTCCACGACATTGCGCTTGCGGTAGACCACCTTGTCGAAGGCCGGTGGTCGCCCGCCGTTGCTGCCGTTCGCGACCGCACGCCTGGCCCACGTCTGCCGGGGCGCACCACTGCCCGCTTCAGGGTGTCGCAAGCCGCCAGGCGCGGACCAGTGCTGGCACGTCGGGGTACCGAGCGGCCGGCGCCTGCCTCGTTGCTCGTTCCACGACCCCGCGCTGCTCGTTGGTGCCCCGCCAGGCCGTTGGTGAATTTGGCCGGCAATCCAGAGGATCGCGCCAGCCCTCCGGCGAATCGAGCAGGTGGTGCAGGGTACGGCCGAGGGCGTGCACGGTGGTCCGTTCGTCGATGACCGAGCCGCGGGCGAACTCCTCCGGCGCCATGTAGCGACGTGAACCTGGCAGCCGATCCGCCGCAAGCACGAACGGGCCGGGCCGGTACTCGTCGAGGTCGATCAGACGTATCCGGCTGGCCGCGAAGTCGTACAGGAAGCAGCCGTCGTAGAGGTCGACCGCGACCAGGCCGACAGCGCTGACGGCGAGGTGGGCGTCGAGGATCGCGTCGAGCGCCACCTCGATCTGCGGGACCGGCAGGTGTTGGAATCGGGTCAGCCCGCTGCGGTCCGCGCCATGCACGGTGGCGTGGTTCAGGACGCTGCCGTCGTACCAGGGGTAGACGAGCGTCGGACCCGCCGCGCCGTGGATCGTCCGGACGGGACGGACGATGGCCGGGTGGCGGACGGCGGCGTGCACCGCGGCGGCCCGGTCGAGGGATGCTCGGCCCTCGACCGTGGTGGCCGTCTTGACGAGCCAGCGGCGGCCCGCCTCCTCGACCCCGTAGGACAGGCATCCGGAGTCCTGGGCGTCGAAGACCACGAAGGCCGAATCGACAGACGGCACGGGCAACCGACCAAATGCCATGGATCCCCCAGGTCGGCGCTCTCAAATGACGCGCAAAGTACCCGTTGTGTTACGAGCTTGTTTCCAAGATGACAGCCAGGTTACGGGTGCTTCTCGATGATCGGTACCGATCCTAGGTTTCGGCCACCGTCATCAGTCGTGGCGGCCGGCACCGAACGTGGAGGCAACGACGTGCCACAACCGAACACACATCGGACCGGACGGGCCAGGTACGGGGTCAGCATGCTGGCCGCCGTGGCGCTGACCGCGGCCGGCCTGACCAGCCTGCCCGCCAGCGCCACCGCCGCGCCGGCCGGCAGTGGGCCAACCGCCCGCTACCTCGTCCAGCTCGCCGAGGAACCGCTGGCCACCTACACCGGCGGGGTTCCCGGGATCGCGGCGACCAAGCCGGCCGACGGGGCCAAGCTGAACCGCACGTCCGGGAATGCCAACGCGTACCGCGATCACCTGCGCCAGCAGCGCAAGTCGGTGCTGGACCACGTCGGCGTGCCAGCCGACCGCACCCGCGTGACCATGGAGACGGCGTTCAACGGCTTCGCCGCCGACCTGACCGGGCCGCAGGCCGCCCGGCTGCGCGCCACCAACGGTGTCCGAGCGGTGTACGAGAGCCAGAAGGTGCACGCCGCCACCTCACACACCCCCGACTACCTGGGCCTGACCGGCAAGGGCGGGGTGTGGAACAGGGAGTTCGGTGGAGACTCCCACGCCGGCGAGGGCGTGATCATCGGGGTCATCGACAGCGGCTACTGGCCGGAGAGCGCGAGCTTCGCGCCGCTGCCCAGCCCGCGTCCCGACCAGGCCATCATCGACGCCAAGTGGAAGGGCACCTGCGACGTCGGCGTCGAAGCGCCGGTCACCTGCAACAACAAGGTGATCGGGGCGCGCTGGTACAACGACAGCGGCATCGCCGAGGCCTTCCCGGACGACTACTCCTCGCCGCGCGACCGCAACGGCCACGGCACCCACACCGCCAGCACCGCGGCCGGCATCCACGGCGTGCGGGCCACGTCGGGCACCCAGGACCTTGGCATGATCTCCGGCATGGCGCCGGCCGCGCGGTTGGCGATCTACAAGGCTCTGTACGACAACGGGGCGGGCGGCGCGACCGGCACCGACATCGACATCGTGCACGCCATCGACGACGCGGTCGCGGACGGCGTCGACGTGATCAACTACTCGATCGGTGACGACACCGAGCGGTTCGGGGCGGTCGACGCGACGTTCTTCAACGCGGCCGCCGCCGGGGTGTTCGTCGCCGCCGCCGCCGGCAACTCCGGCCCGTTCGCCAACACCGTCGACAACTCGACGCCCTGGCTGACCACGGTGGCCGCGAGCACGACCGACCGGCAGAACACCCGGAAGCTCACCCTCGGCGACGGCACCACCATCGCCGGTGTGGGCATGGGCGACACCGGTGTCGGGCCGGCCCGACTGGTCTTCGCGAAGGACAGCGCGATCAACCCGGACGGCGCCTACGGTGCCGGCCTCTGCGCCGACGACACGTTGGATCCGGCCAAGGTCAAGGGCGCGATCGTGCTCTGCCTGCGGGGCGAGATCCCGCGTACCGACAAGAGCATCGAGGTGGCGCGGGCCGGCGGCGTCGGCATGGTGCTGTACAACGACGAGCTGAACTCCCTGAACGCCGACGTGCAGGCCGTGCCGACCGTGCACATCAACGAGGTCGACCTGGCCACGGTCACCGCGTACGTCGCCAAGGGCAACGCCACGGCGACCATCTCGCCGAGCAAGCTGGAGACGGTCGAGGCGCCCGCGGTCGCCGCCTTCTCCTCGGCGGGCCCGTCGAACCTGAATGCCGGTGAGCTGCTCAAGCCGGACATCAGCGCGCCCGGTCAGGACATCGTCGCCGCGTTCTCCCCGTCCATCGGCGGCAACGACTTCGCACTGGAGTCGGGCACCTCGATGGCGGCGCCGCACATCGCCGGCATCGCCGCCCTGCTGCTGGCCAGGCACCCCGGCTGGTCGCCGGCGGCGGTCCGCTCGGCGCTGATGACCAGCGCGGTGGACAAGACCGACAAGGGCAACCCGATCAAGATCGGCACGTACGACGCGACTCCGCTGAACTACGGCGCCGGCCAGGTCGAGCCGGGCAGCGCCTTCGACCCGGGCCTGGTCTACGACTCCAACCAGCAGGACTGGATCCAGTACCTGTGCGGGGTTTCCGCCGACCGTGGCGGCGACTACGGGCTCGGCGACCTGGACGGCTGCGACACCATCGGCGCGATCGACACGGCACAGCTCAACTACCCGTCCATCTCGCTGGGCCGGATGGTGGGCAAGCAGAGCGTGACCCGTACGGTCACCAACGTCAGCGACAAGACCAGCACCTACTCCTCGTCTGTGCAGGCCCCGCCGGGCTACCAGGTCACTGTCATTCCGAAGAAGCTGCAGATCCGTCCGGGCAGGAGCGCCCGCTTCACAGTTGAGGTCACCAACACCGGTGGTGCGTTCGACACCTGGGCCGACGGCTCGCTGACCTGGCGCGACCAGTTCAAGCACGCGGTACGCAGCCCGCTGGTCGTGCGCAACTCCGGGTTGGTCGCCCCCGACGCCATCACCGGCAAGGGCACCTTCGGCAGCGTCCGGATCGCCGCCGAGGTCGGCTACCAGGGTCAGCTGATCTCCCAGCTCTCCGGCCTCACCTCGGGCACCAGCAACGTGGTCACCCTCAAGGGCGACGGGCCGAGCTGGGACTGGAGCACGTCGAACAACCTGCCGGTGCCGCTGCCGGCGTCGATCAGCAGGACCACACTGCACGTGCCGGCCGGGACCCGCAGCCCGCTCGTCCAGGTGACGTCGGAGCGGCCCACCTGCTCCCACATCGACTGGGACGACGAGGAGGGGGTGATGGAGTGCACCGAGTTCAGCCTCAACGTCTATGACAAGTACGGGAAGTTCGTCACCGCCACGGCCAGCGGCCGGGACGGCGCCAAGGTGACCCTGCCGGAGGGTGCCGGGGACTACATCGTGGTCGTCGAGCAGGAGTTCACCGAGAACATCAAGGACGGCGCGAACGCGTACACCGTGACCAGCTACCTGCCGGGCGCGCCGGGTACCTCCACCGGCCGGTTCACCATTGACCCGAAGCAGCGCAGCGTGCGGCCGGGCGCTACGGCGAACCTGACAGTGCGCTGGTTCGGTCTCGCCCCGGGCCAGCGCTACCTCGGGGTGCTGGAGTTCCGCAACGGTGACGGCTCGCTGAAGACCGTGCCGGTCACCGTCCAGTCCTGACCGTGCCGACGGGCCGGCGGACGGGAGTGTGACCCAGGTCACCGCCGGTCCGCCGGCCCACCGTCGCACCGAGCAGAGGTGATCTGCTCGGCCCACGGTGATCGACGGCGGCGAGGACAAGACACGGGGCGGCGGGAGCCCAACTCCCGTCCGCCCCGAACGTCTGCGCGGGCCCGTCGAGTTCGTCGGCCGGGCGGCGGAGCTGGCCCAGTTACGCCGACTCGTCGCAACCCCGCCCTGCCTGATCCTGCTGGAGGGTGAGCCCGGGATCGGCAAGAGCCGACTCGTCGCCGAACTGCTCGCCGAACTCCCCGGGCGGCACCTCATCGGCGAGTGCGACGACGTGCCCGAGCCCTTCCCACTCGGCGTGCTGCTGGACGCGATCCGGGGCGGCGCCGACCGACTCGGTCCGCTCAACCCGGTGGCCGGCGCCCTCGCGCCGCTGCTGCCCGAACTGGCTGACGTACTGCCGGACGCGCCGCCCCCGTTGACCGACCCGGCGGCCGAGCGACATCGCCTGCTCCGCGCCGTCGCGACGGTGCTCGCCGCGCTGAGCCCGGCCACGCTGCTGCTGGAGGATCTGCACTGGGCGGACCCGGCGACCTGCGAACTCCTCGCCTACCTGAGCACCCACCCGGTGGAGGGGCTGGCCGTGGTGCTGACCGCGCGTACGGCGACGCCGGGGAGCAGTACGCCGATCCACGACGCCCTGGCGCGGACTCCCCCGTGGAGCGTCACGCGCGTTGCGCTCAGCCCGCTGGACGCCGACGACGTACGCCGGCTGGCGGCCCGCACCCTGCGCCTCGATGATCCGCCGCAGCAACTGACCGCCACCTTGCTCGACCGCACCGCCGGCATCCCGTTCGTGGTCGAGGAGGTGCTGCGGACGCTCGCCGAGCGGGGCGGCGACCCGTTGGCCGACGACAGTGTCCCGTTCGTCCTGCGTGATGTGCTGCTCTGGCGGCTACGCCCGCTCGACGAGGCCACCCGGGAGGTGCTCGGCGCGGCGGCCGTACTGGGGATGACACCCGATCAGCGCATCCTCGGCTCGGTGCTCAACCTGGACCGGGTGGCGATCGGCGCGGCGTTGACCGCCGCGCACCGAGCGGGCCTGCTGCACGACGCCGGGGACGGCCTGCGGTTCCGGCACGACCTGGCCCGACAGGTGGTGTACGACCTGGTGCCCCGGGAGAGCCGGGAGTGGCTGCACCTGCGGGTGGCGCGGGTGTTGGAGCAGGAGCTGCCGAGACCGGTGGCCCAACTGGCGCACCACTACCGCCGGGCCGGTAGCGGGGCCGACTTCGTCCGCAACGCCGAGGCCGCCGCCGACCTGGCCACCGAGCGCGGCGACGACGCGACCGCCGCCAGCTTCCTGCTCCAGACGATGGACGTCGCCGAGCTGCCCCGGCCGGTACGGGTTCGGCTCGCCGCGAAGCTGGGCCGGTCGGCCATCGACGGACTCAGCCAGGCCGAGGCGATCCCGGTGCTGGAACGGCTGCTCGCCGACCGACGACTGCCGCCGGGCGCCCGAGGTGAGCTGGGTCTGGTGCTCGGGCGGATGCTGCGCCAGCAGGGCGAGGCGCTGCGCGGGTACACCGAGATCGAGCGTGCCGTGCCGTACCTGCGCGCGCCGCGCCGCAAGGCCCCGGCGCTCGCGGTGCTGGCGGCCCCCGACACCGTCGTCGGCCGGCACGTCGACGACCACCTGGCCCGCTGCGCGGAGGCGGAGAGCGCCGCAGCGGCCAGCGGGGACCCGGCGGCGCACCTCGCGGTCCGCATCGCCCGAGCCTCGCTGCTGCTGGAGCTGGGCGACCCGGCGGCCTGGGCGATCATCAAGGAGCTGCGCGCGTCCGCCGAACTGGCCGACCGGCCCCGCGAACACGCGCGAGCCTGCCTGAACTGGGCGCAGGGCGCACTGCACGCCGGCCATCCCGAGCAGGCCGAAGCGTTGCTGGCGGCCGGTCGGGCGCTGGTCGACGAGACCGGGTACGAGCGGCTGACGTCCCTGGTGGAGGCGACCGAGCTGTCACTGGACCGGGCCGCCGGCCGGCTGGACGGGCTCGCCGAACGGCTCCGCCGGCTGGTCGCCACCACCGAGCGGATGCCGGTGACCCTGCTGGACGCGCGAGCCGAACTGGCGACCGTGCTGGCGCTCACGGCCACCGCCGAACGAGCTGGCAGGGAATACGACAGCCCCGTCAGCCGCACCGAGGGATGCGCCGGGCTTGGCGGTGGCAACAGAGGCCGCAACGAGGTGGAGTCGGCCAAGCGGGCGCTGCGCGAGGTGGTCGCCGACGCCCGGCGGGTGGGCGCGGTCTGGCCGCTGGTGCAGGCACTCTCGGCGCTGGCCCGACTGACGGTGGCCGGGCGACCGGACGAGGCGGTCCGACACGCGGCGGAGGCGCTGTCTGTGGTACGCGGAAAGGGCATCCTGGCGTGGGCCGCCGACGCGGTGCTGGTGCTGGCCGAGGCCGCAGCCGCGCAAGGTGAACCGGCGCGGGCCGCGGCGGCCGTCGCCGAACTGGAAGCCGGGATCGCCGGCCGTGACACGCCCCTCGCCCGGGCCGCCCTGCGCCAATGCCGCGACCTCGTCCCGGCCTGAACCGGCCAGACGGATGGTGCGGGTGGGGGACCGCCCGGTCCGTCTCCAGAGGTCTGCGGCATTACCGGCTCGGTCGCCGCGCCGGGTGCCGCGCAACAGCGGCCCGCCCGGTGTCAGCGGACGATCCGCACCACCTGTTCGGCCTGGGCGAATTCGCAGTTCGCCCCCGGACAGGCGGAGATCGACGCCAGCAGCAGCGCCTCGCCGGTGCGGAACGGAACGCCGGCGACATCGGCCGGGAAGAACGCCGACAACGGCTGTGCCTGACCGGTACAGGTCCAGGCAGGGTACTGCGGTTCGGACGCGTAGGCGATGCGGTTGCCGACCGCCTGGGTGATTCTGGCACGCACCTCGCCGGAGGCGCCCTCGTCACAGGTCACCACGTAGTCCAGGCGCACACCGGCGCCCTTGGCCACCAGGGTCACCGAGCTGATCTGGAGGGTGGGGGTGGCGGCGGCCGCCGGAGCGGCGCCAACGAGCACGAGCATCGGCAACACGAGGGCCAGGGTCATCGCGGTCAAGCGGCGGGTGCGTGGCATCGGACGGGCTCCGTCTCCGGGTGGCCCACCCGCCCGGGATGGACGGAGGACGGCGGAGTCATATCATCGACTCCCGTCACTGACTCAGTCAACGGCCCGGACGCGCTGACCTCGACCTTTCGGTCGCGGGCCCACCAGCCCTCCCGGCGGCGGGGCAGGGAAACCGAGGTGGCGGGCCGCCGCCGCAACCTGACCGGCGGCCCGCCACAGTGGATCAGAGGGTGACCTGGTGCACCCGGTCGTCGACGCCGCGTACCGCCAGCCAGGCGCTGCCGTTTGCACCGGCGGCGGCCCCGGGCGCACCCCGGAACGCGTCGGTGGCGAACTCACCGCGCCGGAACCAGCCGCCCCAGGCGCCGTCGGCCAGGTTGCGCTGCCAGAGCCGGTTGTCGGCGGCCAGCGCGAACAGGTAGACCCGGCCGGAGGTGGCGAGCAGGGTCGGGCTGCCGCTGGTGGTGCCGCCCAGGTTGGTCCAGGCCGACCAGGTGGTGCCGGTCCGGCTGCTCCACCACACCTCGTCGGTGCGGCTGCGGACCGCCACGTGCAGCACACCGGCATCGTCGACAACCGCACTCGGCCGACCGTAGAACGGCCGGTTCTCGGGAGCCCCGACGCCGGTCCAGCCGGCGTTCGGCGTACGCGACCAGAGCTTGCCGTCGGCACCGCGGGCGACGAGGGTCCACTGCGTCGGGTTGGACCAGGCCACAGTTGGCGCGTCGGTCAGCGTGCCACCGAGGCTGCGCCACGGTCCCCAGCTGCCGGCGACGTAACTGCGCTGCCAGGCCGCGTTGTCGGTGCCGCGGACGAAGACGTCGAGCCGCCCGTCGGCGGAGCCGTACGCCGCAGGCTGACCGAGGATCCGGCCGCCGACCGGGCCGCCGAGGGAGGCCCACCGGCTTCCCCAGGTCGTACCGGTGCGGGTGTTGAGGGCCAGCGCACCGGAAGCGTCGCGGACGAAGGCGGTGGCGTGCGTGTCGTCCACCCGGACCAGCGCCGGGCTGGCGCTGGCGGTGCCACCGAGGTCGGCGCCGGCGACCTGGTCGGTGCCGGTCAGGCCGAGCATGGCCACCCCGTGCGCCGGCACCTCGACGGTGTACGAGCCGGTGAACGGCTGTATGCCCGGGGTGCCCGGTTGGGCGTCCACGTTGGAGCGGGACCAAAGGTCACGGACCCGAACCGACCCGCCGAGGGCGATGTCGGCGAAGTTCACGGTGATCTGCTGGGCGGTGTCGTGCCGGTTGAGCAGTGCGACCGCCCGCTTGCCGGAGCCGGCGAGCACCTTGCTCCAGACCTGCGCGTCGGTGCCGGTGTCGGCGACCTTGACGCCCTGCCGGACCAGCGGGTCCTGGTCCACCGCGATGATCTCCGGGTTGGTCAGCGCCGAGATCATCTCCTTCGGCAGGCCACGCGGGTCGGAGCCGATCACCAGCGGCGCGGCCATGATGGCCCACATGCCGAGCTGCGTCTTGGACTCGTCCAGGCTCAACTCGTACCCGCCGTCGGGCAGCGGACGCATCGGCAGCAGGTAGTCCGGGTCGTTGTAGTGCCCCGGCCCGGTGGCCGCCGGGTGGTACGCGTTGACGTCCATGTTGCGCAGCACCCACGGGTACGCCCACTGCGGGCTCGGGTCGGTGAGCCCCACGTCCGTGTAGGTCCGCCAGGAGTCGGCGACCGTGGGGGCGTACGTGTAGCTCCAGGTGGAGAGCTGCTCCGGGGTGTACGGGCCGCCGCCCCAATCCGAGCTGACCGGGTTGCAGATGTTGAGCAGCATCGGGCGGGGCGACTGGCGTACCGCCTCGGCCAACTCCCGGAAGGTGGTCTCCGGGTCGAGGCCGGCGGCCCGGCCGCACAGCCAGTCGGCCTTCAGCGCGTCGAAGCCCCAGCCGGCGAACTGGGCGATGTCCGCCCGGTAGTGGCCGTTGCTGCCGAGCCCACACTGCCCCGGCAGGTACGGGCCGGCGTCGGTGTAGATGCCGGCCTTCATCCCCTTGCTGTGGATGTACGCGGCCAGCGCGGCCATCCCACCGGGGAAGCGGGCCGGGTCGGCGACGAGCTGACCGGCCTCGTTGCGCGGGGTGGGCGCGGCCCAGTTGCCGTCGATCCACACGTAGGTGTAGCCGGCGTCCCGTAGGCCACTGGTGACCATGTAGTCGGTGACCGACCGTACTTCGGCCTCGGTGGGGTCGCCACCGAGACCGAAGTAGGTGTTCCAGCCCTGGTACGGCGTCGGGGCGAGGCCGCTGTTGAAGAAGGTCGGCGCGCCCTGGTCCTCGGCGCCGGTGGCCGCCGGAGCGTGACCGGGGCGGCCGGGCCCGTGGCCGGCCTGTGGTGGGTCGGCGTGGGGTGGGCCGGCCATCGCCGGCATCGGGCTGGCCAGGCCCAGGCCGAGCACGGCCAGGGCAGCGGTCAGCGGTCGGTTCAGGCGCATGGAGGTACTCCTGTCCCTCGGGGGTGGGGGTGGTGGTGCTCCGATCTCAGTCGCGGGTCAGCACGATGAGGTCGGCGTCGTGGGTAGCGCTCCACCGCACGGGCAGGCCGACGGTGGCGAGGTGGCTGCCGGAGTAGTGCCGATCGCCGTGCGAGTAACGGGCGGCCGGGTCGAGGCCGCGCAGGGGCAACCGGACCGGGCGGGACGGAAGCAGCCCGGCGCCGTCGAGCCGGCCGGTGTGCCAGGCCAGCACTACCACCTGGTTCTCGTCCGGCGCGGTGTACTGCACCGCACAGCGGGCCTGGTCGGGGCCACCGATCAGGTGCACCTCGCCGCGCGTGACGACGTCCCGGATCTCCTTGTAGCGGGCGATCCAGCCGGCCGCCTCGGCCCGCTCGGCGGGGGTCCACGACCGGATGTCCGCGCCGATGCCGAGCACGCCGGCCATCGCCAGGACGAATCGGAACGCCAGTGACCGGGGGCGGCTGTCGAACAGGCCGGGCGCGTCGGTGACCCAGGAGCTGAGCAGGTGTGGGGCGTTGGCGTGCAGGAAGCCGTACTGGATGGCCAGCCGGTCCAGCGGGCCGGTGTTGTCGCTGGGCCAGAAGACGTCGGCCCGGGCGGCCATCGCCAGGTCGGTCCGCGCGCCCCCGCCGGCGCACGCCTCGATCAGCACACCGGGATGGTCCCGGCGCAACCGCTCGTAGATCCGGTGCAGGTTGGCGACGTGCGCGCCGTCCAGGTCGAGCGGGCCCACCCCGCCGGACCGACCCGGCTCGGTACGCGGCCTGTTGAAGTCCCACTTCAGGTAGTCGATGTCGTACCGGCGCAGCAGGCCGTCGACTGTGGAGTAGACGAAATCGGCCACCTCGGGCCGGCCCAGGTCGAGCAGGTACTGGTTGCGGACCGGGGTGAGCGGTCGGCCGTCGACGGAGTAGACCCAGTCCGGGTGCTCGGCGTACAGGGACGACTTCGGGTTGACGCACTCCGGCTCGACCCAGAGCCCGAAGTTCAGCCCGAGCGCGCGGACGTCGGCGATGAACGTGTCGAACCCGGCCGGGAACTTCGCCGGATCGGGGGTCCAGTCGCCCAGCCCGGCGGTGTCGTCGTCGCGGCCAACGAACCAGCCGTCGTCCACGACGAACGTCTCCACGCCCAACTCGGCGGCGATCCGGGCGAGCGCGAGTTGACTCTGCGCCTCGACCGCGAAGTAGGTCGCCTCCCAGGAGTTGTAGAGCACCGGGCGGGGGCTGAGCCGGTCGGCGGCCAGCAACCGCTGGTGGGTGTGCCAGACCCGGGCCAGGCCGTCCAGGCCGTCCGGGCTGTATGCGCCGGTGGCCATCGGCAGTGTCAACCGCTCACCGGCGGCCAACTCCAGCGGGCCGTCGACCAGCTGACGGCCGACCCGCACGCGGGTCAGGCCGCCGGTGTCCCGCTCGGCGCTGATCTCCCACGAGCCGGTCCAGGCCAGCGCCATCCCCCACGCCGGCCCGGCCGGCTCGGCGGTGTCGCGCACGGCGAGCCAGGGCACGTGCAGATGCCCGGGTACGCCCTGGGAGCTGCCGATGCTGAACGTGCCGTGGCCCAGCTCGACGTGGGAGAGTTGGAACTCCTGCGCCCACTGGCCCCACTGGTGGCTGAGCAGCGCGCTGTGCGGCGTCGGTACGCAGAACCCACCCGATCCGGCCCGGACGACCCGCAGCGCGTCGCTGCCGTCGTTGACCAGTTCGACCCACCGCTGCACCACGTCGGTGCCGGCGGGCACCCGGTAGTGCACAGTGGCGCGCAGCCCGGTGACCGGGTCGGCGAACTCGACGGCCAGCTCCCGCTGGTCGGCGTCGATCCGCGCGTCGGTGTGCACGAAGCCCACCCGGCGCTGCCCGTTCGAGGTCTCGATCACCAGGTCGGCGCCGGTGAACGGGCGGTCGGCGTCGGTGGCGTACTCGATGGGGGCCGCGTCCCCGGCGGTGAGGAACGGGACCGGGCCGTCGTAGGCGATCGGCGAGGGCCCGTCGGAGACGCCGTGCGGTCCCCACGCGACGAGTTCCAGCCAGCGACCGTGCGCGGGCACCCGCACCGTGTACTCGGTGTGCGTGCCCCGCAGCGTCCAGCGCTGACCGGCCTCGGCGGTCACTTGACCGCTCCGAGCGCCAGGCCGGAGACGAAGTGCCGCTGGAAGCGAAGGAACACCGCGACGGTGGGCACGGCCGCGATGACAGTACCGGCGGCGATGACGTTCCAGGACGAGACGAACTGGCCCTGGAGGGCGAGCAGCGCCGGGGTGACCGGCATGTTGTCATCGGTACGCAGCACGGTGATCGCCCAGAGCAGGTCGTTGAAGATCCAGGTGAAGGAGAGCGCCCCGAGAGCGGCCAGCGCGGGTCGGGTCAGCGGCAGCATCACCCGGGTGAAGATCTGCGCCGTGCCGGCACCGTCGATGGTGGCCGCCTCCTGGATCTCGCCCGGCAGGTCCCGCATGAAGCCGTGCAGGACGAACGTGTAGAAGCCGAGCCCGAAGCCGACCTGCACCGCGATCAACGCCCAGAGCGTGTCGTACAGGCCGGTCAGCTCGCTGAACTTGGCCACCGGGATGAGCAGGATCTGCGGTGGGAGCAGGTTGCCGGCGAGCATCAGCAGCAGGATCGTGCGCCGCCCGGGGATCCGGAAGCGACTCAGCGCGAACGCGGCCATCGCGGCCAACCCCAGGCTCAGCGCCACCGACGGGACGGTGACCAGCATGCTGTTGATCAGCGCCCGCAGCTCGCCGCCGTCGGTCCACGCCTGCCGGTAGGTGTCCAGTGTGAACGACCGGGGCAGGCTGCCCACGCCGTGCGCGGCGATGTCGTCGAACGACCGGGTGGACATCACCACCACCCAGAGCACCGGGCCCAGCCAGAGCAGCGAGAGCAGGATCATGCCGGTGTGGAAGGCCCCGGTACGGAGCTTGTTCATGACGCTTCCTCCCGGAACGCGCGGACCAGGTAGCCGAGGATGACGGCCAGCGCGAGCACGAAGATCACGACAGCGATCGCCGAGGCGTAGCCCAGCCGCAGGCTCTGGAACGCGGTCGAGTACATGTAGGTGCTGAGCAGCTCGGACGAGTGGTACGGCCCGCCCCTGGTCAGCGACCAGACAATGTCGAACGAGCGCAGCGAGTCGATCACGATGACCGACAGCACGACTGCGTTGACCCCCTTGAGCTGGGGAATCGTGACGTGCCGTAGCCGCTGCCAGGCGTTGGCGCCGTCCATCCGGGCCGCCTCGTGCAGTGCCGGATCGATCGCCTTCAAACCGGCCAGGAACAGCACCATCACGTACCCGATCTGCCGCCACAGCGCGGGCAGGATGACCGCGTACAGGGCGGTCTGCGGGTCGGCGAGCCAGGGCCGGATCAGCTGCTCCAGGCCGACCGCCCGCAGCAGTGTGTCGGCGATACCGTCGGGCTGGTAGAAGACCCGCCAGACCAGCGCGGTCACCACCAGCGAGAACACCACAGGGGTGAACAACGCGGCCCGGTAGAAGCCGACCCAGCGCCGCTCCTTCTGCAGGACGAGCGCCATGCCGAAGCCACCCAGCACGGAGAGGCCGCCGAAGAGCACCAGCCAGATCACCGTGTTGACCAGCGCACCCCGGAAGGTGGCGTCGCCGGCCAACTCGACGTAGTTGTCGGCGCCGACGAAGGTCGGCGGTGTCATCCCGTCCCAGCGGGTGAGGGAGAACCAGAAGCCCTGGATCGCCGGCCAGAAGACCCAGACGCTCTCGACCGCGAACGGCACGAGGACGAACGCCACCAGCAGCGGCGACAGTCGAGCCGACCGTCGCCGCCGCCGGGTGGGGGTGACCGAAGTCGTGGAGATCGTTGCTGTCACGTCAGCCCTTGAAGACCTTCTCGGCGCCGGCCTGCCACTCCCGCAGGATCGCGTCGATCTGGTCCGGCTTGTCGATGAACTTGGTCAGCGCGGTGTCCGCGGTCGGCTGGAGCGCGTCGCTGGAGTCGCGGTTGAAGAACTGGGTCAGCTCCTTGGCCTCGTCCAACATCGCCTTGCCCTTGACGACCAGCGGCGAGTCCGACGCCTTGGCCCTGGGGTTGGCCGGCAGCACGATGCCGGAGCTGGCCTTGACGTACGCCTCCTGAGCCTCGACCCCGGCCAGGTAGCTGAGCAGGGCCTTGGTGCCGGTCGGGTTGGCGGTCTTCGCGCTCGCGAAGAAGCCGTCGGTGGGCGCCTCCTCGGCCAGCGGCACCGCCGGGTCGATGATCGGGAACCGGAAGAAGTCCAGGTCGCCGAGCGCGTCCTTGGGTGCGGCGTCGGCGAAGAAGGTGCCGATCAGGAACATGCCGGTCTTGCCGGCCAGCAGCGCGGTGGTCGCCTCCTGGAACGGGTACGCCTTGCCCTTCGGGTCGAAGTAGGGCAGGGCCTCGCGCCAGCGGGTGAAGACCGCCTTGACCTTCGGGTCGTCGAAGCGCTGCTTGCCGGCGAGCAGCTCGCGGTGGAACGGCGCGCCGTTGATCCGGATGTTCAGGTAGTCGAACCAGGCCGAGGCCACCCACGGGGTGTCGCCGAGGCCGATGCCGATCGGCGGGATGCCCTTGCTCTTCAGCGTCTCGCAGAGCGCCAGGAACTCGGTCCACGTCTTCGGCTCCTGCACGCCCCACTTGGCGAAGTTGGACTTGCGGTAGAAGAAGCCCCACCAGTAGTTGTTCATCGGCACGAAGATCTGCTTGCCGCTGGCGTCGGTGGAGAGGGTGCGCAGCGACTGGGGGTAGTCGTCCAGTGACTTCCACACCTCGGAGACGTCCAGCAGCAGGTTCTTGCTGGCGTAGTCGTTGGCGACCGAGCCCGCGTACCAGGTGTAGAGGTCCGGCGGGTTGGCCGAGGTCAGGTAGGTCGCCAGCTGGGTGCGGAAGGTCTCCGAGGCGATCGTGTTGAGGCTCGCCGTGCCCTTGCCCTGCGCGTTGAAGGTCTCGATCAGCTTCTCCATCGCCGCCTTGGCCTGCGGCGAGGAGAGGTTGGACTGGATGGTGACCGCGCCCGAGCCGTTGCTCGTGGTCGGCCCGCTGGCGGAGCTGGCGCAGGCGCTGAGGAACGAACTGGCGCCGAGCGCGCCCAGGCCGGCGAGCCCAAGGTGGCCAAGGAATCGCCGGCGACCGGGGTCGAAGTCGCTCACGGAGGTATCCCTTCCTTTACGACACTCAGCGTCACCACGCGATGTGTCGTCCATGTGAATGCTGTGACGAGAAGGTTGCATCGGCCGTCGCCGACTGTCAAGATATCTTCGTAATTAATGATTAGACGAGACCAAGGCGAGGGTCAGGTGGATCAGCTTATGCGTCGGCTCGAGGGCAAGAACGCGCTGGTCACCGGTGCGATGGGTGGTATCGGCACGGCCATCGCCCGGCGACTCGCCGCCGAGGGGGCAGCGGTCGCGCTGCTCGACGTGGCCGACCCGGCCCCACTTGCTGCGGAACTGACCGCGCGGGGCGACCGCGCACTGTCCGTAATGGGTGATGTCAGCGACGAGGCCGACTGGACGGCCGCCGTGAGCGCCGTACGGGACCGCCTCGGCCCGGTCGACATCCTGGTCAGCACCGCGTACGCCGTGCGGGTCGCCCCGGCGCACGAGACCAGCCGGCAGTCCTGGGACCACCAGCTCGGCGTCAGCCTCACCGGCTCGTTCCTCGGCGTTCGCGCCTGCCTGGACGACCTGCGGGCACGCTCGGGCGCGGTGGTGCTGATCTCCTCGGTGCACGCGCTGGTCGGGTTGCCCGGACGGCCCGCGTACGCCGCTGCCAAGGGCGGCCTGGTCGCGCTCGGCCGCCAACTCGCCGTCGAGTACGGCCCGCAGGTCCGGGTCAACACCGTGCTGCCCGGGCCGATCCTCACCGCCGCCTGGGCCGACGTGTCCGAAGAGGACCGCCAGCGCAGCATCGCGGAGACCGTCGCGAAGCGCTTCGGCACACCGGACGAGGTGGCCGCCACTGTCGCCTTCCTCGCCTCGCCGGACGCCGCCTACGTCACCGGCGCGAGCCTCGTGGTGGACGGTGGCTGGACAGCGGTGAAAGCCTCGGCCTGAGAGATCGATACCGACCAGCGAAAAGGCCAGGAGCATTGGCACAGTACGCACGCCGCGGCGTCCACGGGCAGACCGTCGAAGCGATCGCCCGTCGCATCCTCACCGGCGAGATCGCCGTCGGCGCGACCCTGAACATCGTCGCGTTGCAGGAGGAGTTCGGCGTCAGCCTGACGGCGCTCCGCGAGGCGCTGAAGGTCCTCTCCGCGAAGGGCATCGTCGACGCCCGGCAGAAGCGCGGCACCTTCGTGCGGCCCCGCGCGGACTGGAACCTGCTCGACGGTGACGTGATCCGCTGGCAGTTCGCCGAGGGCCCCGACGAGCGCCTGCTCGAAAAGCTGCACGAGGTACGCGCCATCATCGAGCCCGCCGCCGCGCGGCTGGCCGCCACCCGTGCGACCGAGGACGACCTGGCCGCCCTCGATCAGGCACTCGCCGAGATGACCGACGCCATCGGTGATCCCGCCGCCGCCATCGCCGCCGACCTCGCCTTCCACCGCGCGCTGCTCGCCGCCACCCACAACGAGCTGCTGGAGCGGATGGAGGTGGTGATGGAGACCGGGCTCGCCGAACGGGACCGGCTGGTGCACGGCGGTGACGCGCACGACGACCCGGTGCCCAGCCACCGTGCGGTCGTCGACGGGCTGCGCGAACGGGACGAGACGGCGGCCGAGACCGCCATGCGTGAGTTGCTGGACAAGGCCGTCCGCGACGTCGAGAAGGCACGGGGAGGAAGGGGCAGTCAGTGAAGATCGAGCGGATCGAGACCTTCCTGGTCGCGCCACGGTGGTTGTTCTGCCGGGTGGAGACCGACGACGGGCTGGTCGGGTGGGGTGAGCCGGTGGTCGAGGGCCGCGCCGAGGTGGTGCGCAGCGCGGTCGAGGTGCTCTCCGAATATCTGATCGGTGCGGATCCCCTGCGCATCGAGCAGCACTGGCAGGTGCTCACCAAGGGCGGCTTCTACCGGGGCGGCCCGATCCTCTCCAGCGCGGTCGCAGGCCTCGACCAGGCGCTCTGGGACATCGCCGGGCAGGCGTACGGCGCGCCGGTGCACGCGCTGCTCGGCGGGCACGTACGCGACCGGGTGCGGATCTACTCGTGGATCGGCGGGGACGAACCCGGCGAGGTGGCCGAAGCCGCCGCCGCGCAGGTCGCCGCCGGCCTGACCGGGGTCAAGATGAACGCCTGCGGGCGGCTCTCGCCGATTCCCACAGCGGCCGAAGTGGACGCGGTCATCGGCCGGGTGGCCGCCGCCCGCGAGGTGCTCGGCCCCGACCGGGACATCGCTGTGGACTTCCACGGTCGCGCCGGAATGGCCGCCGTACGCAGAATCCTGCCCGAGCTGGCCGCCCTGCGCCCGTTCTTCGTGGAGGAGCCGGTCCTGCCCGATCAGGCTCACCACCTGCGCGACATCGTCGCCAGCACGCCGATCCCGGTGGCCACCGGCGAACGGCTCTACGGTCGGTCCGAGTTCCTCGGCCCGTTGCAGGCCGGGGTCGCCGTGGTTCAACCGGACCTGTCGCACGCCGGTGGCATCTCCGAGGTCCGCCGGATCGCCGCGCTGGCCGAGACGTACGGCGCGCTGCTCGCCCCGCACTGCCCGCTCGGCCCGATCTCCCTGGCGGCCAGCCTCCAGGTGGCCTTCGCGACGCCGAACTTCCTGATCCAGGAGCAAAGCATCGGCATCCACTACAACGCCGGCTCGGAGTTGCTGGACTACCTGGTCGACCCGGAGCCGTTCCGGTTCGTGGACGGGCACATCGCCCGCCTCGACCGGCCCGGTCTGGGCATCACTGTCGACGAGGTGGCGGTCCGCAAGGCCGCCCAGACCCCACACGCCTGGCGCAACCCGGTCTGGCAGCACGCCGACGGGTCCTTTGCCGAGTGGTGACCGGCGCGCGGCCGGTGGCCCTGCGGGTGGCGTACGACGCGGCGCACGGCGGTCGGTGGACGAGTTTGCGCGGTGGCGGCCGGGAGTGGCTGTGGCGTGGCCCGGAACCCGGCCGGCACGAGGTACGCCCCGACGACGCGTTCGTCGACGCCGGTGGCCTGGAGGAGTGCCTGCCCACCGTGCGCGGCGAGCCCGACCACGGCGAGGTGTGGTCGCGGCCGTGGCGCGACGGCGGCCCCGGCACCGCGGTCATCGAGCGACCGACGTTCACCCTCACCCGCCGGATCATCGAATCCGACGGCGTGGTGGTGGCCGACTACCGGTTGGCCGCCGACCCCGGGTACCGGTTCGTCTGGGCCGCGCACGCCCTGCTCGACCTTTCCCCCGCCGCCCGCCTCGACGCGCCCGCCGGCACCCCGACCCGGCTGCACCCGGAAGCCGCCGCGCTCCTGCCAGCGGGCAGCTGGCCCACCGGCGACCCGTGGTTGACCGGGCCGTGGCCGGCCCCGGCCGGGCTGACCCTGGACATGTTCGGGCCGGACGACGGGACCGCGCTCGGCGCGGTGCTGCTCGACTGCGCCCGGGTCCAGGTGATCGACGGAGCCGACCGGCTGACTCTGGACCTGGAGTGCGCCGACCAACCCCGCAGCACCGCGCTCTGGCGCAACCTGGGCGGCTGGCCGGCGAACGGCCCCTACCGCAGCGTCGGCATCGAACCGATGCTCGGCGCGGCCTTCGACCTGGCCGACGCCGGTCCCTCCGACGCGGCGGTCGTCCCGCCCACCGGCCAGGTCACCTGGCGACTCACCATCTCCGCCCACCGCAACCACTGAGGACACCGTGATGAACCTGCTCGACGAGCTGCGTACCCACCGGCTGTTGGCCATCGTGCGCGGCCCGGACCCGGACGCCGCGCTGACCGCCGTACTCACGGTGGCCGAGAGCGGCGTCGCACTGGTCGAGGTCTCGATGACCAGCGCCGACGCCCTCGGCGTCATCCGCCGCGCCCGGGCCGCCCTCGGGCCCGACTTCGCCCTGGGCGCCGGCACCGTGCTCAGCGTCGAGGACGCCCGCGCGGCGGCCGACGCGGGCGCCGGTTTCCTGGTCACCCCGGCCATCGCGGCGAGCCTCGCCGAGGGCGGCCGGCTCGGGCTGCCGGTGCTCGCCGGCGCCCTCACCCCCACCGAGGTGGTGCAGGCCACCGACGGCGGGGCCACCGCGATCAAGCTCTTCCCGGCCTCGCTCGGCGGGCCCGACTACCTCGGCGCTCTGCGGGACCCGTTCCCCGGTACCGCGTTCGTGCCGGTCGGTGGTGTCGACGCTGACGGTGCTCGGCGCTACCTCGACCGGGGTGCGACGGCTGTCGGCGTCGGTTCCCCGCTGCTCGGCGACGCCGTCCGAGGCGGCGACACGGCGGCGCTGCGCGAGCGCGCCGCGGCCTTCCTCGCGGCGGTCCGGCCATGACCGACCTGCTCACGCTCGGCGAGACGATGGCGGCGTTCCGCACCACCGGCCCACTGCGACTGGGTGGTACCGCCGGCATCTCCGTCGCCGGGTCCGAGTCGAACGTGGCGATCGGCGTGGCCCGGCTCGGCCACCGGGCGGCCTGGGTCGGCGTCACCGGCGCCGACGAGCCCGGCGAGCTGGTCCGCCGTACGCTGCGCGCCGAGGGTGTCGACCTGACCTGGTCCCGGGTCGACGCGGTCGCCCCCACCGGCCTGATCCTCTTCGAGAATCGTGTCGCGGACATCAACCGGGTCACCTACCACCGCTCCTTCTCGGCCGGCTCCCGGCTGGGCCCGGCCGACGTGACCCGGGTCTTCGACGCGCCCGGGCCGCCACCCCGGCTGCTGCACGTCACCGGCATCACCTGCGCGCTCGGCGTCGAGCCGTACCAGGCGGTGGTGGAGGCCGTACGGCGCGCCCGCGTCGCCGGCAGCACGATCTGCCTGGACGTCAACCACCGCAACCGGCTCTGGTCTGTCACCGAAGCCGCCGCCGCGTTGCGCCCGCTGCTGCCCTCGATCGACCTGGTGATCGCCTCCGACGACGAGTTGGCGGTGCTCACCGACGCGACCGACCCGGCCCCGGCGCTACTCTCGGCCGGCGTCACCGAGGTCGTGGTCAAGCACGGCGCCGACGGAGCAACCAGCCACAGCGCGACCGGCACCATCCACCGTCCAGCCCGGACGGTGCCGGTGGTGGACACCGTCGGCGCGGGCGACGCCTTCGTCGCGGGGCTGCTCTCCGGCTGGCTCGACGGCGTCGACGCGTCGGCCCGACTGGACCGGGCCGTCACCACCGGCGCGTTCGCGGTCGCCAGCCGGGGCGACTGGGAGGGCCTGCCCGACCGGGCCGAGCTGGCGCTGCTCGACCACGGCCCCGGCGGTACGGTCCGCTGACGATCTTTTGGAGGAGCACCATGGAGCTGACCGAGCCGACCGTCTGGAGCACCGACCGGCTGGAGTTGGGTGAGGGCCTGCGCTGGGTCGACGACCGGCTGGTCCTCGTCGACCTGCTGGCCGGGCGACTGTTGGAGACCGACGGCGACGCCCCCACCCCGCTGCGGGAGCTACGCCGCCTGGACGTGCCGCTCGGCGCGGTCGCCCCGGTGGCCGACCGACCGGGCGACTGGCTGGCCGCCGCCGGGACCGGCGTCACGGTGCTGCCCGCCACCGGCGACCCCCGCCCGGTCGCCGAACTGGTCGCCGAGGCGGCGGAGCCGACCCGGATGAACGACGCGGTCGCCGACCCGCACGGCCGCTTCTGGGCCGGCAGCATGACGTACGCGATGGTGCCCGGCGGAGGCACGCTGTTCCGCCTCACCCCGGGCGCCGAGCCGGTCCCCGCGGTGACCGGGCTGACCATCCCGAACGGGCCGGCGTTCGACGCGACCGGCACCACCATGTACCTGGCCGACACCCCGCGCGGCGAGATCGACCGGTTCACCGTCGACCCCGCCACCGGTGACCTGAGCGGGCGGGAGCCGTTCCTGCGGTTGTCCCCCGCCGACGGCGGCCCGGACGGCATGACGCTCGACGCGGCCGGCCACCTATGGATCGCGTTGTGGGGCGGCTCCGCGGTACGCCGCTACCGGCCCGACGGCACCCTCGACCGGGAGATCCGGCTGCCGGCCAAGCAGCCGGCCGGCATCTGCCTGGGCGGCCCCGACCTGCGGCGACTCTTCATCGGCACCGCCCGGGTGGGGCTTGACTCGGCGGGCCCGCAGGACGGCGCGCTGCTCGCGGTGGACGTAGCGGTGCCCGGCCTGCCCGCCGCGCGGGCCGGCGCACCAGCGACCTGATCGGAGGCATATCGGACGCCAGGGCGGGAACAACCGCACCGAAGCGCCGTAACAGCCGACCGGTAGGGAGCGAGCCGATGAGCACCGTGGGGCGGACGTCATGAACGGGCCGGTCGGCGACGAGCCGATGGGCGAGCTGGAGCTGGTGCACACCTTCACCGGCCCGATGCCGACCGGTGTGAGCGTCTCGCACCGGGGCCGGATCTTTGTCAACTTCCCGAAGTGGGGCGACGAGGTGCCGGCCACCGTCGTCGAGCTGCGCGACGGCCGGGAGGTGCCCTACCCCGACCAGGCCTGGAACGACCCGTCCGGCGACGACGACGCGGGCGCGTTCGTCTCGGTGCAGAGCATCGTGGTGGACCCGGCCGACCGACTCTGGGTGCTGGACACCGGCAGCCCGATGTTCCAGCCCACCAAGCCGGGCGGCCCAAAGCTGGTCCGGATCGACCTGGACACCGACACGGTCGCCCAGGTGATCACCTTCCCGGTGGACGTGGCGCTGCCGACGACGTACCTCAACGACGTCCGCTTCGACCTGCGGCGGGGCGAGGCGGGGATCGCGTACATCACCGACTCCGCGGACTCCGGGCCGAACGGGATCATAGTGGTGGATTTGGCCAGCGGGGCCTCCTGGCGGCGGCTGCACGACCACCCGTCCACCAAGGCGGAGCCGCTGACGTCGTTCCGGCCGGTGGTCGAGGGCCGACCGTTCCTCGAACGGCCGGCCGACGGCCCGCCGAAGCCGGTGAGCATGGGCTCCGACGGCATCGCCATCTCCGCCGACGGCGATCGGCTCTACTACTGCCCGCTGGCCTCCCGGCGCCTGCACAGCGTGTCCACCGAGGCGCTGGCCGACCCGGGCGTCACCCAGGAGGCGGTCGCCGCCACAGTGGTCGACGAAGGCGACCGGGGCACCGCCTCGGACGGGTTGGAGAGCGACGACGCCGGACGGCTCTACCTCACCTCGTACGAGCACAACGCGGTGCTGCGCCGACTGCCCGACGGCGAGTACGAGACCCTGGTGCACGACCCACGACTGCTCTGGCCGGACACCATGTCGGTGGCCACCGACGGGTACCTCTACGTCACCGCCAACCAACTGCACCGGCAGCCGCAGTACCAGCGGGGCAAGGACCTGCGGCGCAAGCCGTACGCGCTGTTCCGCACCCGCATCGACGCCGGCCCGGTCCTGCTGCGCCGCTGAGCGGCCGACGCGCCCGTCAGCTGACGGGCAGGGTGCGGTCCAGGAGGTCGAACAGGGCGGCCCAGTGACGCTCGGTGGCCTGCTCGTCGTACGCCGGGGTGTCGGCCATGGTGTAGCCGTGGTGCGCCCCGGTGTACACCTCGGAGCGGTAGCGCACGCCCGCGGCGTCGAGCGCCTTCTCCAGCGTGGCGATCTGCTCGGGCGTCATCGACTGGTCGGCGTCGGCGTGCCCGAAGTACACCTCGCCGGTGATCGAGGCGACGCCCCGGTGTGGGCTGTCCGGCGCCTCGGTGACGATCCGCCCGCCGTGGAAGCTCGCGATCGCGGCGATGCGGTCCGGATGCGCCTCGATGGCCCGCAGCGCGTTCGTGCCGCCCATGCAGTAACCGGTGATGGCGACCGGGCCGGGCCGCACGTCGTCGCGGGCGGCCAGGAAGTCGAGGAACGCGGCGGTGTCTCGGTTGATCACGTCGGGAGTCAACACGCCGACCAGCGGCATGATCTTCTCGAAGAGGGCGGCGCGCTGGTCGGCCTCGCCGAGGCGGGACAGGTCGAAGAGCGGTGCCCGGCCGGCCCGGTAGAACAGGTGGGGCGTCAGCACCAGGTAGCCGCGTTCGGCGATCCGCTCGGCCATCTCGACCAGGCGGGGGCGCGGCCCGAAGGCGTCCATGAAGAGCAGCACCGCCGGGAAGGGGCCCTCGCCGTCCGGTCGGGTCAGGCTCGCGTCCGCCACTCCGTCACTGGTCGGGATGTCCACCGTCGTCGTCAGCACCGTGCCTCCTCGTACGCCGATCTTGGTCCGTTCGGAACGTTACTCGCCGTATCGGCACCCTCGGCGGGCAGCCGCGTGAACGCGGCGTCAAGAAGTCGATCGGGCCCAGATCCGACGCCGGTCAGGCGCGGACGAAGCGGACCGCGTCCGCGACCACGTGGCCGTCGGTGTCCTCGGTGCGGATCAGCACGCTTCCGTCGCTGCCCGCAGTGAACTGATAGGTGCCCAACGGCACCCACTGGCCGCCGGACTGTCGCTGGTTGACGGTCCGGGTGACCAACCCCCCGGAGTACGCGATGTCCACCGGCACGTTCGTCGCGCGGTTCGGATCCGCGGTCCAGCGCAACTGCACTGTCCACGACCCGGAGGCGGGCAGTGAAGGGCGGAACCGCAGCCGGTTGACGCCCTTGGCGGTGTTGCCGTCGTGCTCGTAGTCCGGGCCGTAGTAGCCGCCGATGCTGGTGCTGCGCAGCCACGTCCCGGCCCGGGTGATCCCGCTGGACGCGGCGTTGTCCAGGATCACCTCGCTGGTGGAGCCCCACTCCAGCACCGCGCCGTCCTGGCGCAGCCGGGTCTGGAGGGCGGGCACGGAGACGGCCTGTACGGCGAGGTTCCCGGCGAGCGCCAGGGACGCCGCAGTGGCCGCCGCCTGCCCGAGGATCATGAACACGGGTTCCATCCGGATCGAGCCGTACGCGATGTGGCTCGACGAGAGGCAGACCGGCACCAGCAGGTTCGCGCACTGCGCCTGGTGCGGCACTATCGCGCGGTAGCTCACCGGGTACGGCGCCGGCACGCCGATCTGCACGTCCCCCTCGTTGCGCACCCTGCCGTCGACGACCACCCGCTGACAGTTGTGCGAGTCCATCGTGTAGCTGGCCAGGCCCACCGAGTCGGTGGCGCGTACCCGGCCCCGGCAGTCGGCCTCGGTCATCACGTACGCGGAGATCATCCGGCGTGCCTCGCGGATGTAGAGCATCGGCGGCCAGCCGCCGGTGCCGGTGAACTCGTCCACCGGCAGCCCCCAGCGGGCCGTCGAGTCGCGGACCGACGCCGGCAGTCGGGGGTCGTTGGCCAGGAACCACATCAGCCCCTGCTGGTAGGTGCGGTGCTCGGCGATGATGCTCTCCCGCGTCGCCCAGCTCGCCGTCGGGTACGCGTAGTTGAAGCCGATGTTGTCCGTCGACACGGCGCCGTTGTTGTTGGAGTCGGTCTTCCCGCCGCCGACCGAGTGGGTGGTGAAGTACGGCCCGGTGTAGCCGGCCTGGATGTGCCGCAGCAGCAGCTCGTAACGGACCGGGTCGTAACCGGACGGCTTGCCGAACGGGATCCGGTTGGCCGCCTGGGTCAGGCACATCCGGAAGCAGTACGCCTGGATCTTGTCGTCGCCGCTGCCCTGCGGGGCGAGCGGGGTGGCGGAGATGCCCGGCAGCAGCCCACTGGCGGGCGAGCCGGCAGTCACGTACGGGTCGACGGGGTAGGCGAACTGGTGGGTGTTGCGTGACTGCACCCCGTTGATCGTCTCACCGTAGGTGTCGTTGGACTCCCGCCCGACGGTGAACCCCACCCCGGCCATGGCCAGCAGATCGCCCTCGTAGGTGGCGTCGACGAACACCCCGCCCCGGTAGATCGACCCGTCCTCGGTGCGCAGCTCGGTGATCCGGTTCCCGGTTCGACCGAGGCCGGACAGCCGGGCGTCGACGACCACCGGGACGCCCGCCTCGGCCAGCATCTCGGCGAAGACAGCGGTGGCGACGCGCGGTTCGAAGGTCATCCGTAGCGGCGACGTCGGCGTGAGGGTTCCGCCGTGGTACTTCACGTACACCCGGCGGTAGAACTCGGCGGCGAGCCCGCCGATGGACGCCTGGACGCCGGTGTCGGTGGCACCCAGCCCGGCGGTGCTCAACCCGCCGACGTGGCCGGTGGGCTCCACCACCACGGCGGTGCGGCCGAGTCGGCGCATGGTGATCGCGGCGGCCAGCCCGCCGGAGGTGGCGCCGTAGACGACCAGGTCGGCAGTGGTGACGGCGGCTCGGGCGGGGGCGGCCCGGAACGGGTCGGTGAGACCGGCCAGGACGAGGCCGGCACCGCCGGCGACCAGCAGCCGACGACGGGACAGGGGCAGGGGCACTGACACGGCGAGCTCCCGAGGGGTAACCGGTGAAGGGGACGGTTACAGAAGCACGCCGCTGCCGCTGCGAAAGAAATTCTTCAATCTCTGCCGGCGGGTGTCAACGGTTCACGGCCGGTAGCGGTAACCCATTCCCGGCTCGGTGATGAGGTGGCGGGGGCGGGCCGGGTCGTCCTCCAGCTTGCGCCGCAGCTGGGCCAGGTACTGCCGCAGGTAGTTCGTCTCGTTCTGGTATTCCGGCCCCCACACGTCCTGGAGGAGCTGACGTTGGCTGACCAGCTTGCCGGGGTGACGCAGCAGCTTCTCCAGCACGCTCCACTGGGTGGGGGTCAGCTTGACCTCGGTGCCGTCGTCCCGCAGCACGCTGTGGTCGGCCAGGTCGACTGTGTGCTGGCCGATCCGCAGGGCTGGCACCGCGTCGCTGGGCGCGCCGAGGCGGCGGGTCACCGCGCGGATGCGGGCCAGCAACTCCTCCACCCCGAACGGCTTGGTGACGTAGTCGTCAGCGCCCGCGTCCAGCGCCGCGACCTTGTCCTCGCTGCCGGCCCGGCCGGAGAGCACGATGATCGGCACTGTGGTCCACCCGCGCAGGCCCCGAATCACCTCCACGCCGTCGATGTCGGGCAGGCCGAGGTCCAGCACCACCAGGTCGGGCGGGTGGCTGGCGGCGGCCTTCAACGCGGCGGCCCCGGTGCCGGCGACGTCCACGTCGTACCGGCGGGCGCGCAGGTTGATCCGCAGGGCACGCAGGATCTGCGGTTCGTCGTCGACGACCAGGATGCGCGTCATTCCTGCGGCCCCTCCGAGCTGGTCGGCGCGGCCGGCAACCGCAGCACCATGGTGAGCCCACCGCCGGGGGTGGTCTCCGGGGTGATGCTGCCACCCATCGCCTCGGCCAACCCCCGGGACAGGGCAAGACCGAGACCGACGCCGGTCTGGTTGTCCCGGTCCCCGAGGCGTTGGAACGGCAGGAAGACGTGCTCCCACTGGTCCTCCGGGATGCCCGGCCCCCGGTCGATCACCCGCAGCTCGACCTGACCGGCGTGGGCGCTCGCGGTGATCGTCGGCGGTTGATCGGGCGGGCTGTACCGCAGCGCGTTGGCGACGATGTTGACCAGCACCCGTTCCAGCAGGCCCGGGTCGGCGGTGGCGGCCGGCAGGTCGGCCGGGATGTCGGTGCCGACGGTCGCGGCCGCCGGGCCAAGTTCGTCCAACGCCAGGGGTACGGCGTCCTCCAGGCCGATCGCGGTCGCCGAGATGCCCAACACGCCCGCCTGGAGCCGGCTCATGTCCAGCAGGTTGCCGACCAGCCGGGCGAGACGGTCCAGCGACTCCTCGGCGGTCTCCAACAGCTCCTCGCGGTCGGACTCGTCGAACTCGATGTCGTGGCTGCGCAGGCTGGTCACGGCGGCCTTCGCGGACGCCAGCGGGGTACGCAGGTCGTGGCTGACCGCAGCGAGCAGCGCGGTGCGCATCCGGTCGGCGGCGGCCAGGGGCCGGGCGGTGGCGGCCTCCTCGGCGAGCCGTTCCTGGCGCAGCGCGACGGCGGCCTGGGCGGCGAACGCCTCGACGATCCGCCGGTCGGCGGCCTCCAACCGTCGGCCACAGAGCACGACGGTGATCCGGTCGTCGACCGGCACCGTCGTCTCACCACCTTCGGGGGTGCATGGCGGGCTCTCGCCGACGCTGGCCGCGACACGCCAGGCGTGCTCCTCGCGGGCCCGTTCGGGGCGCCCGCTGGCGTCCTCGGCCAGCTCCAGGACGCTTACCGCACGCAGCCCGAAGGTCTCCCGGAGCTGTTCCAGCAGTGCGGGAAGTGGTCGTTCGCCGCGCAGCACGCCACCGGCGAGAGCGGCGAGGGTCTGCGCGTCGGCGGTGGCGCGGGCGGCCTCCCGGGTACGCCGGGCGGCCACGTCGACGACCCAGCTCACCGCCAGCGCCACGGCGACGAAGACGGCCAGGGCGAGCAGGTTGTCGGCCTCCGCGATGGTCAGCGTGCGGTAGGGCGGGGTGAAGAACCAGTTGAGCAGCAGCGAGCCGCCGAGCGCGGCCACCAGGGCCGGCCACACCCCGCCGACCAGCGCGACCCCGACGACCCCGGCGAGGAACAGCAGGATGTCGTTCGTCAACGTCAGGTCGGGCAGGGTCCTCAGCAGCACTGTGAGCAGCGGCATGCCCAGCACCGCCAGGCCGAAGCCGAGCAGCCGGCGGCGTCGGGACAGCGCCGCCGGCACGGCCATAGCTCGACGGCCCTTGCCGGCCTGCTTGTGGGTGACCAGGTGCACGTCGATCGAGCCGGACAGCGCGGTGGTGGTCACCCCGACGCCCCGGGCGAAGATCTGCGCGAGGCGACCCCGCCGGCTGGCTCCCAGCACCAACTGGGTGGCGTTCACGCCCTGGGCGAAGTCCAGCAGCGCGGCCGGCACGTCGGTGCCGAGTACCTGGTGGTATGTGCCACCCAGGCTCTCCACCAGCACTCGTTGCCGGGCCAGCTGGGCCGGGTCGGCGCCGGCCAGGCCGTCGCTGCGGGCCACGTGCACGGCGAGCAGGTCGGCGCCCTTGCTGCGGGCCGCGACCCGGGCCGCCCGACGGATCAGCGTCTCACCCTCCGGGCCACCGGTCAGCGCGACCACCACCCGTTCCCGGGCCTCCCAGGTGGCCGCGATCCCCTGCTGGCTGCGGTAGCGGTCGAGCTGCTCGTCGACCTTGTCGGCCAGCCAGAGCAGCGCCAGCTCGCGCAGCGCGGTGAGGTTGCCGACCCGGAAGTAGTTGCCCAACGCCGCGTCGATCTTGTCGGGTCGGTAGATGTTGCCGTGCGCCATCCGCCGACGCAGCGCCTCCGGGGTCATGTCGACCAGCTCGACCTGCTCGGCGGCGCGGACGATCTCGTCCGGCACGGTTTCCCGCTGGGTGGTGCCGGTGATCTGCGCGACGACGTCGTTCACCGACTCCAGGTGCTGCACGTTGACAGTGGACAGCACGTCGATCCCCGCGTCGAGCAACTCCTGGACGTCCTGCCAGCGCTTGTCGTGCCGGGAACCGGGCACGTTGCTGTGCGCCAACTCGTCGACCACCGCGATCTGTGGCCGGCGGGCCAGCACCGCGTCCAGGTCCATCTCGGTGAACGTCGCGCCCCGGTAGTTCATGGTCCGGCGGGGCACCTGCTCCAGGTCGCCGAGCATCGCGGCGGTGTGTTGGCGGCCGTGGGTCTCCACGAAACCGATCACCACGTCGGTGCCGCGCGCGGCCCGCCGCTGGGCCTCCTCCAACATGGCGTACGTCTTGCCGACGCCGGGGGCGGCCCCCAGATAGATGCGCAGTTCTCCGCGTGGCACGGGGACCATCCTCCCTGCTCAGATGGACGGGCGGGGCCGCGCCGGTCGGCACGGCCCCGCCCGCCAGGGTGCTCAGCGTGCCGCGAACTGCTTGTCGAGGGCGAGGTTGAGCTCCAGCACGTTGACGCCGGGCGCACCCAGGAAGCCCAGCCCGCGCCCGTCGGTGTGCTCCTCGACCAGCTTGCGGACCGCCGCCGGGTCCGCGCCGCGCTCCCGCGCGACCCGGTTCACCTGCAGTTCGGCGTACGCGGGGCTGATCTGCGGGTCGAGACCGCTGGCGCTGGCGGTGACCGCGTCGGCGGGCACCGCCGGGTCGGCGGGAGCGTCGCCCCGGATCGGGGTGACCACCCCGCCGGCGGCCACGTAGTCCTCGCCGGGCTGGGCCGGCTCCACCGTCACCCCCTGGTACTCGCTGACGAACGGCGTGGCCGGGGCGGCCTGGTTGACGCTGACCACCCGGGTGACCGGGCCGGTCAGACCGTCGGCGCGGAAGACCGCGAGCACGGCACCCACCCCGTCGTCGGTGCAGTACGGGCGCCGGCCGTCGACGCCGTTGAACTCGCCGACCGACTTGCTGCGCCCGCAGACCTGGGTGAGCAGGCTCTCGCTGGATTCCTCCGGGTCGGTGGCGATGGTGTCGACCACGCTCTCCGGGCCCAGGTTGCTGGCCGAGGTGGCCGTCGGGTCGTAGCCGTCGCCGGCCGCGGAGGGGCGGGACTGGAAGTACCGGGCGACGGGGTTGCCGTCCGCGTCGGTGAAGGACTGACCGATCAGCGCACTGCCGACAGTCGTCCCGCCCGAGGAGATCAGCGAGCCGTCGGTCTTGTGGTTGAGGCCGGGCAGCTGACCAACCGCTACCAGGGCCAGCGGGTAGACCAGGCCGAGCAGCACAGTGAAGACGACTACGGCGCGCAGCGCGGCGAGGTGTTGGGCGATCCAGGTGGGTAGGCGCATCACGAAATCCCCGGGATGAACTGGATGAGCAGGTCGATGAGCTTGATCCCGATGAACGGCACGATGATGCCGCCCAGTCCGTAGACCAGCAGGTTGCGGCTGAGCAGCTTCGCCGCGGCGGCCGGCCGGTACCGCACGCCCCGCAGGGCGAGCGGGATCAGCGCGATGATCACCAGGGCGTTGAAGATGACAGCGGACAGGATCGCCGACTCCGGGCTGGACAGCCGCATGATGTTCAGCGCGTCCAGGCTCGGGTAGAGGCCGGCGAACATGGCCGGGATGATCGCGAAGTACTTCGCGATGTCGTTGGCGATGCTGAAGGTGGTCAGCGCGCCACGGGTGATCAGCAACTGCTTGCCGATCTCCACGATCTCGATCAGCTTAGTCGGGTCGGAGTCGAGGTCGACCATGTTGCCGGCCTCCTTGGCGGCCGACGTGCCGGTGTTCATCGCCACCCCGACGTCGGCCTGCGCGAGCGCCGGCGCGTCGTTGGTGCCGTCACCGGTCATCGCGACCAGCCGGCCACCCTCCTGCTCCCGCTTTATCAGCGCGAGCTTGTCCTCCGGTGTCGCCTCGGCCAGGAAGTCGTCCACCCCGGCCTCGTCGGCGATCGCCTTCGCGGTCCGCGGGTTGTCGCCGGTGATCATCACGGTTCGGATGCCCATCCGGCGCATCTCGTCGAACCGCTCCCGCATGCCGGACTTGACCACGTCCTTGAGGTGGATGACGCCCAGGGCGCGGGCGGGCGCACCGTCGACGTGCTCGGCGACGACCAGCGGGGTGCCGCCGGTGCCGCTGATCCCGTCCACGATCTCGCCGACCTGCTCGGTCGGGTGGCCGCCGTTCTCCCGTACCCACTTCATCACAGCGGCGGCGGCGCCCTTGCGGACCCGGCGGGCCGTGCCCACCGCGCCGGCGTCCACGCTGGCGTCCGGGGTGAGGTCGACGCCGCTCATCCGGGTCTGCGCGGTGAACGGTACGAAGGTGGCGTGCGGCATGACGCCGGGCTCGCGCTCGCGCAGCCCGAACTCGTTCTTGGCCAGGACGACCACCGAGCGCCCCTCCGGGGTCTCGTCGGCCAGGCTGGACAGCTGCGCGGCGTCGGCCAGCGCCGCGGGGTCGACCCCCTCGACCGGTACGAACTCGGCGGCCTGCCGGTTGCCCAGCGTGATGGTGCCGGTCTTGTCCAGCAGCAGGGTGTTGACGTCGCCGGCCGCCTCGACGGCCCGGCCGCTCATGGCCAGGACGTTGCGCTGCACCAGCCGGTCCATGCCGGCGATGCCGATGGCGGAGAGCAGTGCGCCGATGGTGGTGGGGATCAGGCAGACCAGCAGCGAGATCAGCACCACGCCGGTGACACCGGCGTCGGTGATCGCCCCGCTGTTCGGTGCGGCCGTCTGGTACGCCTTGGAGAAGATGGCCAGCGGCTGGAGGGTGACCACGGCCAGCAGGAAGATGACAGTGAGCGCGGCGAGCAGGATGTTCAGCGCGATCTCGTTCGGTGTCTTCTGCCGGTTGGCCCCCTCGACCAGGGCGATCATCCGGTCGATGAAGCTCTCCCCCGGCTTCTGGGTGATCTTCACGATGATCTGGTCGGAGAGCACCCTGGTGCCGCCGGTGACCGCGCTGCGGTCGCCGCCGGACTCCCGGATCACCGGGGCCGACTCGCCGGTGATGGCCGACTCGTCGACGCTGGCGATGCCCTCGACGATGTCGCCGTCGCCGGGGATGATGCCGCCCGCCTCGACGAGCACGACGTCGCTCTGACGCAGGTCCGGCGCCGGCACCGCCTCATCGCGGTAGGTGTTGGCCCGCGCGCCCGGCTTCCAGTCGATCAGCCGGGTGGCGATGGTGTCCTTCTTCGCCTGCCGCAGGGTCGCGGCCTGGGCCTTGCCCCGACCCTCGGCGACCGCCTCGGCCAGGTTGGCGAAGACCACTGTCAGCCAGAGCCAGATGGTGATCGCCCAGGCGAACACCGACGGGTCGATCACCGCCAGGACGGTGGTGAAGGCCGCACCGACCTCCACGATCAGCATCACCGGGTTGCGCCACAGCGTGCTGGGGTTGAGCTTGCGTACCGCGTCCGGCAGGGACCGGATCAACTGCTTGGGGTCGAGCAGGCCCCCGCCGATCCGGTTGCCCTGGGTGGCGGGCGTGCCGGGGAGTTGCTCTGTTGGGGCGAACGTGACGGACATGTCCTCGTTCCTCATGATGGTCAGAGCCCCTCTGCCAGCGGACCGAGCGCGAGCGCGGGCAGGAAGGTCAGCGCGACGAGGACCACAGTGACGCCGACGACCATGCCGATGAACAGCGGTCGGTGGGTCGGCAGGGTGCCCTCGGACGCGGGGGTGGGTGCCTGGCGGGCCAGCGAGCCGGCCAACGCGAGCACGAAGATCAGCGGCAGGAACCGGCCCAGCAGCATGCACAACCCGAGCGCGGTGTCCCACCAGGTGGTGTTGACGGTGATGCCGCCGAAGGCCGAGCCGTTGTTGTTGCTGGCCGAGGTGAACGCGTACAGCACCTCGGAGAGGCCGTGCGAGCCGACGTTGAGCGCCGTGGAGTTGTTGCCGGTGGCGAACGCCGTCGCCGTGCCGACGAGCACCAGGATCGGCGTGATCAGGAAGTAGAGCGAGGCGAACTTAATCTCGCGAGACCCGATCTTCTTGCCCAGGTACTCGGGAGTGCGGCCTACCATCAGCCCGGCCACGAAGACCGTGATCACCGCGAGGATGAGCAGGCCGTACAGCCCCGAGCCGGTGCCGCCCGGCGCGACCTCGCCGAGCATCATGTTGACCATCGTCATCATGCCGCCGAGCGAGGTGAACGAGTCGTGGAACGAGTTCACCGCACCTGTCGAGGTGAGCGTGGTGGCGGCGGCGAAGGTGGCCGAGTTCGACACGTCGAACCGCACCTCCTTGCCCTCCATCGCCGCGCCGACCGCCTGCGGCACCGTGCCGTGGCCGGCCAGCTCGAAGATGTTGGTGATGGCGACGCTGAGGAACGCGAGGATGCCCATCACCGCGGCGATGGCGTAGCCCTGCCGGTTCTGGCCGACCATCCGGCCGAAGACCCGGGGCAGACTGAACGGGATCAGGAAGATCAGGAAAATCTCCAGCCAGTTCGTCCAGGTGGTGGGGTTCTCGAACGGGTGCGCGCTGTTGACGTTGTAGAAGCCGCCACCGTTGGTGCCCAGCTCCTTGATCACTTCCTGGCTGGCGACCGGACCACCGGTGATGGTCTGGGTGCCGCCGGTCAGCGTGCTCACGTCGGTGCCGCCGGACAGGTTCTGCACCACCCCGCCGATCATCAGCGCGATGGCGCCGAGCACGGCGATCGGCAGCAGGATCCGCAGCACGATCCGGGTCAGGTCGACCCAGAAGTTGCCGAGCTGCCCGGTGCGGCTGCGGGCGAAGCCGCGTACCAACGCGACAGCCACCGCGATGCCGACCGCCGCCGAGACGAAGTTCTGCACGGCCAGGCCGGCCATCTGCACCAGGTGGCCCATCGTCGACTCACCCGAGTACGACTGCCAGTTCGTGTTGGTCACGAACGACACGGCCGTGTTCCACGCGCCGTGCGGCACCACCGGGTCGAACCCCAGCGACAGCCACAGGTGGTTCTGCACCCGCTGGAACAGGTACAGAAACAGGATCGAGACCGCGGAGAACGCCAGCACGCTGCGGGCGTACACGCCCCAGGTCTGCTCGGCGGCCGGGTTGACCCCGACCAGTCGGAAGATGCCCCGCTCGACCCGCGACTGCTTCGTGCCGGAGACCGCCCGGAACATGTGGTCGCCGAACGGCTTGTAGACGGCGACCAGGGCCGCCACCAGCGTCAACACGAAGATGACGCCCGCTGTTGTCATGGTCATCAGAAGCGCTCCGGGAACAGCAGGGCGAACACCAGGAACGCGCCCAGGACGACCGCGAGCACCAGACCGACGGCGTTGACCGCGTTCACAGCTTCTCCACCGCCCGGACCACCAGGGCGAGCACTGCGAACAGCACCACCGTCAGGACCACGAACACCACGTCAGACACGCTGACTCCTCAGCCGGAAAGGTTCGTCGCGACCGCCTTCCGGTCGCGCCGGGCAATCAAAGCCCCACCACCCGCCGGACGGCATGGGTCATAACGCGACCATGACGGCGGCGAACCTTTTCTTGACGTGGTTTTCACACCGAGCGGCTGATCAGGTGAAACGCGGCACAGCCCCTCGATGGTCCGTAGGTGCGGAGCAGAGGGAACGCACGAGAGAGAGACCATGCGCGACCCGGATGGGGTTGCTCATGGTCTGGCGGGGCGGCGGTGCGAGACCCTTCAGGCCGGGCGGCGGGCCACCAGCACGTCTCGCATGATCGACTGGTCCACCCGGTGCCGCAGCGCGCGGTAGGGCTCGGCGTCGACCACGGTCAGGCCGGCGTCGGCCAACGCCGCCGCCGCGTCGTCCCGACTGGCGACGTGGGTGTTCCAGGAGATCCCGAGCGCACCGCCGGGGCGCAACAACCGGGCCCAGACCGGCGCGGCGTCCGCGAGCAACGCCAGCGGGTCACGGGCCAACCCCTGCCCAGCGGTACGACTGCCGTGCTGCACGCCGTACGGCGCGTCGGCGACGACCAGGTCCACGGTCTCCGGGCGGAAGAACTCCGCCGAGCGCGCGGTGTCGGCGTTGACCACGTCCAGCAACTGTGTCTGGCCGGCCTTGTGCTCCTCGCGGGTCGGCGCCAACTCGATCCGCACCCGCCGGCCGACCACCTTGCGCTCCCGCCGCACCGGCCCCGACTCCAGCACCCGGTGCTTGACGCGCTTCTGCTTCAGCCAGGTGGTGATGAACGCCCGGTACGCCTCGACGTCCTTCTGGTCGCGCTCGATCCCGGCGGCGTCGAAGCCGTACATCAGCGCCTGGTTGAGGGTGGTGCCCCGACCGCAGAGCGGGTCGAGCACCCGGAACCGGCGGCTGGTCATCTCGGTGGCCCAGTCCGAGGCGAGCAGGGTGACGTTGAGCAGCAGCTTGGTGAACTGCTCGTTGGTCTTGCCCGGGTACTTCTGGATGGTGAGCAGGTCGTCGTCGTAGCGGTCCAGACGACTCCACTCGATCGGCCGCAACAGCTCACCGACGATCTCGAACAACGCGTACCCGGCGGAGAGGTTGCCCAGGACGGCCAGGTCACGCTCGGTCAGCCCGTCGCCGGTGAACGTGATGTAGGACGCCCCTCCGACAACCTCGGTGTCCAGCGCGCCGATCCGACCGTCCAGCGCCGAGCGGCCGAAGATCTCCAGCTCGGCTCGGGTGAGGTCGACGGCGGCGCGGGCGTACACCCGGTTGGTGGCGGGCAGGATCAGCAGGCCGTAACGCGTCATGATCCGGCGAGTATTCCACAACCAGTCACGGTCGCCGGGAACTGGAGCGGCTGCCGGAGCGACTACCGATACATGGGTTGTGAGCAGTGGCGGGAGGTCCTGTCCGCGCAGCTGGACGGGGAGGAGACCGCCGCCGAACTGACGGCGGTGCAGGGGCACCTGGACGGGTGCGCCGAGTGCCGGGCCTGGTTCACGGCGGCGGCGGCGGTGACCCGTCGGGTTCGTACCCGATTGGTGGTTGAGGTGCCCGATCGGACGGCGGCGATCCTTGCCGCCGCCAGCGCGGCCCCGGCCCGCCGGTCGCGGTGGCGGCGTTCGGACGGACGTGGCCCGCTGGTCGCCGGCCTGCGGAAGGTGCCCGGACGGAGCCAGCTCGCCGCCGGATTGCGCGCGGCGTTCGGACGTGGCCCGCTCGTCGCCGGCCTGCGGTCGGCGCTCGGGCTGCTCGGCGCGGTGCAACTGGTGCTCGGCCTGGCCCAGGTTGGCCGGGGCGCGACCGCCGACCACCTGCACCCCACCGGCCAGCACCTGTGGCACGAGTCGGCGGCGTGGAACGTGGCAGTGGGCGCGGGCTTCCTCTTCGTGGCGCTGCGCCGCAGCCCGCCCGCCGGGCTGCTGCCGATGCTCAGCGCGTTCGTCGGCACGTTGCTGCTGCTGTCGGTGAACGACCTTGCCACCGGCTCGGTGGGAGGGGAACGGCTGATCAGCCACGGCTTCCTGGTGGTCGGCTACCTGATCACCGTGCTGCTGTCTCGTCCCGGGCTGCGCCCCGGCGGCCCGGCACCACAGCGGCAGCCGACACCGTCACGCTGGCGGTTCGGGGCCGACGAGGTGGATCGGCCACTGCGGGTGGTACGCCCCGAGTCCTATCCGGCGCAAGCCGCCGACCGGTACGCCGCCCCGGCAGCGCAGGGCGGGGATGCCACGCGTACCGACCAGGCCGGCGGGCGCCGCGCCGCCTGATCGCCGGCAGCCTCGACCAACCGACAGGCGCTCAGTTCGTGGGCCTGGTCGGCCCCTCGCTGTGGCGCGTTCCGCCGACGCCGCTGCCGGGTAGCACCCCGGGATCCGGTGACTCGTCGGTGTGGCACCGGGGATCATAGGCTGCGTAGAGCATTGACAACTGTTGGTGCAGTTGGCGCCGGTCGTCCTCGCCGAGAGGAGCAAGGAAGTCGTCCTCGGTCCGGCGCATCGCCGTGAGGGCTTCCGACAAGATGGTGCGGCCGTCGGTGGTCGGTCGAGTCCGGTTCGCTCGCTACGCTGACGATCAGCGAGCCGACCTCACTAGGAGAGTCGAATGAAGATGCGCTTCATCCTCACCATCGTCGGCGTGATCACCGCGACGCCCGCACTTGCCCTGTTCTGGCCACAACTGCTGACCAGCAGTTATGGGTTGGCCGACCCCGACCGCATGACCGTTGCGCTGCTCCAGCACCGAGGGGTGCTGCAGGCGGCTCTTGGCGCGGCCATCATCTGGGGAGCCTTCCACCTTCCGGCGAGAGTGCCGGCGGCGGCGACCGCCATCATCACCAAGTCGGTGTTTCTCGCCCTGACCGTCGTCGACGTCGGCATGCGAGCCGACATGAACCTCATCTCGTTGGTGTTCGACCCGATCGCCATCGTCATCCTGACCATCGTGATCGTGCTCCACTTCCGCCAATCGGTCCCCACCGCCGCGCCAGCCTGAAAGCTCGGCACTGGTTGACTCGGCGGCGGAGCATGGGTTCCGTCAACGGCGGCGCGGCCGTGCGACCAGAGCAGGGCAGGGCAGCTCAAGCGGGAGGCGCTGGCCGTGTTGAACCGTCCACGGCGAGGACCTGCGGGATGACCTGTTCGACGATGGTCAGCAGGGTCGTGGTGAGCAGCAGGTGCACCTGGGCGCGGGTCAGGGCGCCACGCTGGAGCCATTCGCGGGCGGTCGAGGTGGCCAGACCCCCGTACGCCCGGACCATCCCGCGCAACTCCTCGCGGTGCTCGGCCTCGCCGGCCAGCCCGACGGCCACCAGCATGCGGTCCGCGGCGACCTCCTCGGCCTCGGCGAGCACCCGCTCCACGTCGGCGTCGCCGCCCATCCCCCGGGCGGTGACTGCCGCCAGCCACGAGGTGCTGTGCCGGGAAACCACGTCGAGGAACCAGGTGACGCTGGCGTCGACCCGGGTCCGGAGATCACCCTTGGGCAGCCGCTCCAGAGCAACCTCGGGGATGGTCACCATGACCCGGACGACCTCCAGGTAGAGGTCCTTCTTCGCGCCGAAGTAGTGGTTGACCAGGCCGCGAGCGACACCTGCCTCGCGGGCGACGTCGGTGGTCGACACGTCCGCGTACGGGCGCTCACCGAACAGCCGGACCGCGCAGGCCAGGATCTGCCCACGCCGGGCGTCCGGCTCCAAACGGCGGCGGCGCGGAGCCGTCTCGACACTCATCTGCCCGACCCTATCGACAGCTCACCGACCAACCGCCGTTCCTCACCATGATCACTTGATCGCTCAGCAGTAGTCAGAGCTGTCGTTGAACTACTCAGCATCAAGTGATCACCACACGCCCCGGCGACGCCGGAGCAGGTGTCGGCCGAGGTGGCGCAGGTTGGACGCCTCGGAGTAGAGCGCCGCGTTGATCGCGCCCAGAGCGACCCCGGGCGCTGGCTGCACCCGGTCGACGTCCTGAACCACCCTGCCGATCAGCGTCAACCGACAACGGAGATCAAACAACTCCCTCCGCGCGCAGTGCAGCGCTGTCTCCAGACCCCCGACTCGCTCCCGCAGCCACGCCACCTCCGTCGCCTGATCCATCGGGCACCCCTCCCATCACTCGCGATCGCTGCCCCAAGCGGCCCAGGCCACAGCCGGACCGGCAGGTTCACCCTCACCCATTCGAAAGGGCTGCGCAAGTAGGTAGACGTAATCAGGCATTCCTGATCGTCCTACCGTCAGGTGATGGCTGAGGTCCCGGGTCCGCTGGTCGGTCCGCACGAGCTGCAAGATCTGCTCGGCGTGAGCCGGACCCGCATGCGTCAGCTCATCCGCTATCCGACCTTCCCCGCACCGTTCCAACGGTTGCACGGCACGACGGTCTGGCTGCGCGCCGACGTGGAAGCATGGATCGCCGAGCATCGCCCGCCGCGTCCCACCGACGGCGACGAGGCCGAGTAGCACCTCTCACGGCACAATCCGCGCACCGCCGATTCTGGTTACGTCGGCTCGGGCGCGCTACGCCTCCAGGTCGCCGCAGCTTTCTGCCGCCACTCGCACGAACGTTACGGGCCCGAACTCGCACTCCGCCTGGGTGACGGCGTCCAACTCCGTCGAATGCCACGTGTCCGTCAGGACTTCCCACTTCTGGCCGCAGTAGAAGAGGTAGACCTCTCCGGCATCGGCGTAACGGGCTATAGCGAGATGTGCGACCACCTCTGCAAAGTTGCTTACGGAGTGGCGGGTTGCACCGGTTGGCGCTTGCCCTGGTCCCAGATTGGCGAACATCTGGACGCGGGCTCCGTCGAGCAGGGCCGGAGGCGTGGCACTCATCGCCCGATTCTCGCTCAGCCTGCCCTGCCGCGGACGCCGCGACGGCCTGCGCCCGGGAGCTGATCACGACTTATTGACATGCTGCCAATAGCGCGCGAGGGTGGTGCACATGCCGACCCCCCTGCCCGACGGCTCCCCCTCACCCTGGCGCGAGCCGGAGCATGACGACCTGGCCGAGCTGGCCCGCACCTTCTTCACCAAGGAGGTGCTGCCGCACGCCGACCGCCTTCAGGAGCAGGGCCATCCGGACCGCGAGCACTACCGGCGCGCCGGTGAGCTGGGGCTGCTCGGCCTGTCGGTCCCGGAGGAGTACGGCGGTGGGGGTGGCGGGTTCACCCACGAGGCGGTGCTGCTGCACGAGCAGGCGTACACCGGGGAGAGCAGCCTCGGCCTGGCCGTCCACAGTGGCATCGTCACGGGCTACCTGGTGGCGTACGGCAGCGAGGAACAGAAGCGACGCTGGCTGCCCGGCCTGTGCAGCGGTGAGCTGGTCGGCGCGATCGCGATGACCGAGCCGGACGGTGGCTCCGATCTTCAGGCGATGCGCACCCGGGCGGTCCGCGACGGCGACGACTACCTGGTGACCGGCGCGAAGACGTTCATCACCAACGGCGGCCTGGCCGACCTGGTCATCGTGGCCGTGAAGACGGACCCCGAGCAGCGGGCCGCCGGCGTCTCACTGCTGGTCTGCGAGGTGGGCGGCGACCCGGAGGGCTTCCGCCGGGGCCGACTGCTGTCCAAGATCGGGCTGCACGCCAACGACACCGCGGAGTTGTTCTTCGACGAGTTCCGGGTGCCGGCAGCGAACCTGCTCGGCGGCGCCGAAGGGCTGGGCTTCATCCAGCTCATGCAGCAACTCCCGCAGGAACGGCTGGTCATCGGCGTCGGCGCGGTCGCGGCAATGGAACGGGCCGTCGCGCTGACCGTCGCGTACGCCAAGGAGCGCACCGCCTTCGGCAAGACCCTGATGGGTCACCAGAACACCCGGATGGTGCTCGCCGAGTGCGCCACCCGCGCCCGGGTCAGCCGGGTCTTCCTGGACGACTGCATCGTCCGACACACGCGTGGTGACCTGGACGTCTCCACAGCGGCGATGGCGAAGTCGTGGCTCACCGACGGGCAGTGCGAGGTCATCGACCGGTGCCTGCAACTGTTCGGCGGCTACGGCTACACGACGGAGTACCCGATCGCCCGGATGTACGCAGATGCCCGCGTCCAGAAGATCTACGGCGGCACCAACGAGATCATGAAGGAGTTGATCGCCCGTGCCCTCTGAGGCGTACGTCTATGACGCGGTCCGCACCCCGCGCGGACGCGGCCGGGACACCGGCGCGCTGCACGGGGTCAAGCCCATCTCCCTGGTGGTCGGCCTGATCGACGCGTTGCGGGAGCGCAACCCCGGCCTGGACGTCGGTCGGCTGGAGGATCTGCTGCTCGGCATCGTGACCCCGGTCGGCGAGCAGGGCGGCGACCTGGCCCGGGCGGCCGCGCTGTTGGCCGGGCTGCCCGACCAGGTGGGTGGGGTGCAGCTCAACCGGTTCTGCGCCTCCGGGTTGGAGGCGGTCAACTCCGCCGCCGCGCGGATCCGCTCCGGCTGGGAGCATCTGCTGCTCGCCGGCGGGGTCGAGTCGATGTCCCGGGTGCCGATGGGCTCCGACGGCGCGGCCTGGGCCACCGATCCGCAGACCGCCCTGGCCACGTCGTTCGTGCCGCAGGGCGTCAGCGCCGACCTGATCGCCACCCTGGAGGGCTTCACCCGCGACGACGTGGACGGCTACGCGCTGCGGTCGCAGGAGCGGGCCGCCAAGGCGTGGGCCGGCGGGTACTTCGCCCGCTCCGTGGTGCCGGTCCGCGACGGCAACGGGTTGGACATCCTCACCGTCGACGAGCACCCGCGCCCGGAGACCACCCGGGAGGCGCTGGCGAAGCTCACCCCGTCCTTCGCCACGATGGGCGAGGCGGCCGGCTTCGACGCTGTCGCGTTGCAGAAGTTCCACTGGCTGGAGGCCATTGAGCACGTCCACCACGCGGGCAACTCGTCCGGCATCGTGGACGGCGCGGCGCTGGTGCTGATCGGTTCGGAGCAGGTTGGTCGGGATCTCGGCCTCACCCCGCGCGCCCGGATCGTCGGCGCGGCGGTCACCGGCGCCGACCCGACGCTGATGTTGACCGGCCCGATCCCGGCCACCCACAAGGCGCTCGCCGTCGCCGGGCTGACAGTCGACGACATCGACCTGTTCGAGATCAACGAGGCGTTCGCCGCGGTGGTGCTCAAGTACGTCCGTGACCTGGGCCTCGACCCGGACCGGGTGAACGTCAACGGCGGCGCGATCGCGCTCGGCCATCCGCTCGGCGCGACCGGAGCGATGCTGCTCGGTACGGCGTTGGACGAGTTGGAGCGCCGCGACCTGCGCCGCGCCGTGGTGACCCTCTGCATCGGCGGCGGCATGGGCGTCGCCACCGTTCTCGAGCGCTGCTGACCCGGAGGACGACAATGACCAACACCATCCGGTACGACCGCGGCGCCGACGGCATCGTCACGCTCACAGTGGACGACCCCACCCAGTCCGCCAACACCATGAACCGGGCGTACGCCGCCTCGATGAGCGCCGTGCTGGACCGGCTGGAGGCCGAGAGCGATCTCGTCGGCGTCATCGTGACAAGCGCGAAGTCGACCTTCTTCGCCGGCGGCGACCTGCCCGAGATGATCCGGGCCACCCGCGCCGACGCGCCCGACCTGGCCGACCTGCTCGGCACCATCAAGCGGGACCTGCGCCGCCTGGAGATGCTGGGCCGACCGGTGGTCGCCGCGGTCAACGGCTCCGCGCTCGGCGGTGGCCTGGAGATCGCGCTCGCCTGCCACCACCGGATCGCACTGGACGCGCCCGGCAGCCGGCTCGGACTGCCCGAGGTGACCCTGGGCCTGCTGCCCGGGGCGGGCGGCGTCACCCGGACCGTACGGATGCTCGGCCTGGCCGGCGCGCTGACCACGGTGCTGCTCACCGGCCGGCGGATGCGCCCGACCGAGGCGCTGTCCGTCGGGCTGGTCGACGAGGTGGTCGCCACGCCCGCCGAGCTGCTGGAGCGGGCTCGGGCCTGGATCGCGGCGAACCCGCGCCCGGCCCAACCGTGGGACCGGCCGGACTATCGGATGCCCGGCGGCACTCCGGCCAGCCGCTCGCTGGCCGCACAACTGCCCGCCTTCCCGGCGACGCTGCGCAAGCAGCTCAAGGGTGCCCGGCTACCCGCGCCCGAGGCGATCCTGGCCGCCGCCGTCGAGGGCGCACAGGTCGACCTGGAGACCGCCCTGACCGTGGAGACCCGGCACCTGATCGGCCTGCTCACCGGGCAGGTCGCCAAGAACATGATCGGGGCGTTCTTCTTCGACCTGAAGGCCGTCAACGGCGGCGCGGCCCGACCCGCCGATGTGGACGCCCCACCAGTACGCCGGGTGGCGGTGCTCGGGGCCGGCATGATGGGCGCGGGCATCGCGTACGCCTGCGCCAAAGCCGGGCTGGACGTCGTGGTCAAGGACGTCACGCCGGAGGCCGCCGGCCGGGCCCGGGAGCACGCCGAGCGGTTGCTGGCCCGCGCGGTACGCAAGGGTCGCACGACCGAGGCGGACGCCCTCGCCGTACTGGACCGGATCACCACCACCGACCAGGCGGACGCCCTCGCTGGGTGCGACGCGGTCATCGAGGCGGTCTTCGAGGACCCGGCGCTGAAACAGCAGGTCTTCGCCGAGGTGCTGCCCGTCCTGGCGCCCGACGCGCTGCTCGCCTCCAACACCTCCACCCTGCCGATCACCGGGCTGGCCGCCGGGGTGGACCGGCCGGCGGACTTCATCGGCATGCACTTCTTCTCTCCGGTGGACCGGATGCCGCTGCTGGAGATCGTGGTGGGCGAGCGCACCGGGGACGTGGCGCTGGCCCGGGCGTTCGACCTGGGCCGGCGGATCGGCAAGACCCCGATCGTGGTCAACGACGGCCGGGGCTTCTTCACGAGCCGGGTGATCGGCAGGTTCATCGACGAGGCGGTCGGCATGGTCGCCGAGGGTGTCCCCGCCGCATCGGTGGAGCAGGCCGCCCTTCAGGCCGGCTACCCGACCGGGCCGCTGGCGCTGGCCGACGAGGTCAGTCTCACGCTGATCCAGCGGATCCGCCGCCAGTTCGAGGCGGCCAGCGAGGAGTTCCGCCCACTGCCGGCGCACCGCCTGGTGGACGAGCTGGTCGACGCGTACGACCGGCCGGGGCGCGCCGCCGGACGCGGCTTCTACTCCTACGACGACGGCACCCGGGGCCGGCTGTGGTCCGGCCTCGCCGACCTGACCACCGACGCGGGTCGGGCGGTGCCGTTCACCGACCTCCAGGAGCGGATGCTCTTCGCCGAGGCGCTGGACGCGCTGCGCTGCCTCGACGAGGGGGTGCTGCGCACCGAGACCGACGCCAACATCGGCTCGATCTTCGGCATCGGGTTCCCGGCGTGGACAGGCGGGGTGATCCGCTACGTCCGGCAGTACGCGGGCGGCCCGGCCGGCTTCGCGGGCCGTGCCACCGAGTTGGCCGGCCGCTACGGCGACCGGTTCACGCCCCCCGCCGACCTGGCCGACCGGCTCGCCGCCCGTCGGGCCGAACCGGCTGACGTCGCGTGACGGCGGCACGCGGCGGGCCGCTGGCCGGGGTGCGCGTGGTCGAGCTGGCCAGCCTCGCGCCGGCGCCGTTCGGCTGCATGGTGCTCGCCGACCTCGGCGCGGACGTGGTGCGGGTGGACCGGCCGGGCGCCCCGGGAGCGGGCCGGCTGGCCGCACCGACCAGCGGGCCGTTGCAACGCGGCCGGCGGGTCACCGCACTGGACCTGAAGTCCCCGGCCGGAGTGGCGGACCTGCTGCGCCTCGCCGAACGCGCGGACGTGCTGGTCGAGGCGTACCGGCCCGGGGTGGCCGAGCGGCTCGGCATCGGGCCGGAGGTGTGCCACGCCCGCAACCCCCGACTGGTGTACGCGCGGATGACCGGCTGGGGTCAGGACGGCCCGCTGGCAGCCCGAGCCGGACACGACATCGACTACATCGCGGTGGCCGGGGCGTTGGAACCGCTGGGACGGGCCGGCGAGCGCCCGTACGCGCCGATGAACCTGCTCGGTGACTTCGGCGGCGGCGGGATGCTGCTCGCCGTCGGGGTGCTGGCCGCGCTGCTGGAGCGGGAGCGCTCCGGCTTCGGCCAGGTGGTCGACGCGGCGATGGTGGACGGCTCGGCGCTGCTCACCTCGTTCCTGCACGGGCTGCTCGGCACCGGCCTGTGGGCCGCCCCGCGTGGGCGCAACATGTTCGACGGCGGGGCGCCGTTCTACGACACGTACGCCACCGCCGACGGTGGATTCATGGCGGTCGGCGCGATGGAACCGGCCTTCTACGCCGTACTGCTCACCGGCCTCGGCCTCGCCGACGACCCGGACCTGCCCGCCCAGTACGACCCGAGCGGCTGGGACGAGCTGCGCAGCCGGTTCACCGAGCGGTTCGCCGAGCGCACCCGGGACGAGTGGACGGCGGTCTTCGCCGACCTGGACGCCTGCGTCGCGCCGGTGCTCGCCCCCGGCGAGGCGCACGCGCACCCGCACAACGTGGCCCGGGGCACGTTCGTCGAGGTGGGCGGCGAGATCCAGCCGGCCCCCGCACCCCGCTTCGACCGCACCCCGACCGACCAGCCAACCCCGGCACCGGACCCGGAGCAGGACGTCCTACCGGTCGAGCAGATCCTCACCGGCTGGCCACAAGAGACCTGATCAACCCTGCTCGACGGAACCCCCCGCACTGCGTCATGCGATCGGTAGACGCAGTGCGGGGGAGGATCCCGTGCCCAGAGCAGCCAGCTCTGAGTCGACGATCAGCCGATGGTCAACACCTGGTCACAGCGGCGTCGATGACCACGTCACCGCACCGTCGCCGCCTCCACGACCGTGACGGTGGCCTGGCCGGTGTTGTCGGAGAGGTCGTCCTCCGGCGAGTTGGTCGTCGCTCGGGCGGTCACGGTCGCCACCTCACCCGGCACCGCGTCGGCGACCCTGGCCGTCAGCCAGAGCCCGGAGGGTGTGTACCCGTTGACCAGGCCGTAGGCCGTGCAGTCCCAGGTCGGCTGGCCGGAGGCGGGGTCGTCGCCGAACTCGCAGTACCAGGGACTGCTGTACGGCTCCTCGACCCGACTGAAGCCGGTGGGCAGCGGAACGATGACGTGCACCTCGTCCGCCGTCATGTTTCCGGTGTTGTGCACCTGCACGTAGATGTTCACCGTGTCGCCGACGATCGCCTGAGCTGGGTCGGCCTGAACCGTGGTGACCTCCAGGTCGGTCACCCCTCGGATGTAGGTGATCGTGGCCTCGTCCACGTTGTTGGCCGTGGAGAACTCGGTGCTGGTCGTCTGCGCCGTGGCAGTCACCGCCGAGATGGTGCCGACCGGTGCGGGCGGGAAGGCGAAGTCGAACCGCAGTCGCGGCGCGCTCGCCCCCGCGGCCAGCGCTCCGTACGTGCACCTGGCGGCTGCGCCGAAGTCACAGGCCCAGCCCTCGGGGGCGGCGTTGCCGTCCGTGAAGAAGGCACCTGCCGGCAGCCCGTACGTCAGAGTGACGTCCGACGCGGACTTCCTGCCTGCGTTGCGGGCCTCCACCTCGACGGTGACTCCACCGCCGACATCCACGACCTGGTCACGGGGTGCGATGGCGGTGGCGGTGACCACCAGATCCGCGGCGGGGGGCGCGGCGGCGGCAGGAGACGCGGGCAGTACCGCGGTCACCAGCGACACCAACACGCCGGTGCTGAGTGCCGCGGCCAGGCGGCGACGATGTGCGGGATTGGGTATGCGATGCATGGATCCTCGCCTGTCAGGGGAGTCGGCCGGAGCGAGTCCGACCGGGACGGGCTTCCGTACCTGTCCCAAGATCAGGCGTCGAAGGCGCCCGTCCCGTCACAGTGGTCGGTGCGTCCCGCCTCGACCCGATTCGGCGGTGGTACCAGGTGGCGAAGAGGGCTACGGCCAGCAGCAGTTCGGCCAGGTCGCCGCCGTAGTACATGAGTTGGGCGGCCGAGCGGAACGCTTCCGGGTCCCGGTCGGTGAGGCCGGGCGGGAGGGTTTCGGCCTTGGCGTACAGGTACTTGGCCAGCACGGCGTGGCCAGCCGACGCGGCCAGTAACGCGCCGACCCGTACCGCCAGTCCGGGGCGACGCGGTGCCGGGTCCGGCCCGGCCAACGACCAGGCGAAGAGGTAGCCGGCGGCCAGGTAGTGCAGGTGCACGGCGTGGTGCAGGACGGGTTGCCGTTCGGCCGCCGCGTACAGCGGGGTGAGCAGCACCAACGCCAACCCGCCGGTGGTCAGAAGCGTGGCGGTGAACGGGTGGGCGAGCAGGTGCAGCGGGCGGGCGCGCAGCAGCCGGCCGACCGCTCGGCGTACCGGCGGCGGCGCGACCCGCAGCAGCAGCGTCACCGGGGCGGCGAGCACCAGCCCCAGCGGGGCCAGCATGCCGAGCAGCAGGTGCTGCGCCATGTGCCCGCTCGGGTTGTCGGGGAGTTGGGCCAGCGGCCCGACGGCGACCACCAGCAGGGCGCAGCCGACCAGCCAGGAGGCGGTGCGTCGGTGGTCCCAGCCCCGTGGGTCGCGTACGGCGGCCAGCAGGTAGCCGACCGCCAACAACGCGACTGGGAACAGCGGGAACCAGCTCGGCCCGGCCGCACCGTGTCCAGCGTGCGCCAGCGGCCCGGCCACCGTCATCGGGGGCCGGAGTCGGGCCGCCGGGACCGGGCCCACCACACCACCCCGACGCCGGCCAACAGCAGCACCGCGCCGGACGCGATCCACAGCACGTCGTACGGCAGCAGGTGTACGCCGTAGCGGATCTGGTGCAGCCGGAGCACCTTGTGGTCGACCACCCCGTCGAAGACCTGGAACCCTCCGGCACCGAGCAGGAAGCCACCCCACGCCAGCCGGTTCGACAGGGCACGTCGTCGACGCAGGTCGGCGAACCAGAAGAACCCGCCGACCAGGATGATCAGCTCGACGGCGTGCAGCAGTCCGTCGGAGAGCAGCGCCACCGATGGGGTGGACCGGTCGTAGAAGTGGTGCCACGCCAGCAACTGGTGGAAGACGATCTCGTCCACCGCAGCCATGATCGCGATGCCGATCAGGACGCCGACGAGGGTGGAGGAGCGTACGTCGGCGGAACGGGGCCTCGGCAGGCTCGAATCGACCACCACACACCTCGCAGTCAGCTGGATCGGGTCGGAAATACCCCGAACCGCATGAAACATGCCGGGCCAGAGCTGCGGGAAGGGCCAATGGGCCGGTGGCACATCCCCGTTTCGTGACTCCCGGACGACGGGCGGCATGATCATGGAGCCTGGAGGGGCAGCGATAGCCAGATCCCGAGAAGGAGGTGCCCGTGCCGGACGCTGACGAACTCGTCGCCAACGCGCTCGCGGCGGTGCGCGGCACTGACGTACGGCAGGCCGAACGGCAGCTGGACCAACTGATGGTCGGCACCGGCGCCGCGGACGGCACCACGGCGGTGGACGCCGCTCTGCTGCGTCGCCTGGTCCGCGGCCTGGGCCGGCTGTGGCCGCGCGGCTGGCAGCCGGTCGACGTGGACCGGATCACCAGTCGACGGCTCGACGCCCGCGCTGCCCGGCTGGTCCGTGCCGCGATGGCCGCCCAGCGGCGCGATCAGGCCGAGCCGGTCCCGGCCTGGTGGGACGACCAGCTGAGCGAACTGGGGGTTACCGAGGGCGGTGGCAGCGTGTTGGCCGGCTGGGCCAGCCGGGAGGGTCTGGACCGGGCCGACGCGCTCCGCGCGGCCGTGGACACTCTCGCGCTGGTGGAGAGCCTGCCGCCCATCGCGGTGCTGCGCCCACCGCCAGGCACGAGCGGCGCGGCACTGCCCCGCTCGGGCGGCTCGGCTCGCAGCGGGTCGCCGATGCTGGATCGGGTACGGGCGCTGCTGGCGAAGGCCGAGTCGACCACCTTCCCTGCGGAGGCGGAGGCGCTGACCGGGAAGGCCCAGGAGCTGATAGCCCGGCACAGCATCGACGAGGCGCTGCTGGCGGCCGGGTCGGAGCGCGGGGACCTGCCCGGCGGCGTCCGCCTGAGCACTGACACCCCGTACGCGGGCGCGAAGGCGCTGCTGGTGCAGGAGGTGGCGGCGGCGAACCGGTGCGAGGCGGTCTGGTCCGACGATCTCGGCTTCGCCACAGTGCTGGGTTGGCCGGCCGATCTGGTGGCGGTGGAGTTGCTCTACACGTCGCTGCTGGTTCAGGCCACGGCGGCGATGCTGCGTGGGCGTGCCGAGCGCCGGCAGGGGTCGGGGCGACGGACGAAGGTCTGGGACGAGTCCTTCCTCAACGCGTTCGCGCTGCGGATCGGCGAGCGGCTGCGGGCGGCCACCGACGCGGCGACCAACGCGGCGGACCAGGCGGCGGCCGAGACGGCCGGGGCGGAACGGCTGTTGCCGGTGCTCGCGGCGCGGGGCGAGGCGGTCCGGGAGCGGTTGGACACGCTCTTTCCCGGCGTCACCCGGCACCGGCTCAGCGTGCGCGACGCCGAGGGCTGGTCGTCCGGCACCTCGGCCGCCGACCGGGCTTCGCTGGACGTCGGCGGCGCCCGGAAGCCCCGACAGGTGCCCGGCCGACCCGATCCGCGCTGAACCGTCCGGCGTGGGAACGCCCCCGGCGAATGTTTCTGCGATTTTCTTCGGTACGCGGTAGGGATCGGGGGAACGACTCCGACCCTCCGGTGAGTCGCGCCCCGATCGGGGTGCGACCAGAGCCTGAGGAGCATCGCCGTGAAGTACATGCTGCTGATCTGGAACCGGCCCGGCTTCACCGAGGAGCTGAGCGAGCAGGATCGCACCGCCCTCTTCGGTGAGGTCGACGAGATCATGAAGGAGCTGACCGAGACCGGCGAGCTGATCGGCGGCCAGGCGTTGGCCAATCCGTCGCAGACGTTGACGGTCCGGCTCGTGGACGGCAGCCCCGAGGTCCTCGACGGCCCGTTCATGGAGAGCAAGGAGCAGTTCGCCGGTTACCTGGCCGTCGACTGCGACAGCCCGCAGCGGGCTGCCGAGATCGCCGCCCGCTGGCCGGACGTCCGGTACGGCGGCGCGATGGAGGTCCGCCCGATCATGGACGAGGCCGGGACGGAGATGTGACCGAGGACCGGACGGTCGAGGATCTGCTGCGCACGTTCGCGCCGCAGGTCCTCGGCCTGCTGGTCCGTCGGCACGGACAGTTCGACAGGTGCGAGGACGCGGTCCAGGAGGCGCTGCTCGCCGCCGCGACGCAGTGGCCCGGGCAGGGCGTACCGGACAATCCGCGTGCCTGGTTGCTCACCGTGGCCACCCGCCGCCTCACCGACGAGTGGCGCAGCGAGAGTGCGCGCCGGGACCGCGAGGTGGCGGTGGCGCGACGCGAGCCGGCGTACGCCGGGGTGGCGCCCGCGGCGGACGCGGAGCCCGCCGTCCCGGCCGACGACGACACCCTCACGCTGCTGTTCCTCTGCTGCCACCCGGCGCTGCCCGGATCGGCGCAGGTGGCGCTCACCCTGCGGGCGGTCGGCGGTCTCAGCACCGCCCAGATCGCCCGGGCACACCTGGTGCCCGAGGCGACGATGAGTCAACGGATCCGGCGGGCCAAGCAGCGGATCGAGGCTGCCGGGGCACGGTTCACCATGCCCGGGCCGGCCGAGCGGGGCGAGCGGCTTACAACGGTGCTGCGGGTGCTCTACCTGATCTTCAACGAGGGCTACACCGCATCCAGTGGCCCGGATCTGCGCCGGGCCGAGCTGACCGGCGAGGCGATCCGGCTGGCCCGCGTCCTGCGCGGGCTGCTGCCCGACGACGGCGAGGTGACCGGGCTGCTGGCGCTGATGCTGCTGACCGACGCGCACCGGGCGGCGAGAGTGGGACCGGACGGGGAGTTGGTCCCGCTGGCCGAGCAGGACCGTTCCCGATGGGACGCCGCCGCCATCGCCGAGGGCATCGCCCTGATCACCGAGGCGCTGACCTGGTCGCCGCCCGGCCCGTACCAGCTCCAGGCGGCGATCGCCGCTGTGCACGCCGAGGCGTCGACGGCGGCGGAGACGGACTGGCGGCAGATCGTCGCGCTCTACCGACTGTTGGCCCGGATCGCGCCGAATCCGATGGTCACCCTCAACCAGGCGGTGGCGGTGGCCATGGTCGACGGGCCCCGGGCCGGGCTCGCCCTGCTCACGCCGTTGGACGTCGACGAACGCACGGCCGGGCACCACCGGCTGGCCGCCGTCCGGGCGCACCTGTTGGAGCTGGCCGGGGAGGTCGGTGCGGCGCGGGAGGCGTACCTGATGGCGGCGCGGGGCACCACGAGCCGGCCCGAGCAGCGCTACCTGGAGGTGCGGGCGGCCCGGCTGACCGGGCAGGGGTGAGCGACGTCGTCTTGCCGTTTTGGCAACAATCTTTGCGCATCGCCCGCTCGCCGGTCACAGTCGTGGCCGACGCGCGAAGGAGCAGGCACAGATGACCGAGCAGCACGAGTTCGACAAGGACTACTGGGAACGGCACTGGCACCAGGCGCACCACGACCGTCCCGGCGCGATGAGCACGAGTCCCGCGCACCCTTACCTGGCCCGGGAGATCGGCGCTCTGGTGCCGGGCTCGGCGCTGGACGCCGGGTGCGGCGCGGGCGCCGAGGCGATCTCGCTCGCCGCCCACGGCTGGCAGGTCACCGCCGTCGACATCGCACCCGTTGCCCTCGCTCGGGCCGCCGAACGCGCGACGCAGAGCGGGGTCTCCGAACGCGTGCGGTGGGTGGAGGCGGACCTGACGGCCTGGGCCCCGGACACGCCGTTCGACCTGGTCACGACGCACTACGCGCACCCCGCGATGCCGCAGTTGGCCTTCTACGACCGCATCGCCGGATGGGTGGCGCCCGGCGGCACCCTCCTGATCGTCGGACACCTGCACACCTCGGAGGCAGGCGAACAGGGGCACGGACACGGCCACGGACACGGGCCTGGGCACCACCCGCCCGACGAGGCATCGGTCACCCTCGCGGACATCACCGCCGGCCTGGACAGCAGCACCTGGGAGATCGTCACCGCCGAGGAGCACCGCCGCACGGTGCCCGGCCGGGAGGTCCCGCTGTACGACGTGGTCGTACGCGCCACCCGACGCCACTGAGCACACCGCTGCCGACCACCGGGCGAACCGACGGCCGGCAGCGGCGGTCACACCTCGGGTTCGATGGCCGGGCAGCTGGCACCCCAGGCGGGCACCACCTGATCGATCAGGTACGAGTCGACGGCCCGTTGCACACACGGGCTGCTGCTGTAGCTGCCGTGCCCCCAGCCCTGGTAGGTGAGCAGCGCGCCGTGCCGACCCAACTGCCGCGCCACGTTGCGCGCCCAGCCGTAGCCGCTGGCCGGGTCGTGCACCGTGGCGGCGAGCAGCAGCGGCACGTCGGTGTGGACCCGTAGCCGATGCTGCGGGTTGGCCACCGGCGTCGGGGTGCCCAGGCAGGTGACCAGCGCGAACAGCGCCGGCGGGTAGCGCAGGTCCGGCGCGAGCCGGACCGCCCGGCGCAGATGTCCGACGTACTCGCTGTAGTCGCGGACCGGCAGGCTCCAGTCCTGACAGAAAACCGCGAAGGGGTACGGAGCCACGGCCTGGTCCGCCAACGGACGGACGCTCGGCGTGGTGGCGGTGCCCGCCAGTCGGACGATCCACTCGGCGAGCTCCGGCCACCGCCAGGTGTCGTAGAGCTTCTTGTGGGCGAGGCGGCTCAACTCGAACGGGGCGAGCGCGACCCCGGCCCGGTCCGGGTCGGTCAGCAGGCCGCGCTCGGCCCGCTCGTGCAGCCCGGCCCAGATCGCCCGGAAGTCCCGACCGTGCAGCGCACAGACCGTGGACCGGGCACACCAGGCAACGAACTCGTCGAACGCACCCTCCGCGGTGACGGCCTGACTGTCCAGGAACGCCCGGGTGCCGAGGCTGTGGTCCATCGCTGCCTCCAGCACCATGGCCCGGACCCGGTCGGGGTACAGCTCGGCGTACCGCTGCCCCAGCAGGGTGCCGTACGAGCTGCCGTGGAAGGTCAACTGCCGTTCGCCGAGCGCGGCGCGGACCGCGTCCAGGTCGCGGGCGGCGCTGGTGGTGTCCACGTGGTCGTAGAGCGACCCGGTGCGGGCGCGGCAGTCGGCGCGCAGCAGCGCGTTGTTGGCCAGGACGGCGTCGAACTGGGCCTGATCGGCGATCAGCTGTGGTTGCCGGGCGAGCAGGTCCCGGGCGCAGACCACCGGGTGGCTGCCGCCGGTGCCGCGTGGGTCGAAGCTGACGATGTCGAACCGGGCACGCAGGTCGGCGCTGAACCGGGAGCTGCCGTTCACCACCCGGTCGACACCGCTGTCGCCCGGCCCGCCGGGGCCGAAGATCAGCGCGCCTTCCCGGATGGCCGGCTTGGCGACCCGGCGGGCCAGCGACAGGTCGAAGCGCTCACCCTGGGGTCGGTTCCAGTCCACCGGCAGCGACAGGGTGCCGCACTCGGCGCTGGTGTCCGCGGCGCAGGGCCGCCAGTCGATCGTCGGGGCGGGCTGTGGTCGGGCGGCGGCCGGGCTCGCCGGGGCCAGGCCGGCGGCCGTGAGGGCCAGGGCGACCGCCCAGCCGACTGCGGATTTGCGTACGCGCAGCATGAGGTGCTGTCCTCTCCTCGAGGGAGCGTTGCCGGTGAAACTCGCCCACTGGGCGAGGTGATGCTGCTTCCACCCGGGCCGTCGAGTAGCCGCTCGACGGCCCGGGGCCGCTCTCGTCCGCCGGGTCAGTCGACCTCGCGCAGGACGCGTTCGAGCGTGGTCATCCGGGTCTCCATCCCGCCCAGCCGACCGTCCATCGCCGCGAGCAGTCGGGCGTTCTCCGCCTGGGCCTGAGCTGCCGTCTCGGCGAGCTGGCGGTAGTCGTCCGCCCGGTCCGCCTCGTACCGGGCCCGCCGGGTCTTGGCGAGCTGCACGACGGTCACCGTGACCACGCTGATCAGGAAGGCGAAGATGCCGATCGCGCCGACCACCTCGGTCCAGTCGTGCTCGCTCATCGCTGTGCTCCCGGCTGCTCGCCCGAGTCGGGCACTGTCAGCGTCTCGACCGCAGTCGCGATGACCGCGGGGGTGAGTGTGAGCACGAACGGCTCCACCTCGTAGTAGTTCATGGCCTTCCCGTCCTCCGACAACTCCAGGCGGGCGGTGACCAGCCCGGCCGCCGCCAGCTTCCGTAGGTGGACCTGCAACAGCGCTCGGCTGATGCCCAGTTGCCGGGCCAGCCCGCTGACGTACGCACGCTCGCGGGCCAACGCGGCGACGACCCGCAGCCGGTGCGGGTTGGCCAGGGTGGCCAGCACCCGGACCAGGTCGTCGCCGGTCGGCGGTGGAGCGCTGCTCATAACCAGCCCTTGCACATGCCAAGGAAAGTTAGCAGGTGTCGGCGTGCTGCGGTGCGGAACAGAAGCGGAATCAGGGGGATCTCAGGGTCGGCGAAGAGGCGGACACACAGCACGCCGGGCCGGTGATGATCACCGGCCCGGCGTGCGGGTTACGTCGTACGTCAGCTCTTGAAGGCGTCCTTGATCTTCTCGCCCGCCTGCTTGAGCTTGGCGGTGGACTGGTCAGTGCGACCCTCCGCCTCCAGCTGCTCGTTGTCGGTGGCCCGACCGGCGCCTTCCTTCAGCTTGCCGGTCGCGTCCTCGGTGGCGTTGTTGATCTTGTCGTCGAAACCCATTGCCAACCTCCATTGCGAGCGTCGCTACAACCACAGAGGTACCCCCACCGTCACCAGCCCAACCATCTCTGCGGCCGCCGACCCGCCGCCGGGCGCCGACACGGCGACGGACCGACGGTTGGCCGGAGCCGACCAGGGGAAGGGATAGCAGGGCAGACGCTGGAAGGGAGCAGTCGATGGACCAGTCATCGGCCCCGATCCTGGAGGCCCTCGTCGCCTACCGGGAACGCGGAGACATCAACTACACACCGCCGGGCCACAAGCAGGGTCGGGGCGTCGACGAGCGGGTCCTCGCGGTGCTCGGCCGCGACCTCTTCGCCGCAGACGTGATGACCAACAACGGCCTCGACGACCGGTTGCAGACCCACGAGGTGCTCAGCACCGCGCAACGGCTGATGGCCGACGCGGTCGGCGCCGAGCACGCCTTCTTCTCGACCTGCGGCAGCTCACTCTCGGTCAAGACACTGATGATCTCGGTGGCCGGCCCGGAAGAGAAGCTGCTGATCAATCGCAACGCCCACAAGTCGGTGATCTCCGGCATCATCATCGCCGGCATCCAACCGGTCTGGATCGAGCCCCGGTGGGACGAGGAGTTGCACCTGACGTACCCGCCGGGCGCCGACACGGTGGCCGAGACGCTGAGCGGTCACGTCGACGCGAAGGGCGTTCTGGTCGTCACCCCCACCGACTACGGCACCTGCGCCGACCTGGCCGCCATCGCCAAGGTCTGCCACCAGCAGGGCAAGCCGTTCCTGGTGGACGAGGCGTGGGGCGCGCACCTGCCCTTCCACCCCGACCTCCCGCAGTGGGCGATGGACGCCGACGCGGACGCCTGCGTCACCAGCGTGCACAAGATGGGCAGCGGCCTGGAGCAGAGTTCGGTCTTCCACCTTCAGGGTGAACGGATCGACCCCAGTGTGCTGAGCCAGCGCGAGGACATGCTCGGCACCACCAGCTCCTCGCCGCTGATCTACGCGGCACTGGACGGCTGGCGCCGACAGATGGTGGAACACGGCCATGACCTGCTTACCGCCGCTCTCGCCCTCGCACAGGAGACCCGCGAGGCCATCGACGCGCTTCCCGGCCTCACAGTGCTCGGTGATCGTCTCCTCGGCCCGGAGCGAGCCGCCGACACCGACCCGTTGAAGATCGTCATAGACGTCTCCGAACTCGGCATCAGCGGGTTCCAGGCAGTCGACTGGCTGCACCGCGAGCGGCACGTCAACCTGGCACTGGCCGACCACCGCCGGATGACCCTGGCCCTCACTCACGCCGACAGCCACGAGACCACCAGCCCACTGCTGGACGGCCTGCGGGCGCTGACCGAGGCCGCCGACCGGCTGCCCAGGGCCACGCCGACATCCGTGCCGACCCCGGACGAACTGCGGCTGGAACTGGCCATGCTCCCGCGGGACGCCTTCTTCGGCCGGGCCGAGCAGGTGCCGGCCGAACAGGCGGTCGGCAGGGTCGCCGCGGAGATGCTCACCCCGTACCCGCCCGGTGTGCCGGCCGTCCTGCCCGGCGAGGTGATCAACGAAGCGGTGGTCGAATACCTGCGTACCGGCCTGGCCGCTGGGATGAGCATCCCGGACGCCGCCGACTCGGAGTTGAAGACGGTGCGGGTTCACGCCGGCTGAGGCGTGCCGCAGGGCGGGCCGGGTGCCCGCCCTGCGGGCCAGGGAGGTCAGACGGCCGAACGGAACCGACGCAGCCGCAGACTGTTGGCCACCACGAAGACCGAGGACAGCGCCATCGTGGCACCGGCGATCATCGGGTTGAGCAGCCCAGCGGCGGCCAACGGCAGGGCCGCCACGTTGTAGCCGAACGCCCAGAACAGGTTGCCCCGGATGATGCCGAGCGTGCGTCGGGACAACCGGATGGCGTCCACCGCCGCGTCCAGGTCGCCCCGGACGAGGGTGAGGTCGGCCGCCTCGATCGCCACGTCGGTGCCGGTGCCCATGGCCAGCCCCAGGTCGGCCTGGGCCAGCGCCGGGGCGTCGTTGACCCCGTCACCGACCATGGCCACCGACCGTCCCTCGGCCTGGAGCCGCTTGATCACGTCGACCTTCCCGGCCGGCAGCACCTCGGCGATCACCTCGTCGACGCCCACCTCGGCGGCGACCGCGCGAGCCACTGTGGTGTTGTCCCCGGTCAGCAGGACCGGAGTCAGCCCCAGCCCACGCAACCGCGCCACCGCCGCCCGGCTTGTCGGCCGGACCACGTCGGCGACAGTGAGCACCCCCCGGGCCCGTCCGTCCCAGCCGGCGACGATCGCCGTACGGCCGGCGGCCTCCGCGTCGCGCACGGCCCACTCGACCTCCGGCGGTACGTCGATCTCGCGCTCGCGCAGCAGCCGGACCCGGCCGACCAGCACGGCCCGTCCGTCGACAGTGCCGGTCACCCCCAGCCCTTCGAGGTTGCCGAAGGCGGTCACCGGGGGCAGCGCGCCCCCATCGGTGGCAGCGGCCGCGACCGCGCGGGCGATCGGGTGCTCGGAGGCGGCCTCCACCGCCCCGGCGAGCCGGAGCAGCTCGGCCCGGTCCACACCGCTCGCCGGCACCACGTCCACCAGTGTCATCCGGCCGGTCGTCACGGTGCCGGTCTTGTCGAGCACCACGGTGTCCACCCGGCGGGTCGACTCCAGCACCTCCGGGCCCTTGATCAGCACGCCGAGCTGGGCGCCCCGACCGGTGCCGACCAGCAGCGCGGTCGGGGTGGCCAGGCCGAGCGCGCACGGACAGGCGATGATCAGCACGGCCACGGCGGCGGTGAACGCGGCGGTCGGGCCGGCCCCGGTGCCGAGCCACCAGCCGAGCGTGCCGACGGCGAGGGTGATGACGATCGGCACGAAGAACCCGGAGATCCGGTCCGCCAGCCGCTGCACGGCCGCCTTGCCGCTCTGCGCCTGCTCCACCAGGTCGGCCATCCGGGAGAGCTGGGTGTCCGCGCCGACCCGGGTGGCGGTGACGATCAACCGCCCACCCGCGTTGATCGTGGCGCCGACCACGCCGTCACCCGGGGCGACCTCGACCGGCACCGACTCACCGGTGAGCATGCTGGCGTCGACAGCGGAGGTGCCCTCGTCGACCACCCCATCGGTGGCGATCTTCTCCCCGGGGCGGACCACGAACCGGTCACCGACGGCGAGCCGGTCCACGGGGATCAGGGTCTCCACGCCGTCACGCAGCACCGTCACGTCCTTGGCGCCGAGGTCGAGCAGGGCGCGCAGGGCGGCGCCGGCCGTCCGCTTGGACCGGGCCTCGAAGTAGCGACCGGCCAGGATGAACACGGTGACCCCGGCGGCCGCCTCCAGGTAGATGTTGCCGGCGCCGTCGGTCCGGGTGATGTCGAAGCGGAACGGGTGCGTCATCCCGGGCATCCCCGCGTCACCGAGGAAGAGCGCCCAGAGCGACCAGCCGAACGCGGCCAGGGTGCCGAGCGACACCAGGGTGTCCATGGTCGCCGCGCCGTGCCGCAGGTTGGTCCAGGCGGCCCGGTGGAACGGCAGCCCACCCCAGACCACCACCGGGGCGGCCAGGGTCAGCGACAACCACTGCCAGTAGTCGAACTGCCAGGCCGGGACCATGGCCAGCAGGACCACCGGCACGCTCAGGACCACCGACACCCAGAGCCGGGTACGCGGTCCCCGCAACGGGTCCACCGGGGGTTCCGCGCTGGGCGGGGCCGGCAGCGCCGCCGTGTAACCGGTCTTCTGCACGGTCCCGATCAGGTCGTCCGGCGTGACCCCGTCGGCGTACCGGACGGTCGCCTTCTCGGTGGCGTAGTTGACGGTGGCGCTCACCCCGTCCATCCGGTTGAGCTTCTTCTCGATCCGGGCGGCGCACGCGGCGCAGGTCATCCCGCCGATCGCCAGTTCGATCCGGTTCGGCGCCTCAGGTAGCGGTCTGCTGGTGGTGGTCATCGTCTGGTCCCGTCAGTTGTGTCCGTGCCCGGGGGTGCCGTGGTCGGTCCCGCCGGTCGGTGCGGGTCCGCTCGGAGTGGGGACGTCTCCGGTCGGGGCGGCGCCGGCGACCACTGTGAACTCGGCGGTGTGCACCCTCCCGCCGTGTTGGAAGTCGAGGTAGAGCCGGTAGCTGCCGGCCGAGGGCACCTCGGCGAGGAAGGTGACGGCCGGACCGGGCCGGGTGCGGCCATCGCCGGGCGTCCCGTCCGGGTGCACGTGCAGGTACGCCAGATCACCCCGACGTAGTGCCACCAGGTGCCCGTACGCGCCCAGGTAGGGCTCCAGGTCGGTGACCGGCTGCCCGTCCCGGGTGACGGTCAGGGTCAGCGACGACGTGCGGCCGGGCTGCGGCGCACCGGTCAGGGTGACCGTGTAGCCGTCGACGGTGGTGCTGGTCGCTGGGGCGGGCAACGGCCGTTCGGTCAACTCGCCGGGGACGGTCACGTCCACGCCGAGGGTCAGCGACTCACCCCCGGTCGGGGCGAAGTCGGCGAACGCCCGCCACTGCCCGGGGCCGGCCAGCGGGGTGTCGACCCGCCAGGTGCCGTCCGGGGCAAGCTCGGGGTGGACGTGACGGAAGCCGGAGAGGTCCCGACGGGCGACGATCAGGTGCATCTGCTTGTCGTGCGCCACGTCGTAGCGGGTGACCGGGCGGCCGTCCGGGCCGGCGATCCGGAAGGCGAACTCGCCGGCCTGGGCGGCGACCGGTTGGAGGGTGTAGCCCTTGTCGGAGACGAGCAGGCCGCCGGGGAGCCGGTCGGCCGCCTCGTCGTGCTCGCCCGTCGCATGGGCGGCGTCGCCGTCGTGCCGGCCCTCGACCACCGGGGCGCGGTCGACCACCCGGCCGACCCCGTACGTCGCGCCGAACACCGCCGCGAGGCCCACGGCGAACCCGGCCAGTCTCGTCACGGTACGCACGCCGACCCGCCGATCACGCGTCGACGAGGTCGTAGCCGGCCTCGTCGACTGCGGCTCGGACAACCGCGGTGTCCAGCGGCTGATCACTGCTGACGGTGACCCGGCCGGCCGCTAGGTCGACCTGGACGTCACGCACGCCCGCGATGGCGCCGACCTCGGCGCTCACCGCGCTGACGCAGTGCCCACAGGTCATGCCCTGGACCTGGTACGTCGTGTTGACCATTGGATCGTCTCCTTTGCAGTACCGGTACCCGGTGGGGGTATCTCAACAGAACCGACCGTACCATACCCCCTAGGGGTACGCTATCCTGGTGGACATGACCGCACCCACCCCGATCCGCGGATACACCGCCAGCAAGGACCAGCTGCTCGCGCGGCTCCGCCGCGTCGAGGGGCAGGTCAGGGGCATCGAGAAGATGGTCGACGACGACCGCTACTGCATCGACGTGCTCACCCAGATCTCCGCCATCCAGGCCGCCCTCGACAAGGTGGCCCTCGGGCTGCTCGACGGGCACGCCCGGCACTGCATGCACGAGGGCGCCGCCGAGGGTCGGGCCGACGAGATGGCCACCGAGATGATGGCGGCGGTCGGCCGGCTCATGAAGCGCGGCTGACCGCCCGAGGTCCGCCGCGCGGGCGGTTCGGCCGCCCGACACTCCGCCACGACCTGCAGGCCCCGGGAGGGCTGGCTAGCATCTCCCACGATGGCCCTCCGAATGCCGCTGCGCAGTCGGGCACCCGCGCCGCCACGTCGTGGCGTCGCCCCCGGCCGACCGGGCCGAGCACTGACCGTCCGTGATCAAGCGGTCGTCAGGCAGCGATCCGCCCCGCCGTCCGCCGCGTTTCCACCGCAACGGTGAACCGCCAGGCCCGCTGACCCGTATCCCGCACCGGATCGTTGGGAGTCTCGCTTTGGGTTCCGACCACACTCACAGTGCTCCGTCCGCCCCACCAAGGGTGAGACGGATCCTCGTCGTGACGGTGGTACCCCTCTTCGTCGCCACAGTGCTGGCAGCGGTGCTGCTCTGGCCGCGCGGCGGGTCACCGCAGACCGATGGTGGCGCGGACGTGCCGCGCTACCCCGGCACCGTCACCCGGGTGGTGAGCGAGCCGTGCCCGCCGGTGCCGTCAGTTCCCGAGGGCACACCGAGGGTCGGCGACGGGCGGTGCGGCACTGTTGACGTGCGGGTGGACGACGGGCCGACCGCCGGCCAGCAGGTACGGACACCGGTGCCCGACGGGCCCGGCGCACCCCGGGTCGACGTCGGCGACGAGGTCATCCTGGTCGAGCTGGCCGACCCGACCGATCCCACCACCAGCAACTGGAACATCGCCGAGCACCAACGCGGCACCCCGATGGTGTGGCTGGCGGTGATCTTCGCGGCCGCGATCGTCGCGTTCGGTCGGTGGCGAGGCCTGGCCGCGCTCGCCGGACTGGCCGCCAGCTTCGCCATCCTGCTCACCTTCGTGCTGCCGGGCATCAGCGCCGGCAAACCACCGCTGCTGGTGGCGGTGGTCGGTGCGGCCCTGATCATGTTCGTGGTGCTCTATCTGACCCACGGGGTCACCGCACAGACCTCGGTCGCGGTGCTCGGCACCCTGGGCAGCCTCGTGCTGACCGGCGTGCTCGCCACCATCGCCACGGCCGCGACCCACCTCACCGGCTTCGGCAGCGAGGACGCCACCACCCTGTCAATGTTCCAGGGCGACGTGGACCTGCACGGCCTGCTGCTCGCCGGGATCATCATCGGATCGCTCGGGGTGCTCGACGACGTGACGGTCACCCAGGCGGCCACCGTCACCGAACTGGCGAACGCCAACCCCGGGCTGACCCGGTTGCAGCTGTACCGTGCCGCCACCCGGGTAGGCCGCGCGCACATCGCCTCCACTGTCAACACCATCGTGCTGGCGTACGCAGGCGCGTCACTGCCCCTGCTGCTCCTGCTCACCGCCGACTCGCGACCGATCGGGCAGATCCTCACCAGTGAGTTCCTCGCGCAGGAGATCGTCCGCAGCGCAGTCGCCACCCTCGGTCTGATCGCTGCCGTGCCGCTGACCACCGGGCTGGCCGCGGTGGTGACCGCCGCCGGGCGTACAGCTGCCACGGCATCCACCGACGCTCCCGCGCCCCGGCCCCAGCCGGACCGCAGCGAGGCACTGGCCGCACTCAGCTCACCGCGAACGGCCAGCTCCGACGAGCCGGCCCGGACGCGGACCGCACCCCCATCCGAGGCCACCGACCGGTGGCCGGAGTCGAACAGGAGCACGGATACGGCATGGTGACACTCCTCAGCGTGACCAGATCGGGCATCCACCCTGAGAACCGCGTCACTGGTCACTCAACGCTATGGCGAAATGACGCTTTTGGTCGGCATCCAGGCGTAGCTCACCCGGTCGACTCTCGGGTAACCTCGCTGCCGGTTACCGATGAAGGCGCGAAGCGGCGCCTGCGGTGCCACCGCCCAATCGCCAGCCGGCGAGCCGGGGACCCAGGTGCCTGGGGTGAATCCGCGTCAGCGGTAGGGGCCACTTCCGCCCCGAACCCGTCAGCTAACCCGGTCGGCGGTCGACGGAAGGGAACATTGTGACGGCACCCCTACGCCGCTGGTTGACTCCCGTGGTGGCCGTGATCGCCGCACTGACCGTGCTCGCCGGGCCGCTCCCGGCGCACGCCGCCCCGACGACCCCCACACCGTCCGGGCACGAGGAGGACGGCGAGCCCAAGCTGCTCAACGACGTCATCGAGCAGGCCAACCGCGACTACTCCGCCGCAAAGTCCAAGCTGGACAAGTCCAAGAAGCGGCAGGGCGAGTTGGCCGCAGAGGTCGACCGGGCAAAGGCCGACCTGGACGCGTTGGCCCCACAGGTCGGGCAGATCGCCGCCCAGGCGTACCGGACCGGCCGGATCGGCGCGGTCGCGATGCTGCTGGAGAGCGATGCTCCCGACTCGTTCGTCCAGCGCGCCGGGATGCTCGACGAGATGAACATGGTCAACGAGAAGAAGCTCTCCGAGGTCAACGAGGTGAAGGCCCGCGCCGAGCAGGCCAAGCTGGCCCTCGACACCGAGGTCCGCGAGCAGCAGAAGCAGACCGCCCTGATGGCGAAGCGCAAGAGCGAGGCCGACAAGGCGCTCTCCCTCGTCGGCGGCAAGGGTTTCACCGGCGGCCTGGTGGATGCCACCTCCAAGGTCGCGAAGATCGGCCCGGGTCGCACGGCCGACGGTGACTGGAAGCCCCAGTCGTGCAGCGAGAACGACCCCACCACGTCCGGCTGCATCACGCCGCGCACGCTGCACGCGTACAAGGAGGTCAAGGCGGCCGGCTTCAACCGGTTCGTCGGCTGCTACCGCCCTGGCGGGCCGTGGGAGCACCCGAAGGGCCGCGCCTGCGACTGGTCGCTACAGAAGAGCGGGTTCTCCCCGTGGCACAACAACGACACCCGGACGTACGGCAACAACGTCGCCGCGTTCCTCATCCGTAACGCCGACCGGCTCGGCATCTACTACGTGATCTGGAACCGGCAGATCTGGTTCCCGGCCACCGGCTGGAGTTCGTACAGCGGGCCGTCGAACCACACCGATCACGTCCACATGTCGCTGCTCTGACCCGCACGATCCCCGTCGAGGGCCGTTCCGCGTGACGCGGAGCGGCCCTCGTCGCGTCAGACGGTGGCAGGCGCGGCCGGGTCGGTCGACTCGGGTGATCCGGCCGGGATCTCCAACGTCGCGAGGCCGGCCGGTACGACGGCCACCGGGCGCACCGCTCCGGCGGCCAGCCGGTAGGACATTCCCACCACCGCGCACCGCTCCCGCGCCACAGCGTCGGCGAGCACGGGAGACTGCCCGAGCAACGTCTCGACGGTCTGGGCGATGTGGATGTCGACGATGCCGTCGATGTCGTCCACGCCCTCGGCCGCGGCCCGGCGCAGGCTGGGCAGCACGGCGTCGACCACCGCGCGCAGGTGGCCACTCGGCGCGGTACCGGTCGCGGCGGACTCCCGGGCGGCCTGCACCGCACCGCACGAGTCGTGGCCGAGCACCACCACCAGCGGCGTGCCGAGGACGGTCACCGCGTACTCGACGCTGCCGAGCACCTCGGGGCCGGCGGTGTGCCCGGCGGTGCGAACCACGAACAGGTCGCCCAGACCCCGGTCGAAGATGATCTCGGCGGCCAGCCGTGAGTCGGAGCAGCCGACGATCACCGCGAACGGGTGTTGCCCGTCGGCCACGGCGGCCCGGTGCCCGGCGTCCTGGTTGGGGTGGCGTGGGGCGCCATCGACGAAGCGCCGGTTGCCGGCGACCAGCTCGGCGTACGCCCGGGTCGGCTCACTGAGCGTGGTGGCCCGGTCGGTGGTCCGCTGCGGACCCGGCTGACCGCCGGAGCTCCCGGTATGACTCATCCCGCACCTCGTCTCGACGCATCTGACCTGGTCAAACCGGCTTTCCGCCGGCCGGGCGGCGGGCGCTGGCTCGTGCTCCACCGTCACACGCACCGTAAGATGCGTCAAGGTATGCGTGATTTAGATTTCATACGTTGACTCCGGGCACCCCCTGGGCAATCTTCCCGGGGCAGGGCGGACCAGACTCTCGCGAAGGCAGGCGGACATCCGGAAAGGCGGTCACACGATGGCGAGCACGGTGACGGACGACACCGGCGGCGGGCGGAACTGGACGTTCCTCACCAATCACGGGCACGTCCTGCTGGCCATCGCCCGCGACCCGACCGCCCGGCTACGCGACGTCGCCGCCGAGGTCGGAGTGACCGAACGAGCCGCGCAGGCGATCGTCGCCGACCTGGAGGCTGGCGGTTACCTGCACCGCACCCGGGTCGGACGACGCAACGAATACACCCTCAACCCGGCCGGCCGGTTCCGGCACCCCGCCGAGGCCGACCGGCAGGTCGGCGACCTGCTCGCCCTGTTCGCCGACGTTCCCACCGCGAAGGCAGAGCCCCAGGCCTGACCCCGGTCACCGGGGGCCGCTGACCGACGGTCGCGGCGGTAACCTTTGCGGGTGCGCGAATGCCCGCCGTTGAGCGCGACCCCGTCCCGCCGTGCCCTTCGCGGTGTCCTCAGTGGAACGCTGGCGGTCCTGCTCGGCGCCGGCCTGGTGGCACCCTCCCCCGCGACCGCCGCGCCGCCCCTCTGCGGTCCCACCGGCACCGACAGCCTGACCCAGATGCCGTGGGCGCTCCGCCGGCTGGAGCCGTCCTCGGCGTGGCCGCTGTCCCGGGGCGCCGGGATCACGGTGGCCGTGATCGATTCCGGAGTCTCCGCCGCCCACCCGCTCCTCAAGGGGCAGGTGCTCGAGGGTCGCGACTTCAACGGGCTGCCGGCCCGGCAGGGCCAGTGCGACGAGGCCGGGCACGGCACGCTGATCGCCGGCATCATCGCGGGCCGGGAGGGCACTGTCGTCCCCTTCAGCGGCATCGCCCCGGCCGCCCGCATCCTGCCGATCCGGGTTCTGCCGCAGCTCGGCGCGGTCAACAACCCGCAACTCCCCGCGCAGATCGCCGCAGCCATCGACTGGGCGGTCGCGCAGGGCGCCGATGTGATCAACCTGTCCCTGACCACGATTCCCCGCCCCGAACTGACGGAAGCCGTCGACCGCGCGCTGGCCAAAGGCGTGGTGCTGGTCGCCGCCGCTGGCAACCGGTCGGAAGATTCGCAGAACCTGCCGGGTTACCCGGCCGCGTACCCCGGCGTGATCGCGGTCGGCGGGGTGGACGAGCAGGGCGGCCACGTCGGCACCTCGATCAGCGGCGACTACGTCGACATCGCCGCGCCCGGGATGAACATCGTCGGGCCGGCGCCCGGAAACAGCGGCTACCGCACCGTGCCGGAGGGCGGCACCAGCTACGCCGCCGCCTACGTGTCGGGAGTAGCCGCGCTGGTCCGGGCCGCCTACCCCAGTCTCGACCCGCAGCAGGTCGCGGATCGGCTGAAACGCACCGCGGACAACCCACCCGAGGGCCAGAACGCCGACATCGGGCACGGGATGGTCAACCCGTACCGGGCGGTGTCGAGCCTGCTCGGCACCCGGGCGAACCCGCCGGCCGGCGTGCTCCCGGCGCCCGCCGTGCGGGACGACCCGCTGAGCTGGCAGCGCCCCATCGCGATCTGGGCGGCGGTCATCGGCGGGTTACTCGCCGGGCTGCTGCTGGTCGCGCGACCGATCATGGCCCTTGGCCGCCGACGCGACTGGCGACCCGGCCGACGCACCGACGCACCAACTGCCGGCTGAGCGGCGCACCGCAGCCCGACGCCTACGCCCGCCAACGTCAGACACAGAGCGGCTCCGGGCCGGGCGAACCGGACCGGAGCCGCTCGTGCGAATGCCTCAGCTCCACACCTTGGAGTTGCTCATCTCCGTGGTGAGGTAGTTTTCGCGGGCGATGCCCACGGCACCGCCGATCTCGTTCAGGATCCGGTTGATGTCCCGGACCGCCGCGTCCCACTTCGCCTGGTGCTGCTCGTAGGCAACCCGGTCCTCGCCGTCCCAGTGCAGCTTGGTCAGCATCGACCGCAGCGTGTCAAGCTTTTCCTCGAGGGTCTTCGAGATGGCCTGCATCTGCTGGTTGCTGCTCTCGAGGACCGCATAGTCAACTTTGATCGTCACGTTTTCCTCCTCTGCCGGCTACGGATCACGGGTTGAGAGCAGAGTGGAACTTGTCCAGCATCTGCTGCTGCTCTTCGTCGTTGACCTGGTGCGTCGTACCCGACTTGTCGAGCAGGTCAGCGATGCTGTCCATCGCCGTCAGCAGTTTGACGGTGTCCTCGTTCCAGCGCGTCATCAGCGACTGGAAGCCCGTGGACGCCTGACCCTTCCACGCGATGGCCAGGTCGTCGACCACGTTCCACAGCTTCTTCAGCTCGCCGTCGACCTCGCTGCGCGTGGACCGCACGTCACTCGCGGCGGTATGCAGAGTCGCAGCTTCGACCTCGAACGCCATGCTTCACACCCTTCCGTCTGTTGTGGTGGCGGCTTCGCCGCATCCTCCCCCGCGGCAAGGCAGCAACACCCCACCGACGGACACTCCTGTGAAGACCGTAGCGGAACGTGTCCAGCCCTCGCAGCCCTGACCGGTGACGTTCGATGGATGGTGGTGAATCGGGCCGGAACGGCCCACGACCCCCTAACGAACGACCGACCGCGCTCAGGTCGGCTCGGACCAGGCGGTCTGAATCAACTGCTGGCCATCGCGGCGGCGAACCAGGGTGCCCCGGCCGGGCGGTTGCGGGCTCGGTCGCAACGTGCCGAAGACCGCGCCCTCCTCCCGGTTTCCGGACATCAGCAGGCCCGGCGAGTCCAACTCGCGAAGCCGTTGCAGCACCGGCTCGTAGAGCGCCCTGGACACACCACCGACCCGGCGCGTGACGATCAGGTGCAGGCCAATGTCGCGGGCCTGCGGCAACAGCTCGTGCAGGGCGCTCAGCGGGTTGCTGCCGCCAGAGGCCACCAGGTCGTAGTCGTCCACCAGGATGTAGAGATCCGGACCCTTCCACCAGCTCCGATCACGCAGCTGGGCGGTCGTCACGTCCGGGCCGGGCAGTCGGTTGGACAGCGCGCTGCGGATCGACCCGAGCCCCTGGGCGAACGCCTGGTTCGACGGGGCGTAGTCGAGCAGGTGGTCACCCTCCACCGCCCCCAGCAGGCCACGCCGGTAGTCGGCGATCACCAGCCGGGCCTGCGCCGGCGTGTACCGCTCGGTGATCCCCCGCGCGATCAGGCGCAGCAGGTTGGTCTTGCCGCACTCCGCGTCGCCGAAGACCGTCAGGTGCGGCTCGTTGGCCAAATCCAGGTAGACCGGCGCGAGTGCCGACTCGTTGACGCCGATCGGGAGACCGGGTGCCGAGCGGTCGATGATCCGGGCCAGCTCCGCCACCGGCAGCCGGCGCGGCAGCAACCGCACCTTCGGCGCCGGGCGACCCGGCCAGTTCGCCGCCACGTGCCCGGCCAGGGACAGCGAGGCCTCGCTCAGATCATCGATGTCGCGACGGCCGTCGATCCGCGAGATGGCGGTGAGGAAGTGCAGCTTGTCCCGGGTCAGGCCACGGCCGGGCGACTTCTCCGGCACGTTGTTCGCCGCCCGACGGTCGATCTCGGACTCCGACGCGTCGCCGAGGCGCAGCTCCAACTTGGTGCCGAGCAGATCCCGCATGTTGATCCGGATCTCCGCCCACCGTACGGCGGTGAGCACCACGTGCACACCGAAGCCGAGGCCCCGGTTGGCCAACGTGGTGATGGTCTGCTCCAGCTCCTCATACTCCTGGCGCAGGGTGTTCCACCCGTCCACCACCAGGAACACGTCGCCGAACGGGTCATCGGCGAACTCGCCGGCGGCACGACGACGGCGGTAGCTCGCCACCGAGTCGATGCCGTGCTGGGCGAAACGAGCCTCCCGCTCGTCCAGGACGGCGACCACCTCGGCCACCGTCCGACGGACCGCCTCGACGTCGCGCCGACCCGCCACCCCGGCCAGATGCGGCAACCGCTCCATGCTGCGCAGCGCGCCCCCGCCGAAGTCCAGGCAGAAGAACTGCACCTCCCGTGGCGTGTGCGTGAGCGCCAACGAGGCGAGCAGCGTACGCAGCATCGTGCTCTTGCCACTCATCGACCGACCGACGATGACCACGTTGCCGCCGGCCCCGGCCAGCTCGACCATCATCGGGTCCCGGCGCTGCTCGTAGGGGCGGTCCACGACGCCGACCGGCACTGTCAGTCGCCCGCGCCCCGGCCAGGAGGCGGTGCACAGCCCGTAGGTCGGATCCACCGCCAGCGTGCCGAGCAACTCACCCAGGCCCGGCGGGTCAGCCAGCGGCGGCAGCCACACCTGGTGGGCCGGGCGGCCCCGACCCTTGAGCTGGTCGATCAGCACGTCGAGCATCGCCACGGCCTTGCCGTCGGCCGGCTGCTCCGGCTCCGGGGCGGTGGCCACCGGCACCTGCGGGACCTGCACCGGAACGAAGTCGAGACCGTACGGCACGATCCGGCGCTGCACCAGCGCCTGCGAGGCGGAGGCCTGCTGCCCCGGCGCCCGGTACGCCCCCGACACGTACGCGGCCCGGAACCGCAGCATGGTGCTGGTGTCCGTCTTCAGGTAGCCGTGGCCCGGCGCGTTCGGCAGCTCGTAGGCGTCGGGTACGCCGAGCACGATCCGGCTCTCCACGGCGGAGAACGTCCGCAGACCGATCCGGTACGACAGGTGCGTGTCGAGGCCCCGCAGCTTGCCCTCTTCGAGGCGCTGGCTCGCCAGCAGCAGGTGCACGCCGAGGGACCGACCCAACCGGCCGATCATCACGAACAGGTCGATGAAGTCCGGTTTGGCGGCGAGCAGTTCGCTGAACTCGTCACAGATGATCAACAAGCTGGGCATCGGTGCCAGCGGTTCACCGGCCGAGCGGGCCTTCTCGTACTCGAAGCGGGAGACGTAGTTGCCGGCCGCCCGCAGCAGCTCCTGCCGGCGCACCATCTCTCCGGCGAGCGCGTCGCGCATCCGGTCGACCAACGGCAGCTCGTCGGCCAGGTTGGTGATCACCGCGCTGGTGTGCGGCAGCGCCTCCAGCGAGGCGAAGGTCGCGCCGCCCTTGAAGTCGACCAGGACGAAGTTCAGTTCCTCCGACGAGTGGGTCACCGCCAGCGCGGCCACCACCGTACGCAGCAGCTCGCTCTTGCCGGAGCCGGTCGCACCGATCACCAGACCGTGCGGGCCCATGCCCTCGTGCGCCGACTCCTTGAAGTCGAGCTCGACCACGTTGCCGTCCGGGCCGACGCCGAGCGGAATGCGCAGCCGGTCGCGGTGACCACGCGGGCGCCAGGTGTTCTGCACGTCCACCGCCGCGGCGTCACCGACGCCGAGCAGGTCCGGCAGCTCCGTGCTGCGGGCCAGCGGCTCGTCGCCGCCGGCCTGTTGCTGGGAGAGCCGGAAGGGGGCGATCTGTCGGGCCAGCCCCTCGGCGGCCTCGGCGCTGAGCCGGTCGGGCCGACCCAGCGACGACGACGAACTGCCCCGGACCAGGTCGAGGGAGCTTCCGTCATTCACGTCGAGGCAGAGCAGCCAGCGGCCGGCGTCGCGCGGCACCGTCCCGGAAAGGTCGATCACTGTGGCGCCGAGCAGGCCCGGGCCCACCAGCTGGCAGGTCGGCGAGATCTCCCCGCCGTCGATCACCACGACCAGGTGCGGGGCGGTGGTCAGCGGCTTTGCCTCGGGCGCGAACCGGGGCCGCCCGCCCAGCTCGGCGGCGAGCGCGGCCTCGGCCTCGGCCAGGCTGGCGAAGACCAGCCGGCGCGCGCCGGCCGCGTCCGTACGACCGCTGTGGTGGGCGTGTGGCAGCCACTTCACCCAGCCCCAGGACGACTGCCGGTCGGGTGCGGCGACCACCGCGATCACCAGGTCGTCCGGTGCGTGGAAGGTGGCCAGCTGCCCCAGCGCCGCCCGGGTCAGGTCGAGCACCGGCTCGCGGTCGCCGCGCAGCACCACCCGGCTGAACGCGCGCACCGACAGCGCCGTCGGCAGGTCAGGCACAGTGGAGTGTGCCCGGACGAACCGGCGAAGCGCGATGGCGCTCATCGGCTCCAGGTCCTCCACCGGCTTCGTCTCCGGTGGGACGATCTCCACGGCGAGCCGCTGCGGGCCGAGGGCGATCCTGGTCTCGCCGAAGTCGTCCTCGGTGATCCGTCGCTCCCAGAGCCGCCGGGACGCGGCGATCGACCAGAGCGCGTCGGGCTCCGGGTGCCGCCAGGCCATCGCGGCCCGCTGCTGCTCGGCGGCACGCCGGGTGCGCTTGCGCATCTGCGCCAGGTAGCGCATGTAGTCGCGGCGATCGGCGTTCAGCTCGGCCTTGTCCTTGCCGCCGCTGTTCGCCAGCGAGCCGATCGCCATGCCGAGCATCGAGACACCGAACAGACCACCGGCGACGTAGGTCATCATGCCGCCGCCCTTGCCGGCGTAGAGGAACGCCATGGCACCGACCCCGCAGAACATCGGCAGGATCATGAGCAGCTGCCCCATCCCGCGGGGCGTCGGCTCGGGCAGCTCGGGAGGCGACTCCAGCAGCACCTCGCCGCGCGGTAAGGCCGGCCCCGGCTGACGCGGGAGCCGGCGGAACACCACAGTGCTCACGGCTGTCTCCTCCCCAGAAGCGGCCCTGATGACGTGCGGCCCGCGGAACACCGCCCGCGGGTGGGCATCGTACGTGCCGTCATCGTAGGTAATCTGCCGTGTGCGCGGTGGACCCGGACCGCAGCATTCCAGCCAGCCGATCACAGACGCACACCTGGAGGCCACTGTGGCGACGAAGACGGCGACCGGTGGTCTCAGCCGGATCACCATCGTGGCTCCGCGTACCCGGATGGATCTGGCGCTGCCGTCGGACGTGCCGTTGGCCGACCTGCTCCCCACCCTGCTGCGCTACGCCGGTGAGGACATGGCCGACGAGGGTGCGCGGCACGGCGGCTGGGCACTGTCCCGGTTGGGCGGTGCGCCCCTCGACGGTGGTCGTACCGCGGGGCAGCTCAGCGTCCGGGACGGTGAGGTGCTCTACTTCAACCCCCGGTCCGATGCCGCGCCGGAGATCGTCTTCGACGACGTGGTGGACGCGGTCGCCACCGCGACCAACCAGCGCCCCGGCGCCTGGCAGGTCGGCGCGACCCGCTCCTTCGCTGTGGTCTTCGCGGCGGCGGCGTTCGGCGCCGGCGCGCTGGCAGCCCTCTTCGCCGGTCCGCCGCACCTGCCCGGCGCGCTGGCCGCGCTGCTGGTCGCGGTGGCGCTGCTGGTGGGCGCGGCGGTGCTGTCCAGGGCCGTCGGTGACAGCGGCATCGGCGCGGTGCTGGCCCTGGTCGGCCTGGTGCACGCGGCCACCGGCGGCCTGCTGCTGCTCGCCGGCGATCGATCGCTGACCGACCTGGCCAGTCCGCATGTCCTGCTCGCGGCGACCGCCGCGGTGGTGGCCGGCGCGGTGGCCGTGCTGGCCGTCGGCGACCGGTACCCCCTCTTCTTCGCCGCGATCGGGGTCGCGGCCGCGACCGGCCTGGGCGCGGTGCTCTGCCTGGTCCTCAGCCTCGACGCGGCGGCCTCCGCCGCGGTGGTCGCGGCGGTCGCGTTCGGCGTGGTGCCGGCGCTGCCGATGATGGCCTACCGGCTGGCCCGGCTGCCGGTGCCGTCGATTCCGACCGGTCCTGAGGACCTGAAGACCGACAGCGAGTCGGTGGACGGCCGGCAGGTGCTCCAGCAGAGTGAGCGCGCCGACCAGTTCCTGACCGGTCTGCTGTGGACGGTGTCGCTGCTGGTGCTGGGCGCGCAACTCGTGCTGGCTCTGGACGGGCGCCTGCCCGCGGTGCTGCTGTGCCTGGTGCTGGCCCTGCTGGCGCTGCTGCGGGCCCGCCCCCTCCTGGGCCGGGCCCAGCGCACCCCGGTGCTGCTGGCCGGCACCGTGGGTCTGGGCCTGGCCGCCGCGACCGCCTTCGCCGGTGGGTCGCTGCCGGTCCGGCTCGGCCTGATCCTGGGCGGTCTGGTGCTCGCCGCGGTGATCAGCCTGATCTACGGGTTGACCGTCGCCGGCAAGCGCATCTCGCCGGTCTGGGGCCGCCTGCTCGACATCGCCGAGATCATGCTCATCATCTCGCTGGTGCCCCTCGCCTTCTGGGTCTGCGGCCTCTACGGCTGGATCGTCAACCTCCGACCCTGACCGTGCGCCGCCACCGCACCGGTCAGCGCGACCGCGGACCGGTGGAGACGCCCAGCGCCGAGGCCACCGGAGCGGTGGCGTAGACGCCCGGAGCGTGCTGACCGTCCATCGGCCGGGTGGACGCGCCCACCCGGCCGGCGACCTCACGAACCACCTTGACCAGGGCCTCGACATGGTTGTCCATCGCCGCGACCCGCAGCAGCGGCGCCGCCACCCGACCGTCCGACGAGACGGTCACGGCCACCGTGTGCGACGGCGCCGAGGTCGCGGTGATCGCGTCCACGAGCGGACCGAGCGGCGCGTCGACGCGGCCCCGCAGAGCCATGCAGCGGTGCGTCCAGCCGCCGCCGCGCAACCCACGCCAACTCTCCGCCGGCGCCTCGGGCACCAGGTCCAGACCGGCAGCCGAGACGATGGCCGCACGTAGCTCCTCCCGGCCCAGCGGGCGATGAGCCAGGCCCGCCGACGTCAGCGCCTTGCCGAGCCGGCCGATCCCGGCCGCCACCGTCCGGTGTACGCCGGTCAGCCCGCCGCCGCGGCTCACCGCCTCGACCCGGGCGTCCCGGACGGTGAGCCGCAGCGCCACCCACACGGTCCGGTGGGCTGCCGGCGGCGCACCGGGTGCCGGGTACCAGACCAGCGTGTGCGCGACGACCTGGGCCCGGGAGATCGGGGCGCTGAAGTCCGCGAGCACCTGCAGCGCGCGGTCCACCGCGGCGGCGTCGACGGAGCCGACCGCCGCACCGGTCGCGGACTGCAGGGCGACGGCGGCGAACCAGCCCTGGTCGTCACGCGCGATGCCGAGCCGGGTGCCTCGGTCGGTCAGCTCGATGACGCTCAGCTCAGGGGCGAGCGCAGCCAACCTCGGGTCGGTCGCCGTGCCGCTGGCCAGCGCGGCCGACGCCCGCTCACCGCGTCGCCGCAACCGTCGGCGCAGCAGCAGGTCCTCGAACCACCAGCGGCCACCCCGACGGGCGAAGGCCGCCAGGACGACCAGCAGCGCCGCGGTGCCCGCCGCGGCGAGCACCCAGCTGGGTCCGGCCGTGGCGGCCCAGACGCCGACCACGCACAACTCCAGTACGACGAGCTGCCCGACCAGCACGGGGCCGACCCGCCCACGGCCGGGCCGCTCGGCCGGGGGCACCGGCCGGGTCGGAACGTCGACAGGGTCCGTGACCGCTCGGACGGGTGGCGCCTGAACCTGCGTCATCGCTGACTGTCCCTCCTGCACGGTACGACTCTGCGCCGGGTCTCCTCCGGTGCCGGCCACGAGCGGTGGTCCCAAGGAACCACCGTCGGCCCCTTATCGTAGGGAAGCCCGCGACGGCACCCCGACCCTGATCGTCGCGGATCCACCCCGCCGGAGGTAAGTCATGCGGACCCGCCGCGATCAGGTGCAGGCGTACCGCTTCGTCACCCGCCGCATCGTCTCCGCCTTGCTGTCGGGCGATCCGGAGACCACCAACCTGCCGATGCGACGGCTCGGCATGGCCGTCTTCGGCAGTGTCCTCACCGCGGCCATCGTGCTCGGCGGGGTGGGTGCCTACGGCCAGTTGACCGGTGGCGCGGCGCCGCTGGACGACCAGACCCTGGTCATCGAACGGGAGACCGGCGCGACGTACGTGTTCATCGAGGGCAAGCTGCACCCGACGCTCAACTACACCTCGGCGCGCCTCATCGTGAACGACGCGAGTGCCCAGGTGCGGACGATGTCCCAGGCGTCGCTGCGGGACCGGCCCCGCGGCGTCACCGTCGGCATCGTCGGGGCACCGGACGCGCTGCCGGACCGCAAGTCGCTGACCGGGCTACCCTGGTCGGTCTGCGACGTGCCCGACCCGGTCGACCGGCAGCGGTCCAGCACCCGACTGGTGATCGACCGGGCGCTGCCCGGCGGCACGCCGCTGGGTGACCGGGCGGTGCTGGTCTCGGTGAACGACCAGCGGTACCTGGTCACCAACAACACCCGGCTCCAGCTACTCGACCCGTCCCGCACGATCACGGCGCTGCGGATGGCCGGCACCGAGCGACTCCAGGTCGGGCAGCAACTGCTCAACGCCGTGCCGGCCGGGCCACCGCTACGCCGACCGTCGCTGCCCGGTGAGGGCGAGCCCAGCAGTCGCAAGGTGGCCGGGCAGTCGCACGACGTCGGTTCCGTGTTCAAGGCCGCCGGGCGCCACTACGTGCTGACCCGGGACGCTCTCGTCTCGATCAGTGAGATCACCGCTCTGCTGCTCGTCAGCAACGGCGGTCGGATCACCGACATCACGCCGAACCAGGCCAGCGAGGCGTTCGAGGAGCGGCGGATCGAGGAGGAGGGGGTGCCCCCGACGATGCCCGCCCTCTACCCGGCCCAGCCCGGTCAGACCACGCTGTGCGCGACGTACCGCAAGGACAGCTCGGGCGGCCCGCCGACCACCACCCTGGAGGTCTTCGACCGGGTGCCGACCGAGTTGACCGACAGCGATCCGGGCCTGGTGCCGGTGCGCCAGACCAGGCGCGACGCCGTACGCACCGCTGAGGCGGTGCTGCTGCCCGGCGGTAAGGGTGTCATCGCGCAGGCTTCGCCCGGCGCCGGGACCAGCGGGTCCGGCGCCGCCGGGTCGACGATCTACCTGATCAGCCCGCAGGGCATCCGGTATCCGCTCGGCTCGGCGGCGACACTGGACGTGCTCGGCTACGGCGGGATCACCCCGCTGGCGGTGCCCGGCTCCCTGCTCGCACTGATCCCGACCGGGCCGACTCTGGACCGCGAGGACGCCTTCGCCGTCTTCGCTCCCGACGGGCCGGCACCGTCCGCACCACCGTCGGCCGCGCCGAGGTCGGGCTCACCGTCCGCGGCGCCACCGTCGGGCACGCCGTCCGCGGCGCCACCGTCGGGGTCGTCGTCCGCGGCGCCACCGTCGGGGTCGACACGGTCGAGTCCGACGGGTGGGACCCCGTCGAGCGGCGGGACCGGCGGGGGGTCCACGGAATCGACCGGCGCCGACGGCTGAGCAGCTTCGGCGGGTCGCCCGGAGTCGCACTGGTGGACTAACCTGAATGTCGCTGACGGTTGTCAACCAGAACGACGGGGATGTTGCCATGGCCGGGCGTACGGAAGTCGACCTGTTGTCCCTTGAGGACTTCCACGAGCACCTGGCGTCGCGGTTGAGCCAGGCCGAGTCGGTGCTGCGCAAGCTCAACACCGAGATGCAGTGCCGTCCTCCGGCCCTGGGCTCGTTCTTCGACGCCACCGACAAGGCGCGTCGCTACAGCGAGGTGCACCAGTCCTATGTCGACCAGGCCGAACGGATCCGGCAGGCGGTGCTGGCGGCACAGCAGGCGACCAGCACGATCCTGAGCAACTACCGCACCGCCGAGGCGCGTAACGCGGCCAACGCCGACGATGTCACCGCCGCGCTGAACCCGGTCGACCGGGCGTTTCAGCCGAAGGAGGACGGGCGTGTCTGAATACACCCAGCGCTACCAGGGCAACAGCCACCAGCAGCTGTACGACGGCCTGATGGCGGGCAAGCCGGAGCAGATCGAGGGCGTGGCCACCCAGTGGGCCGAGCTCAAGGGCATCCTCGACGGCCTCGGCCGGGATCTGAGCGGCGACCTCGACAAGCTCGCCAACACGTGGACGGGTTCGGCGGGTCGGGAGTTCCATCGGCGACTCAGCCTGATCGTCGCCCACACCGACGCGTTGGGCGAAGGGATGGCCGGCATCAAGCAGGGGTTGACCATGATGGCCGACCATCTGCGCGCCGCCCACAAGCAGGCCGAGAGCCCGGAGGAGACCGACGACAACGACAAGGCGATCGGCGGCGCGATCAAGGGTGGCGCGGCCTTCGGTCTGACCGGTCTGATCGTCGGGGGCATCGCGGGTCACCAGCAGGACAAGGCTGAGCAGGAGAAGGCCCACCAGCGGATGGTGAACCTGGTGGCCGGCCTGGCCAACAGTTACGAGATCTCCGCCTACGACCGGGTGGTCGAGCCGCCCCCGCCGGACCCGGACACTCCGACCACCGCCCGCAAGGATCCGACGACGCCACAGAGTGTCTCGGCCATCGCCAGGGTGTCCGGCGGCCCCAATACCGGCGCTGACACTGCGCGCACCGGTGACGCGACCATCTCGTCGCCCGACCGCGTCGCCCAACTGCCGGGCGACGGTTCGGCTCCGGGCGAGGTCGGCTCGGGCACCGGTGGCAGCCCGGCTGTCGGCGCCGCTCCGATCGGCGTTGGCAGCGACCTCGCTGACCGCGGCACCTCCCTCGCCGGAGCCGACCCACTGGTCGGCGGCGCGCTGCTCGGCGGGGGTGCCGCCGGGCTGGTCGGGCTGTCCGGGCCGGCCGGCGCGCCCGCTGCGGCGAGCACCGGTCCCGGCCTGCTCTATGGAGCACAGGGCGGGTCACCGGCCGGCGGGGTGTTGCGCAGCGGCGCGCTCGCGGGCTCGGGCAACGCGGCCCCCACCTCGGCTCGACCGACCGGTGGTGGTGCGGCCCCGGCGGAGACCCGCGCCGCCAACGGGGTCGGGCGCAGCATCGACGGCCAGCGCGGTGGGAGCGGCGGACGCCCGGCCATGACCGGCGGCAACGCCCGACCGGGCTCCGGCGGCGGCCGTCCTGGTGTGCTCGGCGGGCAGGGTCGAGCGCAGGACGACGACTCCGACGAGCGGCTGACCTGGTTGACCGAGGACGAGATGGTGTGGCAGGGCGACGAGAAGGCGGCGCCCCGGGTGCTCGGCACCGGCGACTGACCACGGCCCGCCGCCGGCACGCCAGCGGTGCCACCCCAACGATGCACGGTGCCCCCGATCGGACCCGATCCGGTCGGGGGCACCGCCGTTCCCGGCCCCCGATCGACACCGTCCACAGTGCGCATGGTGGTGGCGGTCACGTCCGCCCGGTCCCTCGCCGTGCTGCGGTGGGCCGGGACGAGCGATAGGTTGGTTGGGTGTCGTCCGCAGCTTCTGTCCGCCCAGCCAGGTGGGCTGTGCTGCGGTCACTGCGGGAACTGACCCGTCTGGCGGTCACCGCGCTGGTGCTCGCGGTCGGCCTCGGTGCCGCTCTCGCCGCGACCCCACCGCCCGCCCCCACGCAGCTGCGGCCCAGTGCTGTGAGCAGCCGGGTGGCAAGTGTCCGCCCCGACGCCGCCCCGGCCAACCAGCGGGCCGCCCAGCCCGCTGAAGCCCCGCCGGCTGGCACGCTCGATACCGCCACGGCGACCGGTCCGGTCGTGACGCGCCCGGTGCACGTCCCGGCCATCGATCCCGGCCGTGGCTCTCCTGCACGACGCGGCCCGCCCGCCCGCTGAGCCAGGCCCGGCGATCCCCGGGGCCCGATCCCGGCTGATCCTCCCGCACGGCATCTGAGTTCGCCGTCGACGGGACCATCCCGCCACCGGGCCGACCGGTGCTGCCGCGCCTTCCTGCCGCCCGTCGATACCCGCCTTCGACCGCGAGGTGCTGATCATGCAAACCATCCTCTCCGCCGTCCTGCCAGACCTCTCCCGGGCCGCCGTCATCTGGCTGAGCCTGCTCGGGGTGGTAGCCGTCGCCGTCGCCGCTCTCCTGCTGCGGCCCGGTCGGTTCCGCTTCGACCCGGGCTCCCGGATCCGCCGCGCCGCCATGCCGAGCCAACTTGAGCAGGCGCAGGAGGAGCGGGAGCAGAGCCGCTACGCGCAGGAGGTCGCGGTGGCCGCGGAGCGGGCGACCACCACCGTGCAGCGCCGCCGGGCGGAGTGGGTGGCCGCCCAGGAGGCCGTCGAGGCGGCCTGGCTGGCGTACGAGGCGGCCGAGGCTGGCGTACGGCGGCTCGACGCGGCGGCCGCGATGCCGCTGCCGCACACCGTACGCACCCCCGCCGAGTACGCGGACCGCGAGCGCTACCTGCACCGGGCGGCGCTGGACGCGTACTGGCGGCGGGAGCTGTCGGTGGAACAGCTCAGCGACGTCTTCGCGCACCGCGACGGTTGGGACCCACGACTGCACCCGGTCGAGCAGGAGCTGGTGCTCCAGCGGGCGATCCGGGACAACCTGGCGGCCCGGCACGCCGCAGCCCGCGAGCGGGAGCAGGCCGCGTGGCGGGCGGCGGAGTTGGCGGTGGCCGCGGCTCGCAGTCTGCGCGAGGAGGCGCACGCCGCGACCGGACGACGGGTCGCCGAGTCGGCGTCGGTGCTGCCGCTGAGCGAGGTTGCCCGACCGGTGGGCGCGCAGCCCCGGGAGAACGTCGAGCAGACCCGGGAGAACAAGGTGACCGCACGCGGCTGTGCGACGGTGCCCGCGTTCTGAGCCGCGCGGGCTCGGGTGAGTTAGCGTGACGGCATGTCCCGACAGGCGTGGGTCCTCGTGGTGATCGCCAGCATCCTGGCGCTGGCCACACTGGTCGGTGCCGTGGTGCTGGCGGTGCGGGTGGTGCGTACCCGGCGGCTGCTGACCGGGTTGGGCGCGGGCGGCAAGGTCGCCTTCTACGGGGCGCTGATCTACACGATCTTCCCGGTCGACGTGCTGCCGGACCCGATCTACCTGGACGACATGGGAGTCCTGGCCGCCGCGTTGATCTACCTGACCCGGCTGGTGCACCAACGTCGGGCGGCGGGTCGCCAGTTGCCCGGTCAGCCGGACGCCCCACCGGATCGGGGCCAGGTGCGTCGCCGCGTGCCATGATCGGGGTCGGTTCGGCGGACAGGGGACGGGGCATGACGGGCGATCATCGGTTGGACGTGCACGATGAGCGGGTTGTCGCCTTCTGCGCCGAACGACACCTGGCGACGCTGACCACAGTGCGGGCGGACGGCACCCCGCACGTCGTACCGGTCGGGGTGACTCTCGACCCGGCGGCCGGCCTGGCCCGGGTCATCACCTCCGGCGCCTCCCGAAAGGCCCGTCAGGTGGCGGCTGCCGGCGCGGCGGGCGCGGCAGTGGCCGTGTGCCACGTGGATGGCCGCCGCTGGTTGACCATCGAGGGCCGCGCGGTGCTGCGGTCGGAACCGGCCGCCGTGGCGGAGGCGGAGCGGCGGTACGCCGAGCGGTATCGGACACCGCGCCCGAATCCGGAACGGGTGGTCATCGAGATCACCGTGACCAGGCTGTTGGGCAGCCTCTGACCTGACCGTCTGTGCCCGATGACCGGTTCGGGTCTGGCAGGGATGCCGCGCGGGTCCCGGTGCCCGCAGCCAGCGGAATTCTCCGTGGAGCAGAGCGGTTACGCCCTCGGTACGCCCAGGGCCGAGACCACCGATGGTCGGCCCCCGTGTTGCGCCGAGCGCCATTCCCGGTGCTGCCGCCCTCCGCTGGCCGGAGGCGCCAACCCCCGAACGGAGACTCGACCATGAACCCGATCGTCCAGAAGAGCGGTCTGTCCGTCGTCGGCCTGCTGGTCGCCGGCGGCTGCGCCCTCGGCCCGGCGGTGGCCGCCCAGGCCGCCCCGGCTCAGGCCGCCCCGGCCTCGTCGAGCCAGAACGACCGGCACGCCGAGCGGATCCTCGGCGTCGACTACCAGGCCCAGCCGAACTTCTACTACTGCGGCCCGGCCGCGACCCGGATCGCGTTGTCCGCGCAGGGCAAGGCGCTGTCCCAGGACGAGGTGGCCCGGCTGCTCGGCACCACCGAGGCGGGTACCCCCTCGGCCCTGGACACCACCCGGGTGCTGAACGAGCTGACCGGTGGCAAGTACCGGACCACCGAGATCCGTGATTCGGTGGCCCGCCCCGACCAGGTCGAGCAGCTGCGCCGTGACGTGCTGGCCGCGGTGGACGCCGGCCGACCGGTGGTGGCCAACATCAAGGGCACGACAGTGGACACCGACGGCAACCCGCACTCGTACGAGGGTGGCCACTACCTGACCCTCGTCGGCTACCGCGACGGTGGTGACACGATCCGGGTCGCCGACCCGGCCGACCCGGCGTTGGGCGAGTACTGGATGAGCCTGCCGAAGGTCGCCAACTGGATCGCGGAGCGCGGCTACTCCTCCTGATCCGGACGGTTCACCGGGCCGGCCTCTCCCGTGCGGGGAGGCCGGCCCGACCGTCGTTACGGGCCCGGGCTGCGAGGTGCGCGCGTCGACGGGCTCGGGCGGCCCGCGTCGGTCGGGTCCGGTGCAGTTGTCGGCGGACCGGCGGGTGGATCTCCGCCTCGCCTGCTCCGGCCGCCCGGCGCACGATCCGGTTGGCGTCTTCAGGTTCGGAGCCGGCGGCCCGGAGCAGGTCGCTGGCCGCGGTACGCAGTCCGGTGACGAGGGATTCGCCGAACGACTTGACGCCGGTCGCGGAAGCCCGCCCGGCCAATTCGGCGCACTCCTCGACCAACCGGCGGGTACGCCGGGGGTCGTCACCGACCCTGCACTCCTCCCGCATCTCCGCCACCGCCTGACCCAACCGGCCCATCGCGTCCGGCAGCTCCGGCGGAATCGGCTCGTCGTACTGCAACGCGGTGCTCGACCAACGGGCCATGGCGCGACTGTCCAGCAGCAACCGCTCCAGGTGACCCGCGCTGCGGGCGTAACGGTGGTACTGCTGCCGGCGGTGCCAGCGCACCGGCGCGATCGTCACCACCTCCTCGGCGCCGCTGAGCGCATCGTGCAACCGGCCCAGGTCGTCCTCGGTGCCGCGGAGCCGCTCTAGGACGGCCATGGTCCCGGCGCCGTCGCGCTCGCGCAGCGCCCGCGCCAGCTCGGCGAGTTGCTCGCAGAGGATCGTGAAGATCGGCGCCGCGGCGCGGTCCAGCACCCGCATCGGGTTGATCGGCAACAACAGCGCGACCACCACCAGGCCGACCGCCCCACCGACGAGCGCGTCGAAGATCCGGGGCACCTCCAGGCCACGTTCCATCGGGGCCAGCGTTGCGATCAGCACGGCGGTACCGCCGGCCTGACCGACCAGCGGACCACCCTTCCCAGCAACCAGCAACGCGGCGGCGATGGCCAGCGCGACCACCACGCCGGTCTGCCACGGGCCCGAGCCGAGCAGGAATCGCAGCGTGTCCCCGATGACGATGCCCAGGGCCACGCCGCCCAACAGTTCAAAGGTCCGGCGGGCACGCTGCCCGATGGCGGTGGCGATCGTACCGACGGCGGCGGCGGGCGCGAAGACGTGCGATCCCTGGCCCAGCAGGTTCTTGGCGAGCAGGGCGGCGATGGCCGCGGCCAGCCCGGCCTGGATGGAGATCACCAGGGTGACCTCCCACTGCCGGGCCCGGATCCGGCCGGCCTGCCCACCTCGGTGCCGCACCCGCCGGACCGTCCGCTCGGCGGTCTCGTCGAGCCGCGACTGATCGCGGTCGGCGGGTGGGCGGTCGTCGGCCATGGCGGCGGTTACCCCGGCGGCGGCCGGGCAATCGCCGAGGCTCGGCAGCACCGCCACCGCAGGCACCACAGGCCCCATGGAACACATCGTCAACCGTGGGTTCGTGCAGCCCCGTGGGGGTACCAGAGCCACACACCTCCCACCGATCCGCAACCGGTAAGGGGCCGTGACATGACCAATCCACCGACCGATGACGACCACGATGCCGTCGACATCCTGGTCTCCGATCATCGTGAGATCGAGGCAGTTCTCGTCGAGTTGGCGGCCCGGCAGGGCACCCCCGAGCACCGCCGGCGCCTCGCCGACGTGGTGATCGCCGAACTCGTCCGCCACTCGGTGGCCGAGGAGGCGTACGTGTATCCGATCGCCCGAAAGGTGCTGCCCGACGGCGACGAGATCGCCGACCGGGAGATCGCGGAGCACGCCGACGCCGAGCGGACCATGAAGGCGTTGGAGTCAGCCGATCCGTCCGACCACCGCTTCGACGAGCTGCTCGCCCAGCTGACCAGCACCGTCCGACACCACATGGCGGAAGAGGAGAAGGAGCTCTTTCCCCGGCTGCGCGCGGCGACGGCCCGGGAGGAGCTGGTCGAGGCGGCCGCCCGGGTGAGGGCGATCAAGAAGATCGGGCCGACCCGTCCGCATCCGGGAAGCCCGGAGCATCCGCCGATGAACAAGCTGCTCGCCCCCGGCATCGGTCTGGTCGACCGGTTGCGCGACGCGTTGAGCGGCCGACCCACCTCAGTGGACGCGCTACGCGACAAGCGCTGACCCGCGCATCATCGGCGACCCGGCACTCCCGGGTCGCCGACGGCGCGGCGGCCCGGGAGGAGCGCGCTGGGTCAGCGGACCTGGTCGCCCTCACCGGTGCGCGCCTGGGCCTGGTCCACGCCCTTGTCGATCTGATCGCCGTACTTGCCGCCGGTGCGCTTGTCGGCCATGTCGCCGCCCTTCTCCGCACCCTGGTCGACCTGCTTGTCATGCTTGTCCGCGAAGTCCTTGGCCTTGTCCATGAAGTCACCCACGGCGTTCCTCCTCAGTCCGGTCCGTACCCTTCGCGTTCCCTCGGCCGGACCACGCAAACGCCGCCGCTTCGGATGTGATTCGCGAACACCCACCCACGTCACTCCGGCCGACGTACGATCCGCGCGGGCAACGGCCAGCGATTCGGGTGTCGGGGCACGACCGACCGGGTACCGACCTCGTCGACATCGAGGAGGACCGACATGGCCGCAGAGGAACCCGGACCGACAGCCAGCCCCGGGCCGCGCCAGACCTGGGCGGCGCTGCCGTGGCTGGTCCGAACCGCTGTGTTGTGGAGCGCCTGCCTGGTGGTGATCGCCGCGGGGCTCTACCTGCTCGGCCGGATCGCCGTCCTGTTGGCGCCGCTGGCCATCGCGCTGGCCGCCACCATCTTCCTCACCGCGCTGCTCGATCCGGTCCTGCTGCTGCTGCGCCGGTTGCGCCTGCCGGCGGCGCTGGCCGCGCTCTGCACCGTACTGCTGCTGCTCGGCATCCTGGTCGGCGTCGGCGCCCTGGTGTGGAACCTGACCGCCAGCCAGTTCGATCAGCTCAGCCAGGAGCTGACGCAGGGCGTCGAACGCAGCCGGGACTTCGTGACGTCCACCCTGCCGGTCAGCGAGGCACAGCTGGACCGGCTGGTCGACCAGGCCCGGAAGGGGCTCAGTGGCAGCTCTCCGGACCCGGTGGCCGGTGCCCGGACCGCCACCGAGGTGTTCGGCTCCGCGCTGCTGGCTCTGGTGCTGCTCTTCTTCCTGCTCAAGGACGGCCGGTCCATGTGGCACTGGGTGCTGTCCCGGGTCTCCGGCCCGAACCAACCAGTGCTGGCCGAGGCCGGCCGCAACGGTTGGCAGACGTTGGGCGCGTACAGCCGGGGCACCATGTTCATCGCCGCGATCGACGCGCTGGGCATTGGGCTGGCTCTCGTGGTGCTGAGGGTGCCACTCGCCCTGCCGCTGGCGTTGATCACGTTCCTCGGCGGGTTCGTTCCGATCATCGGGGCGACGGTGGCCGGCGCGGTGGCGGTGCTGGTGGCGCTGGCTGCGAACGGTCCCACCACCGCGCTGCTCACCCTCGCGGCGGTGATCGCCGTGCAGCAGATCGAGGGCAACCTGCTGGAGCCGCTGGTCATGAAGCGTCAGGTCCGACTGCATCCGGCGGTGATCCTCGTGGCGGTCACCGCGGGCACGCTGATCGCGGGCATCGCTGGTGCCTTCGTCAGCGTCCCGATCACCGCCGTCCTCTGGCGTGTCATCGACACCGTCCAACAGCGCCGCTCGACCTCGGCTCTCCTGCCCTCAGACTGATCACCGACCGAGGTGCGTGGTGAACCAGGTGCCGGCCTGATCGGCGACCTGCTCCAGGGTGCCGGGCTCCTCGAAGAGGTGGGTGGCACCGGGGATCACCCGCAGCTCGCCGACCTCCCCCAGCTCGGCCAGCGCCCGCTCGTTGAGGGTGATCACCTCTTCGTCCAGCCCGCCGACCAGGAGCAACGTCGGGGTACGCACCTGGGCCAGCGCGTTCCCGGCCAGGTCCGGCCGACCACCCCGGCTGACCACGGCGGCCACCCGATCGGCGCGGGACGACGCCGCGACCAGGGCGGCGGCAGCACCCGTGCTGGCCCCGAACAGACCGATCGGCACATCGCCGGCAGGACGCTCGACGGCCAGCCAGTCGACGATCCCGGCCAGCCGGCTGGCCAGCAGCCCGATGTCGAAGCGCAGTTCGGCTGTTCGGGCGTCCACCTCGTCCTCGGCCGGGGTGAGCAGGTCCGCCAGCACCGTGCCCAGCCCACGGCCGTTCAGGGTCCGGGCCACCGCCACGTTGCGCGGGCTGTGCCGGGAACTGCCGCTGCCGTGCGCGAACAGCACCACGCCGACCGGCTGGGCGGGCAACGTCAGGTCGGCGGGGAGTTGGGCGTCCCCGATCGGAATGGTCACGCTGCGCTGCTCGTCCATACCTCACCTCCGGTTACTCGCCGGTGGTCCGGGTACCCCGCCCGCCGCCGGGCACGCACGCCGCGGCGGCGTCACCCCGGGCCATGGGCCCGCCGCCGGGCCGCGTTTGCCCGCTGGGGCGCCGGGTACGCGACGAGCGACCGCAGACCGTGTCGGCGCAGCCGCGCCCCGACGGATCGCGAGGATCGCCATGGCGAAGCAGCAGATTTCCCGGCAGCAGCAGCTGACCGAGCGAACCCAGCGTGAACAGGACGCCGAGCGCAACCAGGACGTCGGGGACCAGGATTTCGGAGACCAGGCCGCTTCGGCCCGGCTGCCCGACGACCCGAAGGCGGCGGCGCCCCGGGACGCGATCGGGCGTCCGTCGACCGGCGAGCCGGTCTGACGAACTGGGACCGGCGAGCCGGTCTGACCCACAGGCGCGGGACGGGCGGGGCGGGAAGATTCCCGCCCCGCCCGTCACTGTTCGCGCTCGGGCAACCGCAGCAGCGGAGACCGGCCGGGTGGTTGCTCGGGCGGTGGACCGGACGGCTCGGCCGGCGGCACCGGCACCGTCACCGGCTCGTCGCAGGTCACCCGCAGCATCTGGTCGTGGTGGCGCAGCTCCACCACGTCGTCAGGGCCGCCGTGGCGCAGCGAGTACGTCGTCTGGTGCGGCCGGACATCCACCCGCAGCGCCAACCCCCGCCACTGGAGCGAGAACTCCAACCGGCTGAGTCGGCTGGAGAGCCGGGGGGCGAAGGACAGTCCGCCGTCGTGGTCCCGGAGACCGCCGAACCCGCTGACCAGGGCGAGCCACGCGCCGGCCAACGACGCCATGTGTACGCCGTCGCGGGTGTTCTCGTTGAGGTCGTGCAGGTCCATCAGCGCGGCCTCACGCAGGTAGGTGTGCGCGAGTTCGGGGTGGCCCACCTCGGCGGCGAGGACCGACTGGGTGCAGGCCGACAACGACGAGTCGCGTACGGTGCGGCGCTCGTAGTAGAGGAAGTTGCGCACCTTCTCCTCGGGGGTGAAGGCGTCCCCCCGCCAGTGCATGGCGAGGACCAGGTCGGCCTGCTTCACCACCTGCTTGCGGTACAGCTCGAAGTACGGGTAGTGCAGCAGCAACGGGTACTTCTCCGCCGGTGTGTGCGTGAAGTCCCATTCCTGGAGTCGGGTGAAGCCCTCCACCTGCTGGTGGACCTCGAGCTCCTCGTCGTACGGGACGTGCATCGAGGTGGCGGCGTCCCGCCAGCTCGCGGCCTCCTCGTCGGTGACACCGAGGTGGAACGCCTCGTCCCGGTAGCGCATGACCACGTCGGCGGCGGCGAGCAGGTTCCGCTGCGCCATCAGGTTGGTGTAGACGTTGTCGTTCTTCACGGCGGTGTACTCGTCCGGCCCGGTGACACCATCGATGTGGAACTGCCCGTGCCGGTCGTGGTGGCCGATCGAGCGCCACAGCCGGGCAGTCTCCACCAGCAGCTCCAGCCCGATCTCCCGTTCCGACTGGGTGTCCCCGGTGACCATCACGTAGCGGCGCACGGCGTCGGCGATGTCTGCGGCGATGTGGAAAGCTGCCGTACCCGCCGGCCAGTATCCGGATGATTCCGGGCCCTCGATGGTCCGCCAGGGAAAGGCGGCACCCCGGAGGTTGAGCGTCTCGGCACGTTCCCGCGCCGAATCCAGCGTGCTGTGTCGCCACTGCAACGCGCTGCGCACCGCGCTCGGCTGGGTGTACGTGAGCACCGGCAGGACGAACATCTCGGTGTCCCAGAAGGCGTGACCGTCGTAGCCGGGGCCGGTCAGCCCCTTCGCCGAGATCGGCCGCTGCTCGGCCCGCGCGCCTGCCTGCAACACGTGGAAGAGCCCGAACCGGACCGCCTGCTGCACCTCCGGGTCGCCCTCGACCAGCACGTCGGAGGCGTCCCAGAACGCGTCGAGGTAGTTGCGCTGCTCCCGGTGCAGCCCGTCCCATCCGTCGAGCCGGGCGCCAGCCAGTGCCGCGCCGACCTGGTCGCGCAGAGCCGGCAGCGACCGGCGACTCGACCAGCTGTACGTCAGATACTTGATCACCCGCAGCTTCTCGCCGGGCTGGAGCACGCAGGCGATGGTGGTACGCACCCAGTCCTGGTATCCCTCGGACTCGATGGTGGTGTGGTCCGGGCCGTGCACCTCGTGCTCCATGGCGGCGGCGACCCGCAGACCGGAGACCTTGGTGCGGTGGATCAGCTGGCCGCCGTCGGGGGTGGTCAGCTCCTCCTCGGCCTGAAGCGGCGACTCCAGCACCGCCGCGACCCGGGGGTCCTTGCTCTGCGCGGGCAGCGACTCGTTCGCCACCAACTCGGACTGCACGATCAGTCGCAGCGGGCCGTCGACGGCCTCCACCTCGTAGCTGATGGCGGCCACCGACCGCTGGGTGAACGAGACGAGACGGGTGCTGCGGACCTTGACCTCCCGGCCGGCGGGCGAGCGCCAGTGCAGCTCCCGGTGCAGCGTGCCGGCCCGCAGGTCGAGGATCCGCTCGTGGGCGATCAGCTCGCCGTAACGCACGTCGAGCGGTTCGTCGTCGACCAGCAGCCGGATCAGTTTGCCGTTGGTGACGTTGACAATGGTCTGCCCGGACTCGGGGAAGCCGTAGCCCGCCTCCGCGTACGGCAACGGACGCAGTTCGTAGAACGAGTTGAGGTAGGTGCCGGGCAGGCCGTGCGGTTCGCCCTCGTCGAGGTTGCCCCGCAGGCCGACGTGCCCGTTGGAGAGCGCGAAGACCGACTCCGACTGGGCCAGCACGTCCATGTCCAGCCGGGTCTCCCGGACGTGCCACGGCTCCACCGGATAGGCGCGCTCCCGAATCATCCGGAGCCTCGTTCGGCGGCGAGCGGGTCGGTAGCGGTGCGGTTCGGCGCCGGTGGGTCCGCGCGGTCGAGAAGGTCGGCGAGGTCCGTCACCACGATGTCGGCGCCGTGGGCGAGCAACTCGTCGGCCTGCCCGACCCGGTCGACGCCGACCACGTAGCCGAAGCCACCGGCGCGGCCGGCTGCCACCCCGGAGAGCGCGTCCTCGAAGACGGCGGCCTGCGTCGGGTCGACTCCGAGCACCCTGGCCCCGGCGAGGAACGTGTCGGGGTGTGGTTTGCCGCGCAGCCCCTGCGCACGGGCGACCAGCCCGTCCACCCGGGCCTCCAGCAGCGGCTCGAATCCGGCGACGGCGACCACCTCGCCCCCGTTCGCGCTGGCGGTGACCACGGCTCGGCGGAGCCCGGCGGCGGTCGCCGCCTTCAGATACCGCACGGAGCCCGGGTAGACCTCGACGCCGTCGGTACGCAGACGGTGCAGCAGCAGGACGTTCTTGCGGTTGCCCAGGCCGTTGACGGTCTCCGCCTCCGGCGGGTCGTCCGGGCTGCCCTCGGGCAGCACGATCCCGCGGGAGGCGAGGAACGACCGGACGCCGTCGGCCCGGGGGCGGCCGTCGACATAGCGGTTGTAGTCCGGGCCCGGATCGAACGGTTGGAACGGTTCGCCGGAGACCGTGGCGCGTTGGCGGAGAAACTCGTCGAACGTCTGCGTCCAGGCGGCGTTGTGTACGCGGGCGGTCTGCGTCAGCACACCGTCCAGATCGAAGAGACAGGCGGTCACGTGAGCAGGTAGGCCCAGCACGGTACGAATCTATCCACCCTGCTGGGCCCGCAAACCCGTTTCGGCCCCCATGGGGCGTTTCAGTTCGGTCGCAGCGTCCAGATCACTGTCATCTCCGAGGTCGGCTTGCCGTCCTCGGTGGCGATCTGGACCGCGACGGGGAATTCCGGGCGCCGACCGGCGGCCAGCTCCTCGGTCACCTCGGCCGCCGGCCGGCCGAGTCGCGCGGTGGCCAGCACCGGACCCATGGCGAGTTTCCGGTAGGCGATCTCAGCCCGGACGGCCAACGGCACGGCCCGGTCGAGCAACTGCCCGAAGGCGGCCAGCACGACCGCGCCGGAGGCCGTCTCGCCGAGGGTGAACATGGCCCCGGCGTGCGGGCCCCCGATGTGGTTGTGGGTGGCCGGCGAGTCGGGCAGCCGGACGACGGCCCGCACGCCGCCCTCCGCCTCGGGTGCCACCTCGACGAACTCGATACCGAGCGTACGAGCGAACGGCACCGCTTCCAGCATGCCGGCCGCCACCTGGCGGGAGTCGATAGTCATGGCCTGACGTTACTAACCGGTAACCAGGCCGGCAACCAGCGACTTCGCCGTCGGGGCACGGTCAGAGGTTGCCGATAATCCGCAGGATCTCCGCATAGAAGTTGCCGTCGATGCTGCGGAAGAAGGAGAAATCCTGCCCCGGGTCGCCAAAGAACGGCCGCAGCGTCCAGGCCAGCTGGGTGCCGACAAAACCGAAGAGCAGGATCCAGATGTAGAGCAGGGTCATGCTGGCCGGACGCTGCGTCGGCTCCCCGCGTCGGACCGTACGGCCGTCCCACGGGCGTTGCGCCACGTAGCCGGGCGGCAGTATGCCGGGCGGGAACGAGGCACCGGCCGGCTGCCCGGCCCACTGCGTCGGAACCTGGGCCGGCGCCGTCGCGGTGGTCACGGCACCATTCGCAGTCGACTCGGCCACGGCGGCCCCGGCCGGCACGGCGACCGGCTCGGCGCTCTGACCGGCGACCGGCGCGGCAGCCGGCGTCGGCCCGGCGGGCACCGCGGCCGGCACGGCCTGGACCGGCGCCGGGGCGCTGGCCTGCCCGTCGACCTTAACGTTGGCGGCCTCGGGCGCGAGCAGGCCGTGGTCGTTGAGCACCTGCATCCCGCTGGTCAGGAAGCGCAACCCGACCAGCGCCGACAGGGTCAGGATCGACACGTTGAGCAGCTTGAAGAACCCGTAGTCGTTGGCGGTGATCAGGAAGAAGAGGCTGATCGGCGCGAACGCCACAGCGAGCATCGAGGTGACAGTGATCGCCACCATCACCAGCGCCAACGACTGCCGCACCGAGAGCCGGGCGCCGAAGACCAGGTTGAACAGGTAGAGCGTGGGCAGGCAGATGACCAGGGTGACCAGGAACAGCAGCGGCAGCTTCAGCGCCGAGGTCAGCGCCATCAGTGGGCTGTGGAAGAAGCCCAGCACCGCCCCGTAGCAGGCCAACGCGATGGCGGAGCTGGTCAGCATCCGCCCGGTCAGGGCGTTGAGGTCACGCTCGGCCACGATCTGCTGCCAGATGCTCTCGCGATCTCGCAGGATGCGCTCGATGACGAGCGGGCTGGGACGGTCACCCGACACGGGTGCACCCCTCTCGGTGGTCTTTCACTGTGGACTGGTGGGCAGACGGTAGGGCACCGGGTGGCGGGCCCGCCACCCCGTCCGGGCACGTCGTCAGCGCCAACCCACGTCGATCCGGTCGCCGCGCTCGTCGAAGAAGTGCAGCGCGTCCATCCGTACCGAGACGGCGAGCGGGTGACCGGCGCTGACCGCCGGGTAGGGCGCCAGCCGTACCGCCAGCTCCGCCGGGCGGCGGTGGTGCCGGCCCGGATCGGGCAGCACGCTGGTCTGGACGCCACTGGCCGGTGCCTCCTGCGCCTCCACCGGCTTGCCGGTGAGCCGCTGCATCACCGAGCCGAAGCGGCGCAGACCGCGCTGGCCGACCGGCGGCGGTTCGAGCGGGGCACCCATCTCGTCCACCACGATCGCTGTCGCGCCGATGTCGAGGAACGCCAACGACTCGTGCCCGTGGTGCTCCAGGTAGCGGATCCGCCCGCGCAGCACGTCGCCGGGGCTGTCCGGAGCGACCGGGGTGAGCGCCTCGGCCCGCATGCCGACCACTATTCGCTCACCGTGGTAGTGCGCCACAGCCCGACTGCGGATGTCGTTCCAGGGCAGGTAGAGCGACTGGTCACCGAGGTTGAGCGTGACGTACCGGTCGAGATGGACGTAGACCGACGCCTCCAGCAGGTTCATCCGTGGGCTGCCCAGGAACGCCGCCACGTAGAGCGTCGCCGGCCGGCCGTACACCTGGGTCGGTGTGCCCACGTCCTGGAGCACGCCGCGGCGCATGATGGCCACCCGGTCGGCCATGGTGAGCGCCTCGGCCTGGTCGTGCGTGACGTAGACAGTGGTGACGCCCAGCTCGCGGGTCAGGCCGGAGATCTCCGCACGCAACTCGGCCCGCAGGCCGCTGTCCAGGTTGGAGAGCGGCTCGTCCATCAGGAACAGGCCGGGCCGGCGGACGATCGCGCGCCCCATCGCGACCCGCTGCCGCTGCCCGCCGGAGAGCTGACCCGGCTTGCGGGCCAGCACGTCACCGATGCCCAGCGCGCTCGCCACGTCGCTGACCCGCTCGCCACGCGGCTCGGGCTCGACCCCGGCCAGCCGCAGCGGAAACGCGATGTTGTCGCCAACGGTCATGTGCGGGTAGAGAGCGAAGTCCTGGAAGACCATGGCGATCCTGCGGTCCCGTGGGGGCAGGTCGTTCGCCACCTCCCCGTCGAGCATGACCGCACCGGTGGTCGGCTCCTCCAACCCGGCGATCATCCGCAGCACTGTCGACTTGCCGCACCCGGACGGCCCAAGCAGCACCATGAACTCGCCGTCGTTCACATCCAAATTGATGCTGTCGACGGCCAGCGTGCCATCCCGGAAAACCTTGGTCACATCCTTGAGCGTGACGGTGCTCACCGTCTTCCCCCCCAGCGCGCGTCGACCGAACCCCACAAGACTGTGACCAGGATCATGGGTTTGTGACATCGGGTAAACGTCTCATGTTCGATCGATGACACTGCTATTACACGACAGAAACCGCGATCAGCAGCGCGTGGATCGCTCGCCCGGCTCCCCGAGGAACACCTGCCGCACCACCCGCTCCGCCGCCCGCCCGTCGTCCAATGTGCAGAACCGGGCCCGGAAATGCTCGCGGGCCTTGGTCGCCGCGTCCGAGCGCACCCCGTGGGTACGGAACAGGTCGAGCAGATCGGCGAAAGTGGAGGCTACCGCGCCCGGCGGTTCGGCGGTGACGTCGAAGTAGACCCCCCGGGCCAGCCGGTACGCCTCCCAGTCCGGGGTGTAGAGCACGATCGGCCGGTCCAACACCGCATAGTCGAACATGGCCGACGAGTAATCGGTGACCAGCACATCCGCCACCAGGTAGAGATCCTCGACCCGTTGATGGCCGCTGACGTCACGAACCCGCTCCCAGTCCCTCGGCTGGCCGGGGCGTCGATCACGGTCGTGGAAGTAGTGGCTGCGCATCAGCAACCGGCCCGAGTCACCCAGCGCCTGGACGAACCGGTCCGGGTCGAACGGCGGCCGGTAGCCGGGCAGGTGCTCGCGGTGCGTCGGGGCGTACAGGACGACCTGCTCGTCGGGGTCGAGGCCGAACTCCGCGCGGAGCCGGCGCACCTCGTCCGGGCTGGCGGTGACCAGGCGGTCGTTACGCGGGTACCCGACCTCCAGCGTGGTGTACGTGGCCGGGTACGCCCGGTCCCACATCTGGGTGGAGAAGCTGTTGGCGCTGACGCTGTAGTCCCAGCGGTCCACCCGGCGCAGCAGCCCGGCGAAGTCCATCCGGCCCGCGCCGATCGGGTAGCGCTGCTGATCCAGCCCCATCACCTTGACCGGCGTGCCGTGGTGGGTCTGCACGTGCACCTGTGCCGGTCGCTTGCGGACGAAGTCGGGAAAGTTGACGTTGTTGATCAGCCACCGGGCGCGGGCGAGCACCCGGTAGTACGCGGGCGTGCCGGCCACCACGTACTCCACTCCGGCCGGCACGGTGTCCACCCGGTCCCGGCGCACCACCCACACCCCGCGCACCCCTGGCGCCAACCGGCGGGCAACCTCGTAGATGGCCGCCGGGTTGCAGGAGTAACCCCGGTACCAGTACGCCGCATACACCGCGAGCGTCGGGTCGACCGGCCGCCGCAACTCGGCCCGGTAGTACTCGCGCAGCAGCCCGTCCCGGGTCAGCCGGGCACCGCGCCGGGCGACAGGGCCGACAGTGCGCCGCGCGGTGCGGGCCCGCCGGCGGGCGGCGTCGCGGACCCGGCTCGCGGCACGCAACGCGCTGAAGGTGCGCCACCGGCCGGACGCGACCAGCTTGTGCTTGATTCCCTCGACCCCGTCCGGCACCGGATAGCCGCCGGCCGGCAGCCAGCGCTCGTAGTCGGCGGTGATCTGCGCGAAGAACGCCTCCCGCAGCTCCGGCGCGATCCGCTGACCGTTGCCGAGCACCGTCAGGTAGTGCCAGATCATCCGCTCGAAGACCGCCGGCCGCAGGGCCTCCGTCGCCGACCCCCACGAATCCATCAGGTGGAAGACCCGGTGCCACTGCGGGAAGACCTCGAAGTGCCGGTCACCGCGGGTCCGGGTGATCGCACCGGCGCGGCGTTGGCGGTAGTTGACGCAGACCCGGTCGAGTACGCCGATCCGGTGCGCGGCCATCAGCACCGGGTAGCTGAACGAGACGTCCTCGTACCAGCCGGGCGCGAAGCGCAGCCCCAGGTCGGCGAGGAACTCCCGACGGACCAGCCGGTTCCACGCGGTGTGCAGCAGGTGCATCGCCTGCGGCCGGTCCCGCAGGCGGAAGGTCCCCGGACCCGGCGACTCCGGAAACACCTCGGCCATCGCGCTGCGGGTGGCGGTGTCGTTCCAGTGGGTGCGGACGTGGTCGACCAGCAGGACGTCCGGGTGGGTGACCCGCAACCGTTCGGCGACCTCGGTCAGGCACTCCGGAGCCAGCCAGTCGTCGCCGTCGAGGAACCACACGTACTCGCCGACGGCCCGGTCCAGCCCGATGTTCCGGGCCGGACCGAGGCCGACGTTCTCCGACAGCCGGACCGAGTGGACCCGCTGGTCGCGGGCCGCGTACTCGTCGATGATGTCGCCGCTGGCGTCCGGCGAGCAGTCGTCGACGGCGATCACCTCGATGTCCGTCTCCGGCTGACCGAGGATGGAGTCCAGGCATTCACGCAGGTATCCCTGCACCCGGAAGGCCGGCACCACGAAGCTGATCAGAGTCATCCGGCCGCCCTCCGTCAGCGCGGCGCGGCACCTCCAGCGCCCGCCGGCGCCACCGACGCCCGCGCGCTACGGGCCGGTCGCACGAACCAGGCCAGGACGACGCTCACCACGAAAACCACGAGAAGGTACGCACCGAGTGTAGCCAGTCCGATACCCGCAATACCGGCGATCGCCGCGAGGGCCAGCAGCACCGAGCGCCCCTCCCAGCCCAGCGTCGCCGCGTGCAGGGGCGGTGCCACCTGTCGCTTCTCCAGCCGGGCGGTCAGGTCGTAGTGGTGCACGGTTAGCACGAAGACGTACCCGAAGATCAGCCAACCGGGCGCCGCACCGACCACCCCGACCGCGATGGCGAACAGATACTCGGCGGCCCGCAACGCCGCGGGCACCAGCCAGTCCAGCGGACCGTTGTGCGCCGCCCCGGCACCCAGGCCGCCGACCAGCAGCACCAGCAGCGCCACCGGCACCGCCCAGCGCAGCCCCTCGGGCGCGTCGCTCAGCAGCGCCCCGACCAGCAGCGCCGCCGGGCCGAGCGCGGCGATCACCGCCAGGGTCAGCGGCCCCATCGGGCGGACCACCGGCAACCAGCGGGCCAGCGGTCCGTCGTCGCGGTGCAGGGTGGCGTCGACAGTGTCCAGCACCGGCACCCACATCCAGCGGGCCCGCAGCGTCCGCAGCGCCCCGGTGTACGCGAACGCCAGCACCCCCCAGACCAGCACGGCGATCAGGCTGACCAGCGGGTTGAACAGCGCCACTGTCAGCGCGATCAGCGCCCACCGCTCACCGATCGGGAAGACCACTGTCCGCTTCAGCCAGTACGACACCGACCCGGTGTCCGCCTGCACCCGGGTCGACGCCGCGTTGAGCCGGTCACCGATCCCGCCGCTGGCGTTCGTCGCCGTACGCGGGCGACGGGCCGCCTCGTCGTGCAGCACCCCGTACCAGGTGTCGGTCATGTGCCGGACGGTCTGCAACGTCATCGCGGCGATCGCGAGCGCCCACCCGTTGCCCAGCCCGGCGTGGCTCACCCCGAAGCCCAGCCCGGCGTAGACCAGGTATTCCTTGGCCCGGTCCGCCATCGTGTCCAGCCAGCCACCCCAGGCGCTGAAGTGCCGGGTGTAGCGGGCCAGTTGGCCGTCCACGCAGTCCAGCACGAAGCCCAGGTAGAGCAGCACCGCGCCACCGACCAGCGCGGGCCGCCCACCGACTCCGAACAGCACCGCCGCGGCCAACGCGAAGAGCACCGATATCGCCGTCACCCCGGTCGGGGTGAGCCGGAGCCGAGCCGAGAGCCGGACCACGTACGGCGACCAGGTGCTGACGAAGTAGGTGGAGAAGAAGTCGTCCTTCTCCTTCACCGACAGCCGCAGCTCGGCCCGGTCCTCGTCGACGGCGGTCACCGCCGCCTCGGCAGCGGTCAGCCCGGCCTGGTCCTCGACCCGGTGGGCGACGAGCAGGCGTACCCGCTGGGCGAAGATCAGGGTGCCGAGCGCCGCGAGACCCGCGAAGAGCCGGTCCACGGCGGACCCGGGGCCACCGGCCGCGACCGACCCTCCGGACCCGGCTCCGCCGGTCGCCGGCAGCGGCGCCACGTCGCCGACCGGGCCGATCGGGGCGGCGACGGGGAGCATCCCGGACGCGGCGGCCCGGGCGGCGGCCGCGAGGGTCGGCAGGTCGTCCACGCCGACCCGCAGTGCGCCGCCGAACACGCCGGTGGCGGCCCCGTCGAGGGAGTCCAACGCGCCGGCGTCGACCACCTGGCCGCGTTCCTCCCGCACTGCGGTCCGACCGGGCACCGGCGGGTCGCCGAGGACCAGCGCCACTGTGGGGCCCACCGGGCTGGTGGCCAGGTGCCGCAGTACGGCGGTGTGCGCGACCAGGTCCGTGCCGGTGATCAACACCGGGGCGGTCGCGGTGGTGACCAGGTCGGACAGCTCGTCGAGGTTGGCGGCGAAGCGCACCTCGTCCGCCCCGGCCAGGCGCAACTGGGCGGCCAACCGGTCGGCCAGCGGCTCACCGGTCGCAGTGGTCAGGCCCGCCGCGGGCGTCCCGGCGGCGAGCACGATCGCGAGCGTCACCGCGGGACCGCGGCGTGGTACGCGTCGAGCGCCTCGGCGATGGTGCCGTCGAGCGTCAACCGGCCCGCGTCGAGGTACAACCCCCGACGGCAGAACCGGGTCAGGTCCTTTTCGTTGTGTGACACCAGCACCAGCGTGCGCCCCTCCCCGAGCAGACGATCAATAGTCGCGTAACACTTCTTGCGGAACTCCGCGTCCCCGACCGCTGTCACCTCGTCCATCAGCAGGATCGGGTGCGGCAGGTGCGAGATGATCGCGAAGCCCAGCCGCACCTTCATCCCCGACGAGTAGTGCCGCACCGACGTGTCGATGGCCCGTTCCACCTGCTCACCGGCGAACTCGACGATCTCGTCGAAGTGCCGCTTCAGGTAGCTCGTCGACAGTCCGTGCAGCCCACCGACCAGGTGCAGGTTCTCCCGCCCGGTCAGGTCGTTGGAGAAACCGGCGGACAATTCCAGCAACGGCGCCACAGCGCCGTGCACCCGGATGCTGCCCTCGTCCGGTATGAGCACCCCGGCGATCAGCCGCAGCAGTGTGCTCTTGCCGGTGCCGTTGCGCCCGATCACCCCGACGGTCTCGCCGGGCTGCACGGTGAACGACACGTCCCGCAACGGCCAGAACTGGCCAGGCAACGCGCCGCGGGCGCCCCGGTGGATGAACAACTCGCGCAGCCGCAGCTGGCGGCGACGATTGCGGACGAACCGAATGCCCAGGCCGTCGGCCTCGATGATCGGCGCCGCCACCTCAGAGCTCCTTGAGCACGGCGGGCTCCAACCGGCGGAACGACCACCAACCGGCGGCCAGCACCAGCACGCTGCCGACGATCGTGGTGGCGAGCAGCCGGGCGTCCGGGAACTCGTCCGGATACCAGATCGCGTGGTGGAGCTGGAAGATCCCGACCAGCGGGTTCAGCTCGTACACCACCTTCAACCAGCCGGGCAGCCCGGACTCCCGGACCAGGCTGAGCGGATAGATGATCGGCGTGGCGTAGAAGAGCACCCGGATGATCAGCCGCATCAGCCGTTCCACGTCGCGCATCAGCACGTTCCACGCGGACAGCAGCAGGGCGAGCCCGGTCAACAGGACGGCCTGGACGGCCACCGCCAGCGGCAGGGAGAGCAGCGACCAACCGGGGTGGATCCGACCGTGCACCGCGTAGATCACCGCGATGGCGATCAGGATCGGCAGGCCGGCCGCGTACTCGGCGAACCGGCCGGTGACCCGGCCGATCGGAAAGACCTGACGCGGCACGTTCATCGTGGTGATCAGCCGGGACTGGCCGGTCAGAGCGTTCGTCGCCTCGCTCAGCGCCGAACTGGTCCACATCCAGGCGAAGATGCCGGTGATCAGGAACAACGGGTACGACCCGGCCGCCTCACCGAGGTGCCGACCGGTGTCCCGGGAGTAGAGCACCCCGAAGACGAACCAGTAGATGGCGCCCATGCCGAGCGGCTCGATCAACGACCAGAAGTAGCCCAGCACGGACTGCTGGTACTTGACCGCGAGATCCCGCCTGACCAGGATGCGCAGCGAGTTGCGGTGCGACCACAACGCCGCGACGCCAGAGGTCACCGCAGCCTCCCGCCTCCTGAAACGGACGACAGGTTAGCAGTCGGTGAACGATTGCCCCGAATCGACCGGACTCAACACTCGATCACGTTGACGGCCAGACCGCCGCGCGCCGTCTCCTTGTACTTGACCTTCATGTCGGCGCCCGTCTCCCGCATGGTCTTGATGACCTTGTCCAGCGACACCTTGTGCACCCCGTCGCCGCGCAGCGCCAGCCGGGCGGCCGTGATCGCCTTGATGCTAGCCACCGCGTTCCGCTCGATGCAGGGGATCTGCACCAGGCCACCCACCGGGTCACAGGTCAACCCGAGGTTGTGCTCCATCCCGATCTCGGCCGCGTTCTCCACCTGCTCAGGGGTGCCACCGAGTGCCTCGGCCAGCCCCGCCGCCGCCATCGAGCACGCCGAACCGACCTCACCCTGGCAGCCCACCTCGGCACCCGAGATCGAGGCGTTCTCCTTGAACAGCACACCGATCGCGCCCGCCGTCAGCAGGAACCGCACCACACCCTCGTCATCGGCGTCCGGCACGAACCGGGTGTAGTAGTGCAGCACCGCCGGAATGATCCCGGCCGCGCCGTTGGTCGGCGCGGTGACCACCCGGCCGCCCGCGGCGTTCTCCTCGTTCACCGCGAGCGCGAACAGCGTCACCCAGTCCATCGCGTGCAGCGGGTCGGCCGTCCCGGCCTCCGCCTCCAGGCCGCGCCGCAGCTCCGCCGCGCGCCGCCGGACCTTCAACCCCCCAGGGAGTACGCCGTCCCGCTCGCAACCGCGCTGCACGCACTCCTGCATCACCCGCCAGATCTCCAGCAGACCGGCCCGGATGTCCGCCTCGCTGCGCCAGGAACGCTCGTTGGCCAGCATCACCTCGCTGATCGACAGCCCGGTGCGGGTGGTGACGTCGAGCAGCTGCGCCCCGGTCAGGAAGGGGTACCGCACCACAGTGCTGTCCGGCTTGATCCGGTCCGCCCCGGCCGCCGCCTCGTCCACCACGAACCCGCCACCGACGGAGTAGTAGGTGCGGCTGCGCAGCTCGGCGCCGGCCCCGTCGTACGCCACGAAGGTCATCCCGTTCGGGTGGTACGGCAACGACCGGCGGCGGTGCAGCGTCAGGTCCCGATCCGGGTCAAAGTCGATCTCGTGCGCGTCGAGGATGTTGAGCCGCCGCTCGGCCCGGATCCGCTCGACCCGAGGACCGACGGTGTCCGTGTCGACAGTCTCCGGCGACTCGCCGGCCAACCCGAGCAGCACCGCCGGACCGCTGCCGTGCCCGTGCCCCGTGGCACCCAGCGAGCCGAACAGCTCGGCCTGCACCCGCGCCGTGTCGCTGAGCAGCCCGTCGGCCTTCAGCCCGCCAACGAACGTCCGCGCGGCCCGCATCGGCCCCACAGTGTGTGAGCTGGACGGCCCGATACCGACGCTGAAGAGGTCGAAAACACTGATCATGGCTGCGCTTCCTCGCCGTCGTCCCGGCGTACGGGACCCGGACGGGTCGTGACCGCCGGTCTGGCGGCCCCGCTCATGACCGTCCGGGGTATGGGGTGCCGGCCCTCCGGGGTGTGGAAGGCCGATCAATCAGCCTACCCGCCCAGCTCACCGCCCACCCGGTCCGGGACGTGAACACCCGACCACCGTCTCTCCCGCCCGGCGCACGCCTCCCCCCAGGCCGGCTGCGGCGGACGGCGGGCAGGCGGGGAGGCGTCAGCGGGGGGTTGCCCGGGTAAAGCACCTACGGGTCCACGGGTTGCCGCTCCTCCTCGGGACCGAGGGCGAGGTGGCCATCCCTTTCTACCGTGGATTGCAGACGCGGCGCACCGCCGCAGAGTGGGAGTACGACGATGAGTCGCAAACTGGTCCGGCCCCGCGAGGGGCGCATGATCGCCGGTGTCTGCGCCGGCCTCGGACGGCGGTTCGGCATGTCGGCCGGAATGGTCCGGCTGCTGTTCCTGCTGTCGCTGCTGCTGCCCGGCACGCAGGTGATCGTCTACCTGATCCTGTGGGTGCTGATGCCGAACGAGGACCGCTACCTGGCGTCCACCGGCCACTAATCTCGCCCCGCACACCCCACGTAAGCAGATCTTCGACAGTTTCCGTCACGCGCTGACTGTGCTGTCCCGAGACATGTGTCAAGGGGAAGTCCCGATAGATGTGTCAGGTGTTGTTGATCAGGCTGCTCGGGTGAGGCTGATGTAGG